>JBOGGE010000125.1:0-14168 GCA_050743865.1 Acidimicrobiales bacterium
GCCCGGAGCCGTGCCCGAACCGCCCGGAGCCGTGCCCGAGCCGCCCGGAGCCGTACCCGAGCCGCCCGTGGCCGTGCCCGAGCCGCCCGTGGCCAGCGACGGGCCCTCGAGCACCGTCACGTCGGCCACCTGCCACCGGCCCCCGCCCTGGCGCAGGTCCACCACCATGCGCAGCACGTCGGACTGCGGCGAGGTGATCTTGTCGTTGGTGTAGAGCTGTGTGACGACGGCGTAGACGGTGGCCCGGTCGCCCGAGTAGCTCTGGACGAAGAGATCGCGGACCTGGCCGCGCGACGAGGCGAGGGCTCGCTGCAGTTCCTGGCGGATCGACGAGTTGAAGAACCGGTCCGCCTGGCCGGCGAAGTCGCCGGTGGCCATGCCCGTGATGGCGGCAAAGTCGGCGTCGACGGTCTTGGCGTCGAAGTTGGTCAGGTCGACGAGGAACGACCGGGCCGCCGACCGCACCTGCACCTGGCCGGCCTGCGCCGAGCGTTGCCCCGACCACGCCACCCCGAACCCGACGGTCCCGGCCACCCCGAGGGCGGCGACGGCGCTGAGGGCGATCATGCCTGCCCGGTGCCGGCGCCGCCGACCCGGCGGCGGGCCGGGATCCCCCATCCCGGCCCCCGTCGCCGCCCCCGTCCCGGTCCCGGCCCCCGTCCCGGTCCCGGTGGGCGCCCCCGTCCCGGTCCCGGCCCCGGTACCCGCCTCGGTCTCGCTCGCGCCGCCGGTGCCGGGCGACGCGCCCACCACCCTTATGCCGCTGGCCATGGTCTCTCCTCTCCTCTCGGCGGGCCGGCGGCGTTCGAGCCGCTCCGCCCACCCTCCTCACCAAGAGCAACGTCCGGCACGCCCTTCCCTGACGCGCCGCCCCCCGGCCGCCGCCGCACGGTCAAGCCCGCCGCCGCGCCCGCCGTCGCGAGGGCCTGGAGCCCCAGGCCAGCAACAGTGCCGGCACCGCCAGGGCGCCCGTCAGGAGCAGGGTGGGCCACGACGGCGAAGGCGCCACGTAGGCCGACCGGGCGCTGGACCGGGCGCTCCCCGGCCGATCGCCGCCCCCGCGCACCTGGGCGTCGGCCGCCGTCGCCGGCCGGAGCGTTCCGCCGGCCGCCGCCGTGAAGCCGGGCTGGGTGGCCGGACCGACACCCTGGCCCAGCTCGGTGCTGCACCCGGCCCCCGGCTCCACCGGAGGCAGCCCCACCTGTGTGGCGTAGGCGATCCCCGGCGGCGTGGCCGGTGGCAGGAGGAGCCGGGTGCGGAGGATGACCTGGTCGGGATCGGCGGCGGCGCCCGACGTCAGCGGCTTGGCCGTTCCGGCCACGGCCACCGCGTTCACGGCCCCGAAGAAGTAGCGGTTGAGGGTGAGCGACTGGGACAGGTTGGCGAGGTTGGCCGGCTGATCGAGATTGGCCGCCGTCTGCGAGAAGTCGTGGAACAGGCAGCCCAGATCGGCCTGCTGGTTGGCTACCAGGCCACCGAGCTGGCCGGTGGCTGCCGAGCCGTTGTGCAGGAGCCCGGTGAGGTCTGTCTTGCGCCGGGCCAGCACGGCCAGCACCGACTCGGTGTTGACCAGCGCCTGGCGGAGCTGCGGCCCGACGGCGGTGACGGCGTCCATGACCGGCGGCGAGTTGGCGAACAGGGCGTCGAACTGGTGCTGGTAGGCCACCAGCTCCCGCGAGAAGGTGGTGCCGGCCGAGACGATCGTCCGCAGGTCGCCGGCCCTTCCCTTGAGAGCGGTGGCCAGGTCGGCCAGCAGCGAGTTGAGCTTCCCGGGCGGGATGGCCTGGAGGAGGCGCGACGCCGACGCCACCACCCGGCCGACCTGTACCGGGATGCCGCTGGGGTTGACCGGCACCACGGCCCCCGAGGCGAGGGCCGGGGCCCGGCCCCCGTGGCGCGGCGTCAGCTCGACCACCTGCTCGCCGAGGTCGTTGGCGACGGTGATGGTGGCCACGACGTCGCCGGGGACCCGCACGCCGTAGTCGATCGCCATGTCGACGACGGCACCGGTGCGGGCCAGGTGAATACCCGACACCGTCCCCACGTCCACGCCGTTGAGCTCGACCGAGAAATTCGGGAACAGGCCCGAGGCGTCGGGGAAGACGGCCGAGATCGCGGTCGGCGAGTGCAGCGGGTCGCCCAGAAGGTCGACCACTCCGTAGACGATGAGGGCCACGGTGATGACGAGGAACGCGATCAGATTGGCCACCAGGCGCCACGACCTCACGGCTTCACCCCCCGCTCCCCCCGGAGCCGGCGCCATTGCAGGTGAAGGCCGGTGTCGGGCTCGACCCCCCGCCCGGGATGCCGCAGACGATCAGGTTGTTGAGGATCTGGAGGAAGTCGTTGCGGGTGACCGACGACATGGTGGCGTCATGCTCGGGCAGGTACCGGAGCAGGTTGGCCAGGTCCTGCTGATGCTCGGCCAGCTGGGCCGAGACGGCGCCGAGTGCCCGGAGCTGGTCGGTGACCTGCGGGAAGTAGGTGGACAGGATGCTGTTCCCCTGGACCGAGACGTCGTCCAGCGACTGGAGGAGGCTCTCGAACCGTGTGGCGTCCGACGCCAGGATGGACACCGTTTGCGACAGGGTGCTGATGGCCTGGGCGTCGGGACCCGATGTCGGGGCCAGCGTGGTGCCGAGCTGGTCGAGGCTCTGCACCACGGTCCGGATCTGGGCCGTCCGGCTGGCGTAGCCGGCGGTGACCGCCGAGATGTCGTTAAGGAACCGGCGCAAGGAGGCCGCCTGCCCGATGAAGCCCTGGCCCCCGGCGGCGATGATCTGGGACAGCTCCGCCGTGGAGATGGCCCCGAAGACCTGGGCGCTCTCGCCGATGACCCGCTCCACCCCCGGCACCACGGCGGTGCGGGCGATGGTGGCGCCGTCGGCCAGCAGCGGGGCCCGCCGGTGGGCAGGGATGTCGAGCTCGATGTACCGCTCGCCCAGGATGGTGGCCCGCGCCAGCTTGGCCACCACGTCGGCCGGCACGTGGGCACTTCGGTCGATGGACATGGTCACCCGGGCCCGGGATCCCGCCAGGCCGATCCCCGTCACGTGGCCCACCGGGACGTCGGCCAACTTCACCTGGGCGCCACTGGCCAGTGTGCCGACGTCGGAGAAGACGGCCCGCACCGTGACCGTCGGTGCCGAGCCGACCAGGCAGCCCGACAGCCCGACAGCGAGCGCCCCACCGGCGGCGAGCGCCGCCGCCCGCCGGGCGATCCGGGTGGCCAGGCGACCGGCAGCCGGCCGACGGCGAGGGTGGGCGCCCCTCACCGTCCGGCTCCGGCGGGTTGGCGCCCGGTGACGGGACCGGCGACGGGACCGGCGCGACCGGCGGCCCGGCCCAGGGCGCGTCCTGGACGCCCGTGCCGGCGCCCGTGCCCGTGCCCGTGCCCCGCGTGCCCGTGCCCCGCGTGCCCGTGCCCCGCCCCGGGGGCTGTCCGTGGCAGCGGGGGCAGCACCCCGAGGCCCGATGTGCGCAGCGCCGGGGCTGGCCCCGGCGTGCCGGACGCCGCCGAGCCGAGCGGGCGCCGGTAGGAGAGGAGGCCGCCCAGCCCGCCGGACGAGCCGCCCGAGCCCGAGCCGCCCGAGCCATTCGTCGACGACCCCGCTCCCGAGCCGCCCGCTCCCGAGCCGCCCGAGCCCGACGAGCACTGAAGCGTCGAGCCCAGCAAGCCGCCCAGGCAGGGCGACGATCCCGTGCCCCCCGAGGACCCGGCCGGCGGCGCCGTCGTGGTGGTCGTGGGCGCCGTGCCCAGCCCCGGCGCCGCCGGCGACGGCGTCGAGGAGCCTGCCGCCGACCCGGACGGGCCCTGGGGCAAGCCGGGGATCTCGGCCAGACCCTGCCCGAGCATGGCGGCCGGGCTGGGGGCCGACGGCGGGGCCGTCCCCGAGGCGACGGCGTTCAGGATCGCCGGGATCTGGTCGATGATCGGGTCGAAGAAGCCCGAGCTGGGGTTGCCGCACTGGGCCAGCGTCTGGAGCTGGGCGGGGCTGAGCCCCGAGGCGTGGTGGGCGGCGACACGGCGGCACACCCCGGCCAGCCGGTCCCGGACCAGGCCGGCGACGTAGGCCCCGGTCACGCCGGCCGGTGCTTGCAGATTAAGTGTCAGCCAGTTGTGGGTCGGTGTGTACGCACGCTGGGCGGCGGCGAAGAGCGCGGTGGCCGAGCGGAACGTCTGGTCGACGTTGCCCAGGTTGCGGTCGAGGGTGCGCCCGACGGTGGTGATGGTCCCCACGTCCTGCTCCAGTGAACCGAGGTTCGGCGTGAGGAGCTGGACGATCTGTGTGCTGGCCCGCGACAGCTGGGTGATCGAGTCGCCGAGCTGACCGCCGTGTTGGGCGATGACCCCCGACACGGTGTCGTAGTCGGTGATGAGCTTGCTGATCTCCGACGTGCGCGAGTCGAGGGTCCCGGTGAGCTGGGCCAGGGCTCCGCTCAGCTGTCCCAGGTCGTCGGTCTTGGCGGCCAGGAGGGTGAGGGTGCCGGCAGCCCCGGCGATCAACTTGTTGAGCCCCTGGCCCTGGCCATTGAGATCCTGGGCCAGGTTGGTGATGAGGTCGCCCACGGCGTGCGGGTTGACGGCGTCGAGGGTCCGCTGCAACGACTTCAGCAGCTGTTCGGTCGACACCGGGACGGCCGTCCGGGACTCGGGGATCACGGCCCCCGACGCCAGCGCCGGGCCCCCGGTATAGCCGGGGTCCAGCTCGATGTCGGGTTCCCCCAGGAGCTCCGGCTCGACCAGCGACGCCCGTGCCCCGGCCGGGATGGGGCGGCCGTTGTCCACGCTGAGCCCGACCCGGACCGAGTCGTCCACATTGTGCACCGACGTGACGGTGCCCACCCGGACGCCGAGGACCTCGACCGCCGCCCCGGGGAAGAGGCCGGGCGCCTTGGCGAAGACCGCCCCCAGCGGGTACGCCGCCGGTGCCGAGGTCACGTCGACGGCCACCAGCGACCCGGCGGCGACGATGGCCGCCACCAGGACCCACCACCAGCGCCGGCGGGCACGGCGCGGCGCCGAGCGCAGGACCGACCCGGGCTCCCCGCCGGCCGGCGGCGCCGGGCCGCTCCCGCCCTCCCCCGAACCGCCGGGGGTTCCGGTGGCCGGGGTGTCCGGGGCGGCGGGACGGGTGAAGATCGTCATCTACCCGCTCCCCCGGTCAGGGGGGCGAACAGCTGGGAAAGGCCGCCGAGCCCCGAGTCGGGCCCTGCCGGCAGGCCGGCGGGCGGCCCGCTGGTGCCCGATCCGGAGCCCGACGACCCCGATCCGCCCGACGACCCCGACCCCGATCCGCCCGATCCCGATCCCGAGCCGCCCGACCCCGAGCCCGATCCGCCCGACCCCGGGCGGGCACCGCCGTCGACCCCGGGGCCGGGGGCCAGGTTGGACGGATTGGTCCCGGGCAGGGGCCCGGTGCGCCGGCCGCAGGCCAGCGGTGTCGGCCCCAGGATCTCTGTCAGGGCCTCTGTGAGGGAGCCGCACGGCCCCAGCACCCCCGACAACGGCGTCATCCCCACCGCGTTGACGTAGATGTTGGCCCACGAGTTGGGCGTGTCGTCCGCCCCCGAGTAACCGACCGAAGCAAAGCCCTTCACCGCCGCCCCGAGGTACCCGACCGCCTGGGCCAGGTCGTCCTGGTGCTGGCCGACAACCCCGAGCGTCGTGTGGAGCTGGTGGAGCAGGGCGTCCAGCTGGGGCCGGTCCTGACCCACCAGGCCGTCGGTCTCCGACGCCATGGCGTCGACGTTGTCGATCAGGCTGGCCAGCTGGGCGCTGTGAGAGGCCAGGCCGCCGGCCACGGTGCCGAGGTCCTGGACCACGGTCGCCAGCTGCTGGTCGTGTTGGGCCAGGGTTGTCGACACCGTCTTGGCCGAGTCGATGAGCTGGCTCACCTGGCCGCTGCGGGCGTCGACCGTCGTGGTGAGCTTGCCGAGCCCGTCGATGATCTGCGCCACCTGCTGCTGCTTGCCCTTGGTGATGGCCGCCATCGACTGGACCACGCCGTTGAGCGCCTTGGCGTCGGAGCGCGACAGCAGGTGCCCGGCGGCATTGCGCAGCTGGTAGACCTCGGTCGGCACCGAGGTGTCGGTGATCATGGCGCCCGGGCGCAGCGGGTCGGACCACCCGCCCACCGGCTTGAGGGCCACGTCCATCACCCCGAGGAGGGTCTGGACCTGGACGGCGGCGTCGGTGCGGTGCGGGAGGACGACCCCGTCGTTGATGGTCATGGCGGCGTCGACCGCGTTGCCGTCGACGGTCACCGAGTCGACGGTGCCGACCTTGACCCCGGCCAGCAGCACCGTCGTGCCCTTTCCGATGCCGGCGGCGGCGGGGAGACGGGCCGACACCCGGTACCCGGACTCGAAGATGCTGCGATTGAGGAAGATGACGGCGCACACCAGGGCGGCCATCACGATCACGGCCACCGCCCCGATGGTCTTCGGGTTGCGCTCGGTGAACGACTTCACCGCCCGCCTCCCGACCCGGCCACGCCCGTGCCCGCGCCCGGCAGGGACGGGACCGGCCCGGCCACCTTGCCGAGGATGGAGGGGATGTCGGAGGTGCCCTCACCCCCGCCTGTCCCTGTGCCGGCGCCGTTCCCGCCGGCCTTGGGGGAGGCCGCGCCGGTGGGCGCACCGCTCGGCGCGGCGGGGACCGGGCCGCCGGATGGCGGCCCTCCGCCCACCCCCGACCCCGACGGCGGCGATGTCGGCTCGTAGTAGGTGCAGGACGTCTGGTTGGCCAGGCAGGTGTAGACGGTCTCCACCTGGAACCACTGGCCGTAGGAGGAGATCTCGACGTAGGGGGCCAGCCCCGACCCGAGGGTCGAAAGGCTCCTGGCCAGATCGTTCTGGTGGGCCACGATGTCGGCGGTGACGGTGTCGAGATCCGAGATGGTGCCGTCGAGGGTGGACCGGTTGGTCCCGATGAGGTTGGCCAGGTCGCCGGCCACCTGCGAGAGGTTGCCGACCACGGCGTCGAGCAGGCCGTTGCGCGACGAGAGGGACTGGGCGACCGTCTTCAGGTTCGACACCAGCGAGCCGAGGTCGCCGCTGCGCGAGGCGATGGCCGTCAGGACCTGGTCGAGGCTGCCGATCACCTGGCCGACCTGCGTGTCGAGCGAGCCCACCGTCTTCGAGATGGCGGCCCCGCTGTCGATCAGCTGGTCGATCTTGGCGGTGTCGCCCTGGAGGGCGCCCGACACGTTCTCGACGAAGGCGTTGGCCTGTGTGGTGTTGATCGACGCCAGCAGCGGGCCGAGCGAGTTCAAGAAGGCGTTCACGCTGGCGTCGGAGACATCGTGGCTGATCGGCACGGTGGCTGTGGGCGCCAGCACCGGCCCCCGCTTGGCCGGGTAGAGGTAGACGTCCTTCTGGCCGATGACGTTGCGCCACCGGAGCCCGACGAACGTGCCCCGGCGCAGCCTCAGGGTGTTGTCGACGCTGAGGTCCACCATGGCGTGGGCCCGCTGGACGGCGATGCTCGACACCTGCCCCACCCGCACCCCGGCCACGTCGACCGGGTCCCCGACGGCGAGCCCGGTGACGTCGGTGAGCTGGGCCTTGATCGTGTGACGGGAGGAGAAGAGCGAAAGGTTCCCCACGTGGACGGCCAGGACCACGAGAAGGACCAGGCAGGCGACGGTGAAGACGGCGAATTTCCACACCGTCGGCGGCAGGTGGCGGAGCCGGCGCCCGGCGCTCACGGCGATGCGTGGCGCCCGGCCGGGGCGGGGGCCCGGGCCCCTCACGTCCCGCCTCCGAGCAGGCCGCCGATGTAGCCGCCGAGCGACTGCGGGGCGGGGCGTGACGGCTGTCCCAGGATGCCGTAGACGTCGTTGCCCAGTCCGTTGAGGGCGCCCGACGCCCCGGTGGCGGGGGACGGCGGGACCGGCGGGGTGGCGGGGGGCGGCGGTACAGCTTGCGCCGCCGGGGCCGCGCCGGCCTGGGCGGCGTCGAAGGCGGCCAGCTGGGCCGAGCATGTGAACGCCGTCCCGGCCCCGGCCAACGCCTGCTGGAGCGGCTCCAGGTAGGCCAGGCCCGGGTGCGCTGGGGCCAGCAGGTCGCACACCAGCGAGTTCACGTCGGTGAAGAGGACGAAGGTGTTGAAGTAGACGAAGCGGCTGCCGTCGGGCAGCACCTCGCTGCTCCCCCCGCCGCCCACCTTCTGGGCGTACTGGTAGGCGCCGCGGATCACCTGGCCCAGCTCCGCCTGCTGGGCGATGAGCACCCGGGCCACGTTGTCGCCGTCAGCCAGCAGGGTGGCGATGTCAGGGTGGTAGTCGGTGAGCAGCCGGGCCAGGACACTGGAGAACGAGGTGAGGTTGGCCAGCAGGGTCCGGTATTGGGCAGCCTCGGCGTTGAACGTCGGGAGGGCGGCGTTCTCCTGCGCCGAGAGCCCGTTGACGGCATTGCCGTCGGGAGCGAGGGCGGCCGTGAAGCGGCTGAAGGAGCCGAGCGCGGCGAGCTGGGCGGCGAGGGACCGGTCGAGATAGGCGGCGAGGTGGGCCCCGGCGCCGATCGCCTGGGCGATCTGCGGACCTTCGCCACTGGACGCCTGCGCCAGCTCGCCGATGACGGTGGCCAGGTCGGTGGTGTCGATCTTGGAGAGCAGCGGCGAGGCGGCGGCGAAGAGGTGGCCGAGCTCGTCCGAGGTGGCGGTGCGGGCGATGTTGCCGTGGGCGGTCAGGTAGGGGCCCGACACCGGCCCGGCGGCAGGCACGCTGAGGGAGACCTGCTCGGCGCCGAAAAGGTTGACCGGCTCGACCGTGGCCTTGGCGTCGGCCGGCAGGTGGAAGCCCGGCTGGAGGAGGAGCGTCACCCGGGCCGCCCGGCCGGCCAGGGAGATCTGGGACACCCGGCCCACCTGGGCGCCGCGGAAGACGACCTCGGAGCCGGCCACCAGCCCCTCCCCGGCCCGGGGGAAGGTGCCGCTCACCGGGTAGTCGCCCGAGTAGTCGCCGTTGGCGGCGCTGACAGCGCCCACCACCCCGGCCGTCACCGCCGCCACCACCGCCAGCGCCACCGTTGCCCGCAGCAGCCGGCTCATCCGACCAACCGCGCCGTGACGTTGATCCCGCCGAAGAGGACGAGCGACAGGAACAGGTTGATGAGGACGATGACGATGATGGACAGCCGGATGGCCCGGCCTGCCGCCACCCCGACGCCGGCCGGCCCTCCCGTGGCGTGGTAGCCGTAGTAGCAGTGGATGAACACCACCGCCACCGCGAACACCATCGCCTTGACGAACGAGTAGAAGATGTCGATCGGCGGGAGGAAGAGCGAGAAGTAGTGGTGGTAGGTCCCCGGCGACAGCCCGAAGAAGCGGGTGACGATCAGCTCGGTGGCCACATAGCTGGCGAACAGCGCGGCCAGGTAGAGGGGCACCATCGTCACCAGGGCCGCCCACACCCGGGTGGCCACCAGGTAGACGACGCTGTTGACGCCCATCACCTCGAGGGCGTCGATCTCCTCGGAGATGCGCATGGCGCCGAGCTGGGCGGTGAAACCGGCTCCCACCTGCGCCGCCAGCGCGACCCCGGCCACCAGCGGGGTGATCTCCCGGGTGTTGGCCAGCGAAGAGATCACGCCGCTGAACGCCTGGGCGCCGATCTGCGACAGCCCGGTGAACCCTTCCAGGCCGACCTCGGTGCCGGTAAAGAAGGCGATGCTCATCACCACGAAGAACATCCCCCCGCCGACGATCAGCGCCCCCGGTCCGATGGCGATGTCGGACATGAGCACGCCGATCTCGCGCGGGTAGCGGACGGCCCGGGGCATGGCCCTGGCGATGCGGGCGTAGAAGTGGAGGTGCCCGTAGACGCCGTCGAGGAAGCCGACCGGTGCCCTGCCGGCGAGCCGGAGCGCCCGGACCGGTGCCGGAGCCCGTGACGTCCTTCCGGCGAGCATCTCAGATCGCCTTCTGGGGGATGAAGTTGAAGTAGAAGATCGTGAGCACGAAGTTCACGAAGAACGCCAGGATGAAGGTGATCACCACCGCCTGGTTGACGGCGTCGCCCACCCCCTTCGGCCCCCCCTTGGCGTACATGCCCTTGTAGCAGGCGACCATGGCGGCAATGAAGCCGAAGACCGCCGCCTTGAAAAGGGCGATCCCCAGGTCGGCGATCTGGCTGAGCTCGGAGAAGGTGGCGAAGAAGCTGCTCTGGGTGACGTGCACCGCCGTCACGCCGAAGTACAGCCCACCGGCGATGCCGGCCACGCTGACGACGGCGTCGAGGAGGAAGGCCACCAGGGTGGCGGCCAGGAGGCGGGGCAGGACCAGGCGGTGGAGCGGGTTGATCCCCATCACCTCCATGGCCGAGATCTCTGTCCTGATCCGGCGCGAGCCGAGGTCGGCGCACATCGCCGAGCCGCCGGCGCCGGCGATCAACAGGGCGGTGGCCACCGGGGCCTGCTCCCGCACCACCGCCAGCACCATGGCCGCCCCCAACTGGGACTGGGCGCCGATCTGCTGGAGCAGCGAACCGACCTCAAGGGCGATCACCATGCCGAAGGGGATGGAGACCAGGATCAGCGGGATGGTGGTGACCCGGGCCAGGAACCAGCACTGGTCGAAGAATTCGTCGACCGGCAGCCCGCGGGCGACGAGCCGCAATGCCTCGAACGCCATGGCGAACATCCGGCCCGTCTCGCCAAGGGCGGCGGCGACCTTGCCTTGGGGACGGGGGATGTCCAGCGGGCGCGCCGGGAGCACCGACGTCGGTGCCGGGTGGACGGCGGCGCCACCCGCACGCGCCCCATTGTGCTCCTCGTCCGGATGTCGCACCCGGTTCCCCCTGGCAGTCCACTGCAAGCCGGGCAACGTCTGCCCGGCACCCCGAGGAACGATGCTCGGACGCCCGGCTTACGGCGCCGCCGGCAGCCGGCAGCCCGCAGCCCGCAGCCCTGGCGTGACGAGCCGTCCCTCGGGGTACGTGCACATGTGGGGTAATGGCGAGGCGGCAGCGGCGGGGCGGCGGGACCGTCAGGTGGTGCGACCGGCGCCGTTCCTCGCCACACGGGGCGGCGGGCACGCCGTCGACGACGGGTGGCGACATGCAGGAGCGGTCGATTGCAACCACGGCGCGGACCATGAAGGCGGGCGAGGACCGGGACGCCGGCGACGGTGCCGGCACGATCACCGGGGTACCGCTCGACCGGCCCGGCGCGCCGCGCCGGTGGATCGCTCCGGGCGAACCGATCATCTCGCTGCGGGGGGTCACCAAGGCGTTCGGCACCAACATGGTGCTCGACGACGTCACCTTCGACGTCCCCAAGGGTCGCACCACCGCCATCCTGGGCCCGTCGGGGACCGGGAAGTCGGTCCTCTTGAAGAACATCCTGGGGCTGCTCCGCCCCGACCGGGGCCAGATCTGGGTCGACGGCGATCAGATCGTCGGGATGCGGGAGCGCAAGCTCTACGAGGTGCGACGCAAGCTGGGTGTCCTCTTCCAGGACGGTGCCCTCTTCGGATCCATGAGCCTCTACGACAACATCGCCTTTCCCCTCCGCGAGCACAGCCGCAAGAACGAGCGGGCGATCCGGGAGGTGGTCCTGCACAACGCCGAGTTGGTGGGGCTGCTCGACCACCTTAAGAAGCTGCCCGGCGAGGTTTCGGGCGGCATGAAGAAGCGGGCGGGGCTGGCCCGGGCGATGGTCACCGAGCCCGACATCGTCCTCTTCGACGAGCCCGACTCCGGTCTCGACCCGGTGCGAGTGGCCTACCTGGACGACCTGGTCGTCACCGCCCAGCGCGAGACGGGCGCCACCTTCTTCATCATCACCCACAACATCGCCTCGGTGATGCGGGTGGCCGACTACATGGGCGTGCTCTTCCGCTCCCGGCTCGTGAAGTTCGCCGGCAAGGAGGAGATGCGGGCCAGCGACGACCCCGTGATCCGCCAGTTCCTCACCGGGCAGGCCGAGGGGCCGATCGGCATGGACGAGATGGCCGAAGGCACAGACCTGCCCTCGGCCGGGTGGGGCGGCCAGAAGGGGACATCGCCGGCCGGGCCCCCGACCGCCGGGCCCCCGACCGCCGACCCCCCGACCGCCGGGCCGGGGGGTCAGAGCTCGTAGAGCTCGCCCCGGTGGCGGTGCACGGTGGCCGCCGCCACCACCGCCCCCCCCACCAGGGCGGCCCCGGCGATGTCCAGCGAGAGGTGCAGCCCGGAGCCGAAGGCGGCATAGGCGGCGTGGATGACCTGGGTGGCGATCTTGGCGACGGCCGCGTTCTTGGAGTGCTGGGCCGAGGCGGCGGCGCCCGATCCGAGCCCGCCGTTGGTGACGGCGTGCACCACCAGGCTCTGGAAGCTCGGCGGGATCCCGATGGCCTTGAGCCGGGCGGCCAGCTCGCCGGTGAGCTTCGAGTCGACCACTGCGCCGAGCACGGCCACGCCGATGACCGCCCCCATCTCCCGGCTGGTGTTGGTCGCCGACGCCGCCATCCCCGATCGTTCGGGGGGCACCACCGTGAGCGCCGCCGACGTCACCGGCACCAGGGCGATGCCGAACCCGATCCCGGCGATGGGCAGCACCCACCCGAGCGTGGAGAAGCCGACGTGCGGGCCCAGGGTGGCGCCGGTGGCGAACACGCCGGCCGCCGCCACCAGGCAGCCGACGACCATCGGGGCCCTGGCCCCGCCGCGGGCCACCCACGGTCCCGTCACCGCCGAGCCGACGATCAGCGCCGCTGCCATGGGCAGGAAGTCGAGCGCCGTCTGGTAGGCGGAGGCGTTCACCACCACCTGGACGTAGAGGGCGGTGAAGAAGAAGATGGAGAAGGTCCCGAAGTAGGTGACGAAGGCCACGACGTTGGACCCGACGAATGGCGGGTAGCGGAACAGGCCGATCTCGATCATCGGGCTCCGTGACCGGCGCTCGACCGCCAGGAACGCCACCGCCAGGACTGCCGACGCCGCGAACAGGACGTCGATCCACCAGGTGCCGTAGCCGGACACCTCGCCCTGGATGATGGCGAACGACAGGGCGACCAGGGTCCCGCCGCCGAGCAGCGTGCCGGGATAGTCCCAGCGGCGGCCCTCGGGGTCGGAGCTCTCGGGCACGAACGCCAGGGCCATGGCGAAGGCCAGGACGCCGAACCCGAGGTTGAACCAGAAGATGGCCCGCCAGCTGGCCACCCCGACCAGCCCGCCGGCGATGACCGGGCCCAGGGCCAGTGCCAGCCCCGACACCGCCGCCCACACCCCGAGGGCGTCGGCCCTGGTCGCCCGGTCGGGGTACACGTGGCGCAGCACCGACAGGGTGCCGGGCTCGGAGGCGGCGGCGCCGATGCCCATCACCACCCGACCGGCGATGAGGACGTCGACGTCCGGCGCCACGGCGCACACCACCGATCCGGCGCAGAAGATGGCGACGCCGATCAGCATGGCCTTCTTGCGCCCGAGGATGTCCCCCATCGTCCCCGCCGCCAGCATGAAGCTGGCGAAGGTGAGGGCGTAGCCGTCCACCACCCACTGCAGGGAGGTGACCCCGGCGTGGAGCGTCGACTGGATGTCGGCCAGCCCGACGCTCACCACCGTGTTGTCGAGGAAGGTCAGGAACAGGACGATGCACAGGGTGGCCAGGGCCACCGCCTGCGCCGACGAGCCCAGGCCGCCGGACCGCACCTCGAAGCCGGGATCCCCCCCCTCGGCCGGCCTCGCCACGGCGGCCGGACCGGTGCCGGGCTCGTGGCCGCTCACGAGAGGCTCACGCTGGAGCGTAACCCGGCCGCCGCATCGCCAACCGGGCTCACGGTCGCGCCGCCCCGACCAGTCCCTGCGACCAGGCGGCGGCGTAGGACACGGGGTGACCGGGCGAGGGCGCCTGGACCACGGTGCCGGTGCCGTAGGGGCCGACGCCGACGTACATGACGACGTGGTCGACCGTCCGGTCGCCGTCGAGGTCGTAGTAGAAGAGCAGGTCGCCCGGCTCGACCGACGAGACGGGCACGTGCCGGAGGGCGGCGTACTGGGCGGCGGCGGTGCGGGGGATGGCCACCCCGGCCCGCCCCCACGCCCACTGGGTGAGCCCGGAGCAGTCGAAGCCGATTCCCGGGGCCGCCGCGCCCCACACGTAGGCCACCCCGAGCTGGCTGGCCGCCGCCTCGACGGCGGCGATCCCGCCGCCGTCGACCACCGGCGCCGCCCCCGGCTCGACGG
>JBOGGE010000126.1:0-20467 GCA_050743865.1 Acidimicrobiales bacterium
CCTGCCACCGCGGCGTGGCGGCGATGGTCGTCACCCACGATGCGCAGCTGGCGTCGTGGGCGGACCGGGTGGTCTTCATCCGCGACGGGCGGATCGTCGACCAGACGGTCCCGCCACCAACCCCCGAGGCACTGCTGGCGAAAGTCCCGGAGCCGAGCCCCCGCTCATAACCCCATCTGTCGTCGACCACCGTCGACTGCCGGGGCGGGGCGGCTCCTTGACAATTGGGCTATTCCCAGTATAATACCGAGTATGTCTGCGGGTCTGCTTCCCAACATCGACGCCGGGCTCCCGGCAGAGGACGGTCGGCGCAAATGAGCCTGCTCGAGCTCCACGACATCTCGAAGTCCTACGGCGAGGGCGCCACGGAGGTCCACGCCCTCGACGACATCGATCTCTCGGTCGACGAGGGCCACCTGGTCGCGGTGATGGGTCCCTCGGGCTCGGGAAAGTCCACGTTGCTCACGATCGCCGGCAGTCTCGAAGAACCGACGAGCGGGGACGTGCGCATCTCGGGCACCTCGCTCTCGAGGCTGTCCCGGAACGACAAGGCGCGTCTTCGCCGACGGACGATCGGCTACGTCTTCCAGGACTTCAACCTCTTGCCAGGCCTCACGGCGGCGGAGAACGTCGCGCTGCCGCTCGAGCTCGACGGCCGCCCGGCCAAGAAGGCCCGCGCCGCCGGTCTTGCCGCTCTCGAGCGGCTCGGGCTGGCCGACCGCGCCGACCACTACCCCGATCAGCTCTCCGGTGGCGAGCGCCAGCGGGTTGCCATCGCCCGCGCCGTGGTCGGGGAACGCCGGGTGCTGCTGGCGGACGAACCCTCGGGGGCGCTCGACTCGGCGAACGGCGAGGCCGTGATGGCGATGATCCGCACCGCCTGTGAGCGCGGGGTCGCGGCGGTGGTGGTCACCCACGACGCTCACCTCGCGTCTTCTGCCGACCGGGTGGTGCTGCTCCGCGATGGTCGTATGGCCGAGCCGGCGGCGCCCGACGCTCCCGAGCCGCTGATCGCTTCGTCCTCCGACAACCGGGCGGCCGGGCACGAGACCCTGGAAGAGTCCCGATGACGACGGCTGTGCTCTCTCCGGTCGCTGGTGCCCGCCCCGCCGACGGAGGAGCACCCGCCCGACGAGCCGTCATCCGTTGGGCCTGGCGGCTCTTCCGGCGGGAGTGGCGCCAGCAGTTCTTGATCTTTGCTCTCATCACCGTGGCCGTCGCCGCCACCATCGTCGGCTCGGCCGTGGCGACGAACGACCCGCAGCCGGCGAGCTTCGGCTTCGGCACGGCACAGGACAGCGTGTCCTTCACGGCCCACGACGCACACACGGCGCGCGTCATCAGGAGCCTGGAGCGCCGCTTCGGCCGGGTCGAGGTGATCGAGCAGAGCACGACGTCGATCCCTGGGTCGACCAACTCCTATCAGCTGGTCGCCGAGAACCCGCACGGACCATTCAGCGGCCCCATGCTCTCGCTCGTCTCGGGCCGGTATCCGGCTGAAGCCGGCGAGGTCGCGGTCACGAACGGCGTCGCCTCGGACTTCCACCTGAGGATCGGGAGCACCTGGCGACCGGGCGGCACCGAGCGCAAGGTGGTCGGCATCGTCGAGAACCCCCAGAGCCTCCTCGACGAGTTCGCGCTGGTCGAGCCCGGACAGGTGCAGCACCCCACGCAGGTCACGGCGCTCTTCGACGCCCCGGGCGTGTCGTTGCATTCGATCGGCCACAATGTGGAGACTCCGGCGACGGTGGCGCGGTCGAACGTCTTCAATCCTGAGACGATCTCGCTCGCCGCATTGGTCCTCGGGATGCTGCTCATCGCGCTCGTCTCGGTCGGCGGCTTCACCGTGCTCGCGCAGCGTCGGCTGCGGTCGATCGGGATGCTCGAGTCGACGGGCGCGACCGACCGTCACGTCAGCCTCGTGGTGCGCGCCAACGGTACGGTCGTCGGTCTCGTCGGTGCTGTCGCCGGCTTGGTGGTCGGCATCGTCGTCTGGCTCGCCTATCGACCGATCCTCGAGCAGAGCTCGCACCACGTCATCGGGGTGCTGGCGCTCTCGTGGCCCGTGGTCGTGACGGCGATGGTGCTCGCCGTCGTCGCTGCGTACTTCGCCGCCTCTCGCCCCGCTCAGGCGATCACGAAGGTGCCCATTGTCACCGCGCTCTCCGGTCGCCCGGCACCACCTCGCCAGATCCGCCGCTCGGTCGTCCCCGGCATCGTCTGCCTTGTGGCGGCGTTCCTCTTGCTCGGCTACTCGGGCAGCACCCACCACGGCAACGGGAGCGGCGGGATGCCCGAGCTCGTGCTGGGGATCGTGCTCCTCATCCCAGGGCTCGTCCTGTTGGCGCCGTTCTTGCTGTCGCTCACGGCGAGGCTGGCCCGCCCTGCGCCGATCGCGACGCGCCTGGCGCTGCGCGACCTCGGCCGGTACCGCGGCCGATCGGGATCGGCACTCGCCGCCATCAGCGTGGGGGTCCTCGCCGCGGTGATCGTGATGCTCGCTGCCGCGTCCCGGTACGGGAACGTCTTCGACTATGCGGGCCCGAACCTCTCGTCGAATGAGCTCGCTCTCCACACTAGCTTTCCGCCGCCTGGCCAGCCGATCGTCCACCGAACGTCGAGAGGTCAGCTCGCTCCGGTCACGACACATCCGGTCGAGTCGGCGAGTCCCGCACACCTTGGGGCGGGCGCTGAGAAGATCGCGAGAGGGCTCGGCGCACAGCTCATCGCCCTCGAGACCCCCGATGCCGGATTGGGTGGAACGCACCTGGGTCGAAACTGGGACGGGCAGGTATATGTTGCGACCCCACACCTGCTCTCCGCGTTGGGCATCAGGGCGTCCGAGATCAACCCGGACGCGGACATCCTGAGCTCACGCCCCGGTCTCTCGGGCGTCTCGGGTCTCGTCTTCGACTACACATCGAACGCCAAGGCCGCAGGAGCTCCGGGCGCTCCCGGTCAAGGGCCCACGTCCCAGAGCTGTACGGCCGCCACCCACTGCCTTGCCCACCCAGTGGTGCAAGAGATGGGCGCGCTGCCGGCCGGGACCTCGGCGCCGATCACGGTGGTCACCGAGCACGCCATGCGCCAGTTCCACCTCCGAGCGACCACGTCCACATGGCTGATCCAGGGATCCCAGCCCTTCTCGGCCACCCAGATCGCCAGTGCGCAGCTGGCGGCGTCGACCACCCAGCTGTCGGTCGAGGCGAGGAACAGCCAGCCCACCTCCACAGCCATCACCGGCTGGGCGACGATCTTCGGGATCGTGATCGCCCTCGGCGTCCTCGGGATGTCCGTCGGTCTGGTGCGAAGCGAGACCGCCAGCGATCTCCGCACGCTCGCTGCGACCGGTGCGTCCAGCTTCACCCGTCGCACGCTGACCGCGGTGACGGCCGGAGCGCTCGGCTTTCTCGGTGCGCTCCTCGGCACGCTCGGCGGTTACATCGCCATGATCGGTTGGCTACGAGATAATTCGATGAATGGGGGGATCGCCGCGCTCGGGAACATTCCCGTCGGAGACCTCCTCCTCATCCTCCTCGGTATGCCGGCGTTCGCGGCGGTCGTCGGTTGGCTCTTCGCCGGTCGCCAGCCGGCGGAGATGGCGCACTCGGCGGTCGAGTGAGCGGGCCCCGAGACGAACCAGTCCCGGACACCGTGCGTGCCCGGGTCGCCCGGCGTCGGGGGGAGATCCGACCTACGGGAAAGGTGGCTCCTTGTCCCAGAGGCCGAGCCGTCGCATCTCGTCGTGCAGCGCATTCGCCCGCTCCCTCGAGATGCGACCTTCCTTGGTGGCGCGGACGAGGAGCGTGCGGGTTCGCTCATACGGATGATCGGGAATGAACGTGCCCACGGCCGCGAGAGCGTCGTTGGTCGGTCGCAAACGCGAGGTTGCGGTGGATGCAGAGCGCGACGCATGCCGCCTCACCGGGGGGTAGCGGGAAGGGCAGGACGAACCGGCGACATTCCTGCGGGCTGGTCAACCGTCCCATCAGCTCACGATCGGATCGGCCGTCCGAGCGGCCTCACCAGCGGCTCGAGCTCCTCAATCAGGAGCAAATTCAGGACGACGACGGTGTCGGCCACCCTTCTAGGCGGCCCCGAGGCCGCTGGTCTCGAGCTCCGAGCTTTTACGCATCCCGATGCAGTCCACGATCCGATGCAACACCGAGGAGGGCGTGCGGCTGCCCGATCACGGCCACCGTCGAGGGGCGGGGGCGCGGCCCGGCGGCACGTCAGCCGATCTGGGCCCGCAGCCCGGCCAGCCACTCGTCGGCCTGCCGCCAGGCGTCGCCGACCTCCTGGCGGCGGGCGGCGGCGCGCTCCCCGGCGGCGGGGTACGACCCGAGGAACTTCACCCGGGCGAGGCCGGCGTGCAGGTCGCGCAGGCACGCCGCCACCACCTCGTCGTCGAGGTGCCCGACGAGGTCGACGGCGAAGCAGTAGTCCCCCAGACCCTGCTTGGTCGGTCGGGACTCCAGCCGGGTGAGATTGATGTTGCGGGCGGCGAACTGGCCGAGGATCCCGTGGAGGCTGCCCGGTCGGTCGGCGTCCTGGAAGCAGACGATGCTGGTCCGGTCGTTGCCGGTGGGTGCCGGGACCCCCGAGCGGGCCACCGACACGAACCTGGTCTGGTTCCCCGGGAAGTCCTCGATGTCCTCGGCCAGCATCACCAGGCCGTACAGCTCGGCGGCCAGGCGGGGCGCGATGGCCGCCGTCCCCGGCTCGGGATGCTCGCCGAGCGTGCGGGCGGCGTCGGCCGTCGAGTTGGCGGCGACCGGCTCGGCCCCCGGGATCTCGGCGGCGACGAACCGCCGGCATTGGGCCAGCGCCACCGGGTAGGAGACGACGCGCCGGATGTCGGGCAAGCGGGTACCGGGCGGCGCCATGAGATGGAGGCGCACGTCGAGGACCATCTCGCGCTGGACCAGCAGGTCGACGTCGAAGATGAGGGCGTCCAGGGTGTCCCGGACAACCCCCTCGATGGCGTTCTCGATCGGCACGAACCCCAGGTCGGCGTCGCCCCGGCTGACCACCTCGAGCACCTCGCCGATCGACGGGCACGGCTCGAGGGCGGCGGCGGCGTAGTCGGGCTGGCCGAGGAGCGCCTCCTCGGTGAAGGTGCCCATCGGGCCGAGAAAGGCGACCGAAGTCGCAGGAGGGTTCACACCCGGGCAGGATAGTGACCGGGATGGACGAGCCCACGCTGCGCCAGCTCCTCGCCGACGTCGCCGGCGGCACCTGCCCGCCCGACGAGGCGGTCCGACGGCTGCGCCGCCTGCCCTTCGCCGACCTGGGCTTCGCCCGGGTGGACCACCATCGGGCGCTGCGCCAGGGGCTCGGCGAGGCCGTCTACGGCCCGGGGAAGTCGGCCGCTCACTGCGCGGCCATCGTGGTCGAGCTGCTGGACGAGGGACCCGGGCCGGTCCTCCTCACCCGGGCCGCCGCCGCCCAGGTGGCGGCGGCGACTGCCGCCGCCCGGGAGGCGGGCCACGGCGAGCCCACGGTGACCGCCGGCGGCCATCTGGCCACCGCCGCCTGGCGGGGGGCACCGCGGCGACCGGGCCGGGTGCTCCTGCTCACCGCCGGCACCGCCGACCTGCCGGTGGCCGAGGAGTGCCGGGCTACCCTCGAGGCGCTCGGCTTCCGCCCGACCCTGCTGGCCGACTGCGGCGTCGCCGGGGTCCATCGCCTCCTGGCCTCGGCCGACGACCTGGCCGAGGCGGATGCCGTGGTCGTGGTGGCCGGCATGGAGGGAGCGCTGGCCAGCCTGGTCGGCGGCATCACCCCGGCGCCGGTGGTGGCCGTGCCCACCAGCGTCGGCTACGGCGCCGCCCTCGAGGGGGTCACCGCCCTCCTGGCCATGCTGGCTTCGTGTGCGGCGGGGATCTGCGTGGTCGGGATCGACAACGGCTTCGGGGCCGCCTGCGCCGTGGCCCGCCTGCTCCGGTGACCACCGCCGCCTGGTTCCACTGCTTCTCGGGGATCGCCGGCGACATGGCGCTCGGCAGCCTGCTCGACGCCGGGGCCGACCTCGACGAGGTGCGCGCCCTCCTCCGGCGACTGCCGCTGCCCGGGTGGTCGCTCGAGTCCGAGCCGGTGCTGCGGGGTGGCATCGCCTGCACCCGGGCGGTGGTGGCGACGACCGAGGCGGCGCCGCCGACCCGGACCCACGCCGAGATCGTCGCCATGATCGGCGGCGCCGCCCTCCCCGACCGGGTGGCGGCCAGGGCGCTCGCCTGCTTCGGGGCCCTGGCCGCCGCCGAGGGGCTGCTCCACCGCCAGGACCCCGACCGGGTGCACTTCCACGAAGTCGGCGGGCACGACGCGGTGGTCGACATCGTCGGCACCGCCGCCGCCCTCGAGGTGCTCGGGATCGACAGGGTGACGTCGTCGCCCGTGGCGGTCGGCCTCGGCACGCTGCGCTCGGACCACGGGCTGCTCCCCAACCCGGCCCCCGCCGTCGTGCGCCTGCTGGCCGGCGCCCCCACCTACGGGCGGTCGCTGCCGATGGAGCTGACCACCCCCACCGGCGCCGCCCTCCTCACCACCCTGGCCTCGTCGTTCGGCCCGCTGCCGCCGATGACGGTCGGTGCCACCGGCTTCGGAGCCGGTGCCCGGGAGCACGACGAGCTTCCCAACTGCACCCAGGTGGTGGTGGGCACGGCGTTGCCACCGGTGGCGACCGGGCCGGGCCAGCCGGTCACCGCGCTCGAGGTCAACCTCGACGACGCGACCGGTGAGCAGCTGGCTCATGCCGTCTCGGCCCTCCTCGACGCCGGTGCCCACGACGCCTGGGTCACGCCGGTCGTGATGAAGAAGGGCCGGCCGGGGCACGTCCTCCACGCCCTGTGCGATCCGGCGGCGGTCGGGCGGCTCCGGCAGGTCGTCCGTGACGCCACCGGCACCTTCGGGGTGCGGGCCACCGCGGGTGAGCGCTGGCCGTCGGCCCGGGAGATGGCCGAGGTCACCGTGGCCGGGCACCCAGTGGCGGTGAAGGTCGGCGCCGGGAGGGCCAAGCCCGAGCCCGACGACGTGGCCCGGGTGGCCACCGAGACCGGCCTGCCGCTCCACGAGGTGACCTCACGGGCCGAAGCGGCGTGGCGCCGGCGGCCAGGCGACGGGGACGGGGAAAGCGGGGACAGCGGGGGCGGCGGCGGGTAGCGCCCTACTCGGCCGCCTCGGCCAGCGCCTCGGACAGGCTGGGGTGGACCAGCATGGACTCCACGATGTCCTGCACCCGGAGGCCGGCGGTGACGGCCAGGGCCACCACCGAGATGAGCTCGGCGGCGTGCTGACCGACGATGGACCCCCCGAGCACGACCCCCGTCGCCGGGTCGGACACGATCTTGACGAACCCCCGGGGATCGTTGTCGATCAGCGCCCGGGCGCTGGCGGCGAAGGGCACCTTGGTCACCCGCACCTTGCGGCCCTCGGCGAAGGCGTCGGCCTCGGCCAGGCCCACGTCGGCGATCTCGGGCTCGGTGAAGATGGCCGAGGCTGCCTTGTCGTAGTTGAGGTGGCGGTGGGCCACGGTGTGGCCGACGATGGCGTGCTCGGCCACCTTCCGCCCCTGCATCGAGGCGACCGACGACAGGGGTAGCTTCCCCGACAGGTCCCCGGCGGCGTAGACATGGGGCACGTTCGTCTGGCAGTGGTGGTTGACCGGGACGTAGCCGGCCGGGTCGACCTCGACGCCCGCCTGCTCCAGGCCGAGGCCCTCCGAGTTCGGCACGGCGCCGATGGCCAGGAGCACATGGGATCCGGTGGCCAGCCGACCGTCGTCACAGCGGACGTCGACCCCGGTCGCCGTCCGCTCGACCGCCACCGCCCGGGCACCCTTCAAGAGGCGCACCCCCCGCCGCAGGAAGTCGTTCTCGAGCTCGGCCGCCACCTCGGGGTCCTTGGTCGGGAGCACCTGCTGGCGGCTGACGATCAGGGTGACGTCGGAGCCGAGCGAGGAGAACATGTGGACGAATTCCACCCCGGTCACCCCGGACCCGATCACCACCAGGTGCTCGGGAAGCTCCTTCGGCGGGTAGGCCTGCCGGGTGGTGAGCACCCGGTCGCCGTCCACCGCCGCCCAGTCGGGCACGCGGGGGCGGCTCCCGGTGGAGAGCAGGACGGCGTCGGCCTCGAACCGCTCCTCACCGCCGTCGGTGTCGGCCACCACGGTCCGCTGGCCCTCCAACCGACCCACACCCCGGACCAGGCGCACCTCCTGGCTGGCCAGGATGGCCCGGGTCGACTGCTCGAGCCGGCCGGCGATGGACTCGATGCGACGGCGGAGGCTGTCGAGGTCCACCCGGCCGTCGACACGTTCGGCACCGGCCAGGCCCATTCCGGGCGTGCGGCGGAGGTAGGACATGGCGCCCCCGGTGGCGATCATCGCCTTGGAGGGAACGCAGTCCCACAGGTTGGCGGCCCCCCCGACGATGTCCCGCTCGACCAGGGTCACCTCGACGCCGAGGCGGGCGGCGTCGGTGGCGGCCTGGGTCCCGGCCGGGCCGCCGCCCACGATCACGAAGTGCATCCAGCGTGCCCGTTGCCGCTCGGCTACCCGGAGACGGTGTAGCGGTACACGTTGGTGGTGCGCTGCTCGAAGCCGAGGCGGAGGTAGAGGCGGTTGGCCGCCTCCCGGTCGGGGCGCGAGGTCAGGTCGACCGTGCGGGCGTCGTGCTCGGCGGCCAGGGCGACCGCCGCCCGGACCAGGGCGGCACCGGTCCCCGCCCCGCGGGCCTCCCGGTCGACGACCACGTCCTCGATCCACGCCCGCACCCCGGTCGGGGTGCGGAACACGGCCAGGGTGAGCGCCCCGACGACCCGCCCGGCCCCGTCCCGGGCCACGAAGAGGGTGGTCGCCGGCGAGGCGACGATGCGCTCGAGTTCGTAGGCGGTCGGTACCGGCGCGCTCTGCGACAATTGGCCGACCAGGCGGGCCATCGCCTCCACCAGCTCGGCGCCGGCCACCGCGGCGGGCTCTACGGTCACGTCCGGCGCCCGGTCCCCGCCCCCGCCGGCGGTGGCGGCGCCCGGCACCGGGCTCAGCGCTCCCCCTCGGCCGGTCCCCGCCACGTCGGCGCCCGGACCCGGTCGTAGAGCACGTCGCGGTGCTCACCGTCCAGGGCGGCGAAGACGTGCCCGCCCCACCGCTCGAAGCCGACCAGGGGGGAGGGCAGCCGGTCCCGGGCAAACCAGCCGACGTCGCTGCACTCGAGCGGGTGGGGCTCGAGCTTGCCGCCCACCGCCCGGCAGTGGAAGACCAGCGAGTACAGCGGGACACGGGTAAAGCCGAGCCGCAGCCCGTCGAGGACGGCGATCAGCCGCACCGGCTCGGCCGTGATGCCGGTCTCCTCCTTCACCTCTTTGACCACCACCTCGGCGGCCGAGTAGCCGACGTCGCACCAGCCGGTGGGGTAGAGCCAGACCCCCGAGTCGGCCCGCCGGATGAGCAGGAGCTCGCCGTCGTCGTTGCCGACGGCGGCGCCGACCGCCACCTTGGGCGTCACGTAGCCCGGCACCCCGTGGCCGACCTGGCCAAGCCACTCCTCGACCAGGCCGGACCCGTCCTCCACGTCCGGCACACCCTCGTCGGCCGCCGCCCGGATGTCCGCCGCCACCCGCAGGATCTCCTCGAACCGCTCCCGCTCGTACAGGCTCTCGGTGAAGCCGAGGCCGGTGCGGGCGATGGCCGAGAGGCTCTCGCCCCAACGCAGGAGCGTCCGGGTCGGCACCACGGGGTCCACAGGGCTCGACGCTACCGCGCTGCACCTGGGCCCGACGCGGCCCGGACCTCCGCCGTGCTCAGGGGGATGAACCCCGGTGACGCCGCCGGTGCTCCACAATGGTGCGCATGCCGGTGAACGCCGATTGCCGCCACTATGTGATGCGGACCACGCCGCGGGGCGACCGGGTCGAACGCTGCAAGATGGACGCCAACGAGCCGTTGCCCTTCACGTGCCCCGACGGGTGCCTCTTCTACGAGCCCCGGCGGGTGTCCTCGGCCGGATGGCAGGTGGACCGGGACGACCTCCCGCCTGGCGCCCAGCGCTGACACTCAGCCTTCGAGGACGTCGCCCAGCAGGTCGACCCCGATCCCCTCGTCCCGGAGCCAGGCCAGCCCACCTTCGATCGCCGCCGCCTCCCCCTCGAGCTCGCACAGGATCCAGCCCCGGTCGTCCTCGACGTTGGCCCGGCGGATATTCGGCTCGACGTCGTACCGGCGCACCAGCCGGGCCAGGACGGGGGTGCGAACCAGGTCTTCGGGGAAGGTCAGCTTGACCCGGACCGAGATGGTGCTCACGTCGCCGCCCTGGCCGCCACCGGGTCACCGACCCTGGCCGCCACCGGGTCGCCGGCGCCGGTCGGCGGTGCCAACAGGCGGTTCATGCTGCCCGAGCGGAACCCCTCGAGGTCGAGGGCGACGAATGCGTACCCGGCCGAGCGGACGGCCTCGGCCACCGCCTGCCGGCGGGCGAGGACGCCCTCGAGCTCGCCGGCCGGAACCTCGATCCTGGCCACCTCCCCGTGGTGGCGGACCCGGACCTGGGTGAAGCCGAGGCGCCGCAGGGCCGACTCGGCGGTCCCCACCGACCGGAGGGTCCCGAGCGTGACCGGGGTCCCGTAGGGGATACGCGAGGCCAGGCAGGCGGCGGCCGGCTTGTCCCAGGTGCGCAGTCCGAGGCGGCGGGACCAGTCCCTGACCATTCCCTTGGTGAACCCGGCCTCCACCAGGGGGAAGCGGGCCCCGGCGGCGGCGGCCGCCTCCTGGCCCGGCCGGCGGTCACCCAGGTCGTCCAGGTTGACCCCCAGCACCACCGTGGCCCCGCCCTCCTGGTCGGCGAGGGGGCCGAGGACGTCCATGAGCGCCGTCTTGCACCGGGCGCACCGGTCGGCCCCGTTGGCCACGTAGGTGGCGTCCTCCATCTCCCCCGTCGGCACCGGCCGCCACCGCAGCCCCCACTCCCCGGCCAGCGCCCGGCAGTCGGCCTCCTCCTCGGCCGCCAGCGAAGGGGAGACGGCCGTGACGCACAGCACCCGGGCGGGTCCCAGCCGGTCGTGGGCCGCCCGGGCCAGGAAGGCCGAGTCGGCGCCCCCGCTGAAGGCCACCACCACCCGGCCGAGGCCGTCGAGCACCGAGCGGAGCCGGTCCAGCGTCTGGCCGGCCGCCGTCATGGCGCGGGAGCGGCGGCGATGGCCAGCACCTCGGCCAGTCCCGCCACCATCCCGGTGTAGAAGGGGCCGAACTCGGCGTAGTGGGTCGAGGCCTCGTCGAAGCGCATCTGGTAGACGCACTCCTTCAGGTCGTCGGGCCGCGCCCCGAACAGGGTCACCCCCCACTCCCAGTCGTCCAGGCCGGTGGAGCCGGTGATGAGCTGGAGCACCTTCCCGCGGTACGTGCGCCCCAGCTTGCCGTGGGCCAGCATCAGCGCCTTGCGCTCCTCGAAGCCGAGCGCATACCAGTTGTGGTCGGCGCCACGCCGCTTGGACATCGGGTAGAAGCAGAAGGCCGGCATGCCGGCCGGGGGGAGCTGGGGATAGAGGCGGGCCTGCTTCAGCTCCTCCGGCATCCCGGCGGCGTACTCGGACACCTCGGTAAGCGACACGTAGGAGGCGACCGGGGCCAGGCCGGCGGCCGCCACCGCCGTCTGGAAGGAGCGCAGCCGCCACAGGTCCGGGCCCACCGCCATCAGGCCGACGTCGGCCTTGTGACCGAGCATGGCCACCGACACCACCTGGGCACCTTCCTTCACCGCCGACGCCTCGGCGTCGAGGACGGCCGAGGTGTCGACCGGCCCTGCGGCCCGGCAGAAGAGGTGCAGCACGCCCAGGCCGGTCCGTGGGGAGAGCGGCTCGGGGGCGGGGTCGGGACGGCTGAGCATGCCCGCCAGCATAGGGAACCGGCGACCGGTGGTCGGAGGGCGCCCGGGCGACCGTGCCCGGTCCGGCGAACGCCCGGGGGGCGCCCGCAGGCGCCCTCCGGTGTCGTGCGTCGATGAAGGCACCCCGACCTGCGGCTGGTGGGACGGGGTCGGGGCCGGCCCACGAGCCGGGTGCCCGGGTGGACTAGTAGTCCTCCATGCCCCCGCCGGGCATGGCCGGGGCCTTCTCCTCGGGCTTGTCCACGATGACCGCCTCCGTCGTCAGGAACAGGGCGGCGATCGAGGCGGCGTTCTGGAGCGCCGAGCGGGTCACCTTGGCGGCGTCGATGACGCCGGCGGCGAAGAGGTCGCCGTACTCGCCCGAGGCGGCGTCGAGGCCTTCGGCGCCCTTCAGGTTCCGCACCTTGTCCACGATCACCCCGCCCTCGAGGCCGGCGTTGACGGCGATCTGCTTGAGCGGCTCCTCCACCGCCCGGGCCACGATGCGAGCACCGGTGGCCTCGTCGCCCTCCAGCTTCTCGGCCCGCTCCAGCACGGCCGACTGGGCCCGCAGGAGGGCCACGCCGCCGCCGGGGACCACACCCTCCTCGATGGCCGCCTTGGTGGTGGACACCGCGTCCTCGATGCGGTGCTTCTTCTCCTTGAGCTCCACCTCGGTGGCGGCGCCGACCTTGATCACCGCCACCCCGCCCGACAGCTTGGCCAGGCGCTCCTGGAGCTTCTCGCGGTCGTAGTCGGAGTCGGTGTTCTCGATCTCGGCCTTGATCTGGTTGATCCGGCCCTTGATGTCGGACTCGTCGCCGGCACCCTCCACGACGGTCGTCTCGTCCTTGGTGACGACGATCTTGCGGGCCCGCCCCAGCAGGTCGATGCCGACGTTCTCCAGCTTGAGGCCGACCTCCTCGGTGACCACCTGGCCGCCGGTCAGGATGGCCATGTCCTGGAGCATCGCCTTGCGGCGCTCGCCGAAGCCGGGGGCCTTGACGGCGGCGCTCTTGAAGGTGCCGCGGATCTTGTTGACAACCAGGGTGGCCAGGGCCTCGCCCTCCACGTCCTCGGCCACGATCACCAGCGGCTTGCCGCCCTGCATGACCTTCTCGAGCACCGGCAGCAGGTCGCGTACGGCCGAGATCTTCGAGCCGACCAGCAGCACGTAGGCGTCCTCCAGGACGGCCTCCATGCGCTCGGGGTCGGTCACGAAGTACGGCGAGATGTACCCCTTGTCGAACCGCATGCCCTCGACCAGGTCCATCTCCATGCCGAAGGTCTGCGACTCCTCGACGGTGATCACGCCGTCCTTGCCCACCTTGTCGATGGCCTCGGCGATCATCTCCCCGATCTCCGTGTCGGCGGCCGAGATGGCGGCCACCTGGGAGATCTGGCTCTTGGACTCGGTCTCCCTGGCGATGCCGTGGATGGAGCTGACGGCCTCTTCCACCGCCGTCTCGATGCCCCGCTTGAGCGACATCGGGTTGGCGCCGGCGGCCACGTTGCGGAGACCCTCGCGCACCATCGCCCAGGCCAGGACCGTGGCGGTGGTGGTGCCGTCGCCGGCGACATCGTCGGTCTTCTTGGCCACTTCCTTGACCAGCTCGGCACCGATCCTCTCGTAGGGATCCTCGAGCTCGATCTCCTTGGCGATCGACACGCCGTCGTTGGTGATGGTGGGAGCACCCCACTTCTTGTCCAGCACCACGTTGCGGCCCTTGGGGCCGAGGGTGACCCGCACGGCGTCGGCCAGCTTGTTCATGCCGGTCTCGAGCGCCCTCCGGGCGGTCTCGTCGAAGGCGATCAGCTTGGGCATGTGAGTCGTGTCCTCCGTTGGTCGGCCGGCACGGCTGCCGGCGGGGGTCCTGGCGGAAAGGCTACCAGAGCGTTTGGCACTCTCGTACGTCGAGTGCTAACCAGCCAACCACTCACGGTCGCTCGGCGCAACCGCCGGGCCGGGCGGTCAGCCGCCGGCCACCGCCGGCACCACCGAGACCACCTGCCCGTCGGCCACCGGCGTGGTCAGGCCGTCGAGGAACCGGACGTCCTCGTCGGCCAGGAAGACGTTGACGAAGCGCCGGAGCCCACCGGTGTCGTCGAACAGGCGCTCGGCGAACCCGGGGTGGGCGACGTCGAGCGCCTTCAGCGCCTCACCGACGGTCGACCCCTCGACCGCCACCTCGCCGGCTCCGCCGGTGAGGGTGCGTAGCTGGGTGGGAACTCTGACGGTCACGCTCATCGGCTGGGCTCCTCGCTGGCCTCGGGGATGTTGCTGGTATCGGGGATCCGGCGCCCGGGCTCGGGGATCCGGCGCCCGGGCTCGAGCGGGACGGCCGAGCCGCCGTCGGTGGCAGCCTCGAAGGCCTCCAGGGTAGGGGCGATCGTCACCGTCGGCCGCACGACGCCGGTCAGCGCCTCGACGGTCTTCAGGCCGTGCCCGGTGACCAGGGCGACGACCCGCTCGTCCCGACGCACGACGCCCTCTGCGGTCAACTTGGCCAGGGTGGCGATGGTCACGCCCCCGGCCGTCTCGGCGAAGATGCCCTCGGTACGCGCCAGGAGACGGATGCCGTCGATGATCTCGTCGTCGGTCACCGCCGCGCAGCCCCCACCCGTCTGGCGGATGGTCTGCAGGGCATACCAGCCGTCGGCCGGGTTGCCGATCGAAAGTGACTTGGCGATGGTCGACGGCTTGACCGGCCGGATGGTGTCCGTGCCCTCGGCGAAGGCGGTCGCCACCGGCGAGCACCCGGTCGCCTGGGCGCCGGATATCCGGACCTCGGGAACCTCGTCGAGCAGCCCGACACGGCCCAGCTCGGAGAAGCCCTTGGCCACCTTGGTGAGCTGGCTTCCCGAGGCGATGGGCACCACCACGTGGTCGGGCACCTGCCAGCCGAGCTGCTCGGCGACCTCGAAGGCCAGCGTCTTGGAGCCCTCGGCGTAGTAGGTGCGGACGTTCACGTTGACGAACGCCCAGGTCGGATGTTCGCTGGCCAGCTCGGCAGCCAGGCGGTTCACGTCGTCGTAGGTCCCTTCCACGGCCACGACGGTGCCGCCATAGACGGCCGTCATGGTGATCTTGGCCGCCTCGAGATCGCTCGGGATGAGGACCACCGAGGCCATGCCGGCCCGGGCGGCGTGGGCCGCCACCGAGTTGGCCAGGTTGCCGGTCGAGGCGCAGGCCGCCACCTTGAACCCGAGCCGGCGGGCCTTGGTGAGGGCCACCGACACCACCCGGTCCTTGAACGAGCCGGTCGGATTGGCGGTGTCGTCCTTGATCCACAGCTCGCCCAGCCCCAGCTCGGCGGCCAGTCGGTCGGCCCGGACCAGCGGGGTGTACCCGGCGCCGAGCTCGACCGGGGCGGCGTCGTCGACCGGTAGCAGGTCGCGGTACCGCCAGATCGACCGGGGACCGGCGGCGATGCGGTCTCGGCTAATGGTGGCGGCGATGGCCTCGTAGTCGTAGGCAACCTCGAGCGGGCCGAAGCAGAAGTCGCAGACGTGCAGCGCCTCGACCGGGAACTCCCGGCCGCACTCCCGGCAGCGCAGCCCGGTCACGTGGTCCATAGTGGCCTCCTCATCGCTCGGGCATTGGCACCTGGTGACGCTCCGGGGCCGGCCCGCGTCGCAGGCCTCCCGGGCTCACTGGTTGCCGCGGCGTCGCTGGGCCCGTCCCTCAGCCGCTCTGGATGATCTCCCCATGGTGGTCGAATCCCCCGTCTACGTCAATCCGCCCGTCACGCCGGTCGGCCGGCGCTCCGGCGATGGGCCATGATCGAACGGTGACGGGCGATGTCCGGACCTTCCACCACACCCAATTCCCCATCGACGCCCTCCTGGCGGCCAAGGCCGGGCGTTCGGTGACCGTGTGCGTTCCCGCCCGTGACGAGGAGACGACCGTGGCTGGCGTCGTCGACGCCGTGCGGCGATCCCACCTCGGAGTGGCCGGCGGCAGTGGGCTGGTCGACGAGGTGCTGGTGGTGGACGACGGCTCGGCGGACTCGACGGCCGATGTGGCCAGCGCCGCCGGCGCCCGCGTCGTGCGCCTCGCCCGCAGCGGGGGCAAGGGGACGGCGATGGGGGCCGGGCTCGCCGCCGCCGAGGGCGACTTCTTGGTCTACCTGGACGCCGACGTCGAGAACACGACGGGCTCGTTCGTCTCCGGCCTGCTCGGCCCGCTCCTCGCCGAGGACGACGTCGCCCTGGTCAAGGCGTTCTACGAGCGACCCCTCGGCGGGGCCCCATCGGGAGGGGGGCGGGTGACCGAGCTGACGGCCCGACCGGTCATCGAGCTCCTCTTCCCCGAGCTGGCGGCCGTGCGCCAGCCGCTGGCCGGGGAGACGGCGGCTCCCCGCTGGGCCCTCGAGAAGCTCGACCTGGAACCCGGCTACGGGGTGGAGCTGGGACTTTTGATCGACGTCGCCGTACGTTTTGGGGTGCCCTCGATCGCCCAGGTCGACCTGGGCACCCGCGCCCACCGCAACCGCTCTCTGGACGAGCTCCGGCCGCAGGCGGTCGAGGTGTTGCGGGCCGGCCTGGCCCGCGCCCGCCCCGGCCCCGGCCCCGGCTGACCACCTGGCCCGCGCCCGTCCCGGCCCGGGCTGGGGGCCCGGCCGGCGACCGGCCGTCACCCGGGGCACCGCCGTCGCCGAGGCTGCCGCCGGGTAGCGTCGGTTGGATGGCCGACGTCGTGGTGGTGTCGAACCGCGGGCCGCTGTCGTTCCGCCTGGCCGGCGAGGAACCGGTCCTGGCGGGAACCGGCGGCGGCCTGGCCGGGACCCTCCGGCGCCTGCTGGCCGGGTCGGGCGCCACCTGGGTGGCCTCGGCCATGGGTGAGGCCGACCGCCGGGCGGCGGCGGCCGGGATGATGTCCCTCGACGGTCTGAAAATCGTCACCGTCGAGCCGGACCGCGACCTCTACCGCATGGCCTACGACGTGGTGTCCAACGCCACCTTGTGGTTCTGCCACCACCACCTCTTCGACCTGCCCCGCCGGCCACGGCTCGACCGCCGGTGGCTCGAAGCATGGGACGCCTACCGGACCTTCAACCGGCTCTTCGCCGAGTCGGTGGCGGCCGAAGCCGCCGAAGGTGCCTCGGTGCTGGTGCAGGACTACCACCTGGCACTCGTCGGCGGCATGCTGGCGGCCGAGCGTCCGGACCTGCGCACCGTCCACTTCAGCCACACCCCGTTCGCCGACCCGAGCGTGCTGCGCTGCCTCCCGGCCGCCGCCGCCGGGCAGCTTCTCGCCGGCATGGCCGGGTTCGGAGCCTGCGGCTTCCACACCGGGCGCTGGGAGGCGGCATTCCGGGCGGCGTTCGCCGATCCTGCGCTGGCCGGCCAGGCGGGGACGGCCGCCCCGCCCATCACCTTCGTCGCCCCCCTCGGTCCGAGCCCCGACGTCGTCGTCGCCCAGGCCGCGTCACCGCCGGTGGTGGCGTCCCGCGCTGAGCTGGACCGCCGGGTCGGCGACCGCCGGCTGATCGTACGGGTCGACCGGGTCGAGCTGTCCAAGAACCTCTTGCGTGGGCTGTGGGCATTCGAAGAGCTCATCGAGACCCGTCCGGCCTGGCGGGGCCGGGTGACCATGCTTGCCCTGGCCTACCCGTCCCGGCAGGGGCTGCCCGAGTACCTCGCCTACCGCACGGAGGTCGAGCACACGGCGGCACGGATCAACGAGGTGTGGGCGGACGACGGGTGGACCCCGATCGTGCTCGACGTGGCCGACGACCACGATCGCTCGATGGCCGCCCTCTCCCGCTACGACGTGCTGCTCGTCAACCCGGTGCGCGACGGGATGAACCTGGTGGCCAAGGAAGGTCCGCTCGTCAACACCACCGACGGCGTGGTGGTGCTGTCCCGGGAGGCGGGGGCGTGGGAGGAGCTGGCTCCGGCGGCGATCGAGGTCAATCCGTTCGACATCTCGGGGACCGCCGACGCCCTCGACCTGGCCCTCTCGATGCCCGCCGCCGAGCGGGCGGCCCGCGCCGGTGCACTTCGCAAGATCGTTCTCGGCCAGACGGCGGCCGATTGGCTGCACCGCCAGCTCGAGGTGGCCTCGTCGCTCGATCCCGCCGCCGGCTGACCGCCTGCCCGTACCATCGGCGCCGGGGGCGGCGCCGTCTCAGCCCGGGGCGGCCAACGCCCGTAGCAGGCTCACCGCTTCCACCGGGCCGGCGACCACCAGGTCAGCGGCGGCGGCCACTGCCGGGGGGCTGTCGCCACCGGCCACCGCCACCCGGGCCACCACGGCGCCCTCGCCCGCCATGACGCCCAGCGCGTCGAAGGCAGACAGGTCGCCCAGGTCATCGCCGAAGTACCCGACGACGGGGTGCCCGGCCCCCAGGCGGGCGACCACGGTGCCCTTGTCGGCGCCGACGGGCGGTCGAAGCTCGATGGCCATCCGACCCGGCTGGACGGCCAGCCCGGTGGCGACCGCCTCGCGCCCGGCGGTGGCGGTGGCCCAGCCTTCGGCGTCTCCGGGACGTCGGGCCCGCCGCCAGTGCAACGTGACCGTCAGCCCCTTGGGCTCCACCTCGACGCCGGGCGGGGCGTCGGTGACAATCCGGCGGGTCACCTCGGCCACCACGGACCGCCACGCCTCGACCTCCGGCGTGAGGTGTGGCCGGCCGGCCGCCGTCACCCCCTCCATCCCGTAGAGACCGGCCAGGTGGACCCCCGCCGGGCTCCCGAGGTGCTGCTGCAGGTAGGCGGCCGGGCGGCCGGACACCACCGCCACCAGCGCCATACGGGCGGCCAGGGCGGCCAGGACCTCGGGAGCGCCCGGCACCGGGCGGGCACCGGAAGGATCGTCGACGATAGGTGCCAGGGTGCCGTCGTAGTCCACGAACACGGCCGCCTCGCTTGCTCGGTCCCGCAGCGGCACCAGCACCGCCGGCAGCGGCGTCAACGACGGGTCGCCACCGGTCAGGAGCCGCTCGGCGCCGTCACCTGGGACGCGAGGTCCGGACCGACCACCAGGACCACGTTCGCCCCGGTGACGTCCGACACTGGCACCGAGGAGGCGAGCGGCTGGACCACCGTGGCCGCCAGCCCGAGGCTTGCGCCGATGGCCGCCGCCGCTCCCTGGTCCCCGGCGGCGTAGTAGACGACCGACGACGGCACGGCGCCGGTGGTTGTGGTCGCGGTGAGGGTGCCCCACCCGAGCTTCGCCAGCTTGCCGGTGAAGAAGGCGGCGGCCCCGTTCACCGTCCCGCCATTGGCCACCAGAACCTTCACCCGGGTGGACGGCTTGACGGCGACGGTGGTGGTGGTGGTGGTGGTCGGCCCGGACTTGCTGCCCGGCTCGGTCGGGGTGGTAACCGCCGCCGTGTGCTGGAGCGCCGGGGATGGGCGGTGGTCAACCTGAAGCAGGGCGACCCCCACCACGACGGCCACTACCAGAAGGACCACCGCCTTCGGCATGGAAACGCCGCCGGTGCCAGCACCCCGACTGCCGCCGCCGGGGCCAGCGCCGCCGGGACCGCCACCCGGATTGCCGCCGCCCGGTCCGGCACTGGGTCCAGGTCCGGGTCCGGGATGCCCCTGCTCATGGGGGGTGGACATCACCGGGTCAGCCTGCCAACCGAAGGTCCCGAGCGCAAGCGCATCCGTGGATCAGGACGTGGCGGTCGTCCGGCCGCCCGGGGCTCGCTGCCGCGCCACCTCGAAGCAGGCCACTGCCCCGGCGACCCCGACGTTGAGCGATGCCAGGACGCCGTGCTGTGGGATGGCCGCCACCTCGTCGCAGCGCCGGCGGACGAGCGGGGCCAGCCCCCGGTCCTCGGCCCCCACCACGAGGGCCACCGGTCCGTCGCCGACGGCCACGTCGTAGAGGGAGCGTCCGGCGTCGGCGGCCAGCCCGACCGTCCGGACGCCGGCGTCCGAGATGCTCGCCAGGGCCGTCGGGATCCCGGCCACCTGGGAAAAGGACAGGTGCTCCAGCGCGCCGGCCGCCACCTTGGTCACGGTGGGCGACAGGTGCACCGCCCGATGCCGGGGAAGCACCACGCCCGACACCCCGGCACACTCGGCGCTCCGCAGCAGCGACCCGAGGTTCCTCGGATCGGTCACACCTGCCACCACCAGCAGGAACACCGATTCGCTGCCGACGCCGGCGCAGAGCTCCTCGACGGCCACCGACTCGACCGGCTGCGCCCGCGCCAGCACCCCCTGGGGCGCGTCCGTGCGGGCCGCAGCGTCCAGGCGGGCGCGGGAGACGACCTCCACCCGGACCCGGAGGCGGCCCGCCAGGGCCTCGATCTCGTCAAGCTGGGGGGAAGGGTCGAGCCCGTCGGCCAGCCAAAGGGAGAGGACCCTCCGCTGCCCGGCGGCCAGCAGCTCCCGCACTGCCCGGCGGCCCTCCACCTGATCGCCCCCGAGCTCGGGACGCCGACCACCGCGTCGAGGCTGGCGACGATGGTCGTCCCGAGGAGAGCCGGCGTGCCGCCCGGCAGATCGAACCGGCGGGGCGGTTCCGCGCCCGGCAGCGCCGCGCCCGGCAGCGCCGCGCCCGGCAGCGCCTCGCTCGGCAGCGCCGCGCCCGGCAGCGCCGCGCCCGGCTGATCGAACCGGCGGGACAGCGCCGCGCCCGGTCGCGC
>JBOGGE010000127.1:0-2746 GCA_050743865.1 Acidimicrobiales bacterium
GGTCCCGGGCGACGGTTCGCCGGCCGGATCCCCGGCCGGCCCCGCCACCGGTTGGTCGGCCGGATCCCCCGCCGGCCCGGCCGCCCGCTCCGCCGGCCACCGGTCGTGGGCGAGCACCAGGCGGAACTCCGATCCCCGGCCCACCTCTGAGCGCAGCTCGATGCGCCCCCCGATGCCCCTGGCCGCCCGCTGGGCGATGGCCAGGCCGAGCCCGGAACCTCCCCGGGCCCGGTCCCGGGACGACTCGACCCGGTAGAACCGGTCGAAGACCCGGTGCTGGTCCTCGTGCGAGATCCCCGGCCCCCCGTCGCGCACGGCCACCCACGCCCGGTGGCCGGAACGGCCCGTGTGGACCTCGACCGTGCCGCCCTCGGGGGTGAACCGGAAGGCGTTGGTCAGCAGATTGGAGACGACGGTCCGCACCAGCTGGGGATCGGTGACGACGAGCGCCGGCGACAGGCGGCGCCGCAGGCGCACGTGGCCGGCCATCGGCGCCAGCTCCGCCAGCACGTCCCCGACCAGCGAGCGCAGGTCGGTCCGCTCCGAGGTCCCTTGGGGGGGAGCGTCCAGGGCCCGGAGCTGGGCCAGCTCGTCGAGGAGCCCGGACAGGCGGGCCGTCTGGCCTTCGATGGCCCCCTTGGCCCGCTCGGCCGGGATCGTCCCGTCCAGCACGGCCTGGGCGTAGCCGGTGACGGCGTGGATTGGCGTGGCGATCTCGTGGGCCAGGTCGGCCAGCAGCTCGCGCTGGGTGGCGTCGCCCTCCTCGAGGCGGGCGGCCATCGAGTCGAAGGCGGCGCCGAGGGCGCCCAGCGCCCCGGGCCCGTCGGTGCCGATCCGGGCGCCGAAGTCCCCGTCGGCGATCCTCTCGGCGGCGGCGACGGCCAGGCTTACCTTGTGCCGGGTCTGGTGGGTGGTGGCGACGTTGGCCGTCACGGCCACCCCCAGCACCAGCACCAGGGCGCCGGTGGTGAGCAGGACGACCAGGAGTGGCGGGTCCGGGGTGGCGTCCGCCTCGCTCACGACGGTCACCGACCCGCCACCCTTGATCGGCACCGTGGCCGACGCCAGCTGGCTGCCCGGAGCCGGCTCGTGCCCGAGGACCACGGTGCCCGTCGGCAGGTCGACGACGGCCCGCATGTGCTCGTCGGCCAGGAGGCCGTTGATGCCGGAGAGGGCCTGGACCGAAGCCCCCCGGCCGGCCTCGGCGGCGACGAGGTTGGCGACGGCGCGATCCTCCTGGCGCTGGCTGGCCAGCTCGCGGTGCCCGCCCGTCTCCGTCAGGACGACGTAGATCAAGATGAGGGCGCCGACCATGGCCAGCGCGGTGGCGATCAGGACCGGGAGGGGGACCCGGAACCGGAGCGGTCCGGCCACCCGCCGCCTCATGGGGGATCGAGCCGGTAGCCGACGCCCCGGACGGCGGTGATGGTCACGCCGTCGCCGAGCTTGCGTCGCAGGCTCGCCACGTGCACGTCGACCGTCTTGGGTGTGAGGTACTCGGTCTCCCACGCCTCGCGCAGGAGGGCCTGGCGCGAGAGGACCCGCCCGGGGTTGACCACCAGGGTGGCCAGCAGGTCGAATTCGCGCCGGGTCAGCTCGACCTCGCTGCCCGCCCCCGCCCCCGCCCCCGTCACCTGGCGCACCTGGCGCGAGGCGAGGTCGACCTCGATATCGCCCAGGCGAACGGCTTCCTCCGCCGCGTCTTCCGCCCGCTGGCCCCGCCGGAGCTGGGCCACGACCCGGGCCACCAGCTCGGCCACCGAGAACGGCTTCACCACGTAGTCGTCGGCGCCCTGGCGCAGCCCGGCCACCCGATAGGGCTCGTCCCGCCGGGCGGTGAGCATGATGACCGGGATGTCGGTGAACTCCCGGGCCATCCGCAGCACGGTGAACCCGTCGAACCCGGGCAGCATCACGTCGACGATGGCCAGGTCGATGCCACCGGACCGCAGGTCGCTCACGGCGGCCGGCCCGTCGGCCGCCTCCCGGACCGAGAACCCTTCCGCCTCCAGGTAGGGCCGCACCAGGTCCCGGAGCGGCGCCTCGTCGTCCACCACCAGGATCGTGCCGGCGCCCACCGCCTCAACCTACCGGCGCGCCGGCACGCGCACGGCCGAGTCGTGACGACCGTTGCCGCCCGATGGCGCTGCCCTCACCGTCCCCGTGCCGCAGCGTGCGGCCGGCGGTCGGCGGCGGCAGGGCCGGCGGCGGGCTGTCCGAGGGCCTACTCGGGCCTTGCCGTTCTCTAACCCGAGCCGGGAAGAGTCAATTGCGAAGGAGGTGAGCGGGTCGGTTCCCCCAACCCACCGGCCCGCGTTGTGATGGTGTGGCTTGTGATCAGCATTCCGATGATGCTCCTGGCGATTGCCGTGGCCACCGTGCCGCTGATCGTGGCGATGCGGAAGGAGACCAAGGCACAGGACGCCGCGCTCCGGACGAAGGCCGAGGCGGAAAGCTCCTCCTCGCTCGAGTCCGCCATGCGCAGAGAACCCGCCCTCGTCTCCACGATGCCCGAAGCGGTCGACGAGCTGCGTCGCTCGGCCTGACCCGGGAGCCCGCCGGCCGGCCGTCCCTCAGGGGGCGGCCGGCTGCGGCGCGTCCAGGGCCAGGATGGCCGTCCGGGCCAGCCCGTCGGGCTGTCCGAGGGCCTACTCGGGCCTTGCCGTTCTCTAACCCGAGCCGGGAAGAGTCAATTGCGAAGGAGGTGAGCGGGTCGGTTCCCCCAACCCACCGGCCCGCGTTGTGA
>JBOGGE010000128.1:0-4089 GCA_050743865.1 Acidimicrobiales bacterium
TCCCCGTCCAGTGGGTGCTCCGGCGGCCCGGAGGCGGCCGCTCCTACGCCGGGATGGTCAATGGCGGGCCGCTCCGGACCGGCGACCCGGTGGTGGTCCTCCCCGAGGGCCTTCGCACGACGGTTGCCGCCATCGAGACGTTCGACGGGCCGCTGGACGAGGCGGCCGTCGGCCTGTCGGTGTCGGTGACCCTGGCCGACGATCTCGACGTGTCCCGCGGCGACCTGCTGGCGGCGGCGGCCGACCCGCCCGAGGTGGTCACCGACCTCACCGCCACGGTGTGCTGGTTCGGCGAGCGAGCGCTCCGCGCCGGCGACCGGCTGCGGGTGAAGCACACCACCCGGACGACCCCGGCCCGGGTGTCGGCCGTCCGGCACCGCCTCGACGTGAACGGGCTCCGCCTGCTGCCGGCGGGCGAGCTGGTCGACAACGACATCGGCGTCGTGGCCCTGTCGACGTCGGTGCCCCTGGCCGTGGACCCCTACACCAGCGACCGCATCACCGGGAGCTTCGTCCTGGTCGACGAGACGACCAACGCCACCGTGGCGGCCGGGATGGTGGGGCCGCCCCGCCTGGTGGAGCCGTCCGTCGCCCCGCCGGCCCGGGCGCCGGGCTGAGAGTGCCCGTGGCCGCCGCCCGCCCGGCCCCCTACCCGGTGAGCCTGGTGGTCGCCGGCCGGCCGTGCCTGGTGGTGGGGGGAGGCCCGGTGGCCGCCCGCAAGGTCGCCGGCCTGGCCGCCAGCGGCGCTCGTGTCACCGTCGTCGCCCCCCGGGTGGCCCCGGCCATCGCCGAGCTGATCGGGCGGGCCCCGGTCACCGTCTGCCGCCGCCGGTACCGGTCGGGCGAGGCCGCCCGGTACCGCCTGGTCGTCACGGCCACCGGGGTGGCCGAGGTCGACGCGGCGGTGGCCGCCGACGCCGACGCCGCCGGGGTGTGGGTCAACAGCGCCGACGACCTGGCCCACTGCACCTTCCTCCTGCCCGCCGTCCACCGCGACGGGCCGGTGACGGTCGCCGTGTCGACCGGCGGCGCCAGCCCGGCGCTGGCCACCTGGCTGCGCCGCCGCCTGGCCGCCGGGTGCGGCGACGCGCTCGGGACCCTGGCCCGGATGCTCGAGGAGGCCCGCCGGCGGCTGCAGGAGCGGGGCCGGCCGACGACGTCGGTCGACTGGCAGGCGCTGCTCGACGGGCCGCTCCCCACCCTGGTGGGCGACGGCCGCCTGGCCGAAGCCCGGCGCATCCTCGACGACGCCGTCGGCCGGGACGTCAGGGCTGGGCCACCATGACCACCATCGCCGCCACCAGGAGGGCGGCGACGGCACCAGACGACGCACAGAGGGTCCGGCAGGCGCCCCGCACGTCGGGGACCGTCGCCCCGGAGGCGGGCGCGGTGGCCACCACCACCACCAGGCCCGCCTGGACCCGCCGCTCGGCCGGCCACAGCACCACCTCGGCGGCGGCGGCGGCCGCCACCCACAGCGCCAGCCCGGCGACCACCCACCCGTCGCCGAACCGGTAGGCGCCGCCCGACAGCCCGACCAGAGCCGCCCCCAGCAGCGGCACGGCGTGGAGGGACCGCCCGGCCCAGTTGACCCCGGGGGCGAAGTACCGCACGACCCCGGGGGCCGGCGGCCGGCCGGCGGCGGACAGCGCCCGGGCGGCGACGGCGCCGCTCGTCACCACGGTGGCCAACGCCACCACCGCCGCCACGACGTGGAGCAGCAGCAGCACGTCGAAGAGGGCACCGGTCGGCTGGGCGGCGGCGCTCACGGCCGGCACCGGCCCGCCGCCAGTGGCTTCTGGCCGCCGCCGGGCCCGGGCGGCGGCGGCCCCAACCGGTGGTGCCGCATGCGCGCCCGTCCGGAGCGATACCGTGAGGGGGAGCGGGGGCGCGCCGGCCGGTGCCGGTGCGCCACGGGTGATGGAGCGGGCAGGCAGTGGCGTACGACGGCGAGACAGCACACGGCAACCAGCTCCGGCTCGATCCGCTGACCGGCCGGTGGGTGGCCGTGGCCAGCCGGCGGGCCACCCGGCCGGCGGCGTTCGCCGCCCGCTCGGCGCAGGTGCAGGAGGACACCGGCCGGCCGTGCCCCTTCTGCCCGGGCAACGAGGAGAGCAGCCCCCCGGCCCTCGAGACCTACGGCCCGACCGGCGCCTGGCTGGTGCGGGTGGTGCCGAACCTCTACCCGGCCTTCTCCGGCGACGAGCCGTTCGTCGTGACCAACAAGGGGCCGGTGTTCACCCAGGCCACCGCCGGCGGCATCCACGAGGTGCTGGTCCTCTCCCCCGAGCACGACGTGTCGTGGTCGGGCCTCACCAACGAGCAGGCCGGGCTGGTGATGGCCGCCCTGCGCGACCGGATCGAGGAGCACTCCCAGCACCCGACCCTCCGCTACAGCCAGGCCATCGTCAACTCGGGCCGCGAGGCCGGCGCCTCGCTCGAGCATCCCCACGGCCAGCTCATGGGCATGTCGTTCGTCCCCCGCGAGCTGGCCGAGGAGCAGGCCCGGTTCGCCCGGTTCGCCGAGAGCTGCCTCCTGTGCACCACGGTGGAGGCCGAGGAGTCCGAGGGGCACCGGGTCATCTACGCCGACGACCGCACGGTGGTCATCTGCCCGTTCTGGAGCGCCACCCCCTACGAGCTGCTGGTCGTCCCCCGGGGCCACACCCCCCACCTGTACCGCAGCCCGACCGAGGAGCTGGTGTCGGTCGGGCTGGCCCTCAAGAACGGCCTGCGCCAGTTGAGCGACGTCATCGGCGACGTGGCGTACAACATCGTCTTCCACTCGGCGCCGTACCGGGTGAACGACCCCTTCCACTGGCACGTCCACGTGTCGCCGAAGGCGACCACGGTCGCCGGGTTCGAGATGGGCACCGGCGTGGCCGTCAACATCGTCAACCCCGAGCAGGCGGCAGAGCGGCTCAGGGTGGCGGTCCCGACGGGCTGACCGCCGGCCGGCGCCACCGGCCGGGCGGCGACCGGTCACGAGAGGAACGGCGCGGCCACCTCGGTGAGCAGCGACAGGTCGAGGGGCTTGGGCCGCCCCACGGCCTCCGCCAGCGGGATGCGCACGACCTGCCCGGCCTGGTAGGCGACCATGGTGCCGAAGGCGCCGTCGCGCACGGCGGACACGGCGGCCACCCCGAAACGGGTGGCGAGGACACGGTCGAAGGCGGTCGGGGTGCCGCCGCGCTGGATGTGGCCGAGGGTCGTGTGGCGTGACTCGAAGCCGGTGCGGGCCTCGATCTGCTCGGCCAGCCAGGCGGCGATGCCGCCCAGCCGGGCATGACCGAACTGGTCCACTGTGGCCCGGGAGGTGGCGGCCACGGCGGACGGGCGGTCCGGCTCCGACGGCAGGGCGCCCTCCGAGACGACCACCACCGACGACCAACGGCCGCGCCGGTGCCGGCCGGCGAGCCGCTGGCAGACGCCGGCGACGTCGAAGGGGATCTCCGGCACCAGCACCTCCTCCGCCCCACCGGCGATGCCGGCGAAGGCGGCGATCCACCCGACGTGCCGTCCCATCACCTCGCAGACGATCACCCGGTGGTGGGACTCGGCGGTGGTGCGGAGACGGTCGATGGCGTCGGTGGCCGTCTGGACGGCGGTGTGGAAGCCGAACGTCACCTCGGTGCCGGCCAGGTCGTTGTCGATCGTCTTCGGCACGCCCACCGCCCGCACGCCGAGCGGCCCCAGGCGGAGCGCCACGCCGAGGGTGTCGTCGCCGCCCACGGCGACCACGGCGTCGACCCGCTGGTCGGCCAGCGTGCCCTGGATCCGTCCCGGGCCGCCGGGGTCGGCGAACGGGTTGGTCCGCGAGCTGCCGAGCACCGTGCCCCCCGCTCCCAGCAGGTCCTGGACGGCCTGACCGTCGAGCGGCACCGACCGCCCCTCCTCGACCCCTCGCCAGCCGTCGAGGAAGCCGACCACCTCGTCGCCGCACCGGGTGGCGGCCACGACGACGGCCCTGATCACCGCGTTGAGGCCGGGGCAGTCGCCGCCGCCGGTGAGGACCCCGATGCGCACCGGGCCACTCTGGCACAGCCGCCCCGGCCGGCTGGGCCGGGTCAGCGGCGGCCGGGCCGGGTC
>JBOGGE010000129.1:0-13582 GCA_050743865.1 Acidimicrobiales bacterium
GGCTCAAGCGAGACGCCAACGCCAACGTCGAGCTCAACAAGCTCTACAAGCACACCCCCCTGCAGACCACCTTCGGGATGAACACGGTGGCCCTCGTGGACGGGATCCCGCGCACGCTCAACCTGAGAGATGTGCTCACCCACTACGTCGCCCACCAGGTCGAGGTCATCACCCGGCGCACCGAGTACCTCCTGCGCAAGGCCAGAGCCCGGGCCCACATCGTCGAGGGCTTGCTCAAGGCCATTGACATGCTCGACGCGGTCATCGCCGCGATCCGGGCCTCGGAGGACCGTGGGGCGGCGCGGGCGGCGCTCATGGCCGAGCCGTTCACCTTCAGCGAGGAGCAGACGAACCACATCTTGGACCTCCAGCTCGGCCGCCTGACGAGGCTGGGGCGGGCCGAGCTCGAGGAGGAGATGGCCAAGCTGCGCGAGACCATGGCCGAGCTCGAGTCGATCCTCTCCGACGAAGGCAAGCTGCGCGGCGTCATCAAGACCGAGCTGGCCGAGGTGCGCGCCAAGTTCGCCGACGAGCGCCGCAGCGTCATCACCCACGACCCGGGCGAGATGGCGCTCGAGGACCTCATCAACGACCAGGAGATCGTGGTCACCATGACCGCGGCCGGTTACGTGAAGGCGGTGCCCGCCACCGCCTTCCGCACCCAGGGCCGGGGCGGTCGCGGCGTGCAGGGGGCGAGGCTCAAGGAGGAGGACCTCGTGACCCACGTGGTCCACACCACCTCGCACGCCTACCTGCTGCTCTTCTCCGACCGGGGCAAGGTCTACCGGCTGCGCGGCCACGAGATCCCGACCAAGGACCGCACCGCCCGGGGCACCGCGCTCGTGAACCTGCTCCCGCTCGAGACCGGGGAGACCATCCGGGCCATCGTGGAGACCCGGGACTTCCCGGCCGACCACTACCTGTTGTTCGCGACGGCCCAGGGCCAGGTCAAGAAGACGGCTTTCAGCGAGTACGACAAGTCCCGCCGCGAGGGGTTCATCGCCATCAACCTGCGGGACGGCGACGAGCTGGTCCGGGTGGTGGCGACCGCCGGTGACGACGACCTGTTCGCCGTCAGCAGTACGGGGATGACGATCCGCTTCTCCGAGAACGACGTCCGGCCGATGGGGAGGGACGCCGCCGGCGTACGCGGCATCCGGCTCCGGGACGGGGACGAGGTCGTCTCGCTCGGCGTGGCACGCGACGAGGCGGACATCTTGATGGTCACCGACGCCGGGTACGGGAAGCGGACCAAGCTCGAACGGTTCAACCCCCAGGGGCGCGGCGGCCAGGGGGTCCGTGGTATCCGACTGACGGCCCGGCGCGGCCGGGTAGTGGCGGCGTTCACCGTTTCCCTGGACGAGGAGATCCTGCTGGTATCGACCGGTGGCGTGGTCATCCGGACGGCAGTTCGGGAGATCGCCTCGCAGGGACGCGGCGCCACCGGCGTGCGGGTGATGAACCTCGACGACGGGCAGTCGGTGGCCGCTGTGGCCAGGGTTTCCGGCAGCGAGTAGCAGCGGGCCGCGGGTCGGCCGTGGGTCGGCCGTGGGTCGGGGCCAGAGCTGTGGCGGGGGCCGTGGGACCGCTGGGCCGTCAGTGGGTGGACGTGAAGCTCATTGTGTAGGGGGCGGCCGGTGGTGCATAGGTCCCCACCCGCTTTCCCCCGGCGGTGACCGTGACGTGCCCGGCGACCGAGCCGACCTCCACGGCCAGCGACTGCCGGCCGGTGAACGAGTGGGACTGGCCGGTCTCGAGCATGCCGCTGAAGACCGGTTGACTGCCTGCGGCCGACTTCACCTGAAGCCAGGTCGGGTAGCCGACCGCCGAGACGGTGACGACGAAGGACGGCGCGCCGACGTCGATGGTGGCACTGGTCGACGACGTGGCCTTGACCGCCCAGGTGGGTCCGTGCCCGCCGGAGGAGGCAGTGTGCCCCGGGCCCGTGCCGCCAGCCCCGTGCGCACTAGCCCCGTGCGCACTAGCCCCGTGCCCACCAGCGGACGTTCCGGGGTGGGAGTGGCCGCCGAGCTCGTGGGCGGCGATGCCGGCGATGCCGGCCAGGACGGCCAGGACGAGGCCGATCACGAAGAGCCGTAGCCACAGCGGCGGGGTCTCGACCGTCCCGGCCAGGCGCCGGCGGCCGTTGCCGCCGGTGGGGTACGCCTCGCCGCCGACCGCCTCGACCTCGCCGGTGTCGCGGGGATCGTCGGTGTCGCCGTCGGTGTCGGTGTCGCCGTCGGTGTCGCCGTCGGTGTCGGCGGCAGCTTCTGCGCTGGCGCCAGCTTCTGCGCTGGCGGCGTCACCCGCGGCGGGGTCGGTCTCCTTCTCGCCGGTAGTGCCGTTGCCGGTGATGCTGCCGCCGAAGGTGTCGGTCTCGGCGACGGTGGTGACGGTTCCGGCGAGGGTGGTGGGGTGGCCGATGATCACCTCGCTGGTCCCGGGCCCGGATGCGACCGGCCCGAAGAGCTCCTCCCGGGTGGCGCCGAGCGGCACCGAGCCCGGCACCTCGGTGGGCGGGCCGAGATCGGCAAAGCCTCTGCCGTCGGTCGTCCCCGGCGTCCGGTACAGAGAGGTGGGATCGGGCGAGCCGCCAGCCCGGGACGGCCGTCCGGACCAGCGCTCCATGAGGACCAGCGCCAGTTGGTCCCCGGCGAGGCCGAGGTAGTCGCCGGCGCGCCGGACGGCGCGCAGCGCGCTCAGCGAATCCGGGAACCGATCCAGCGCCGCCGCCTCCAGTGCCCGCAAGTCCTTGATCGGGACCCCGGCGCCCTGGCCCACCTCTTCCAGCCGGAGACCCTGGACGGTTCGGGCCCGCCTCAGGGACCGCGCCACGTCCCCGACGCTCCACGTGGTGAGATCGTCCGACTCGGCGATCGCCGCCGCCCGGCGGTCGCGTCCCAGGATCACCGGCACCCTCTCTTGTCGTTCCCCGTTCCCCGTCCGCGCCGTGCTCTGATCCCGGCCCGGTCGAGGCTGCGTACAAGAGTACCCGTGGACGAGATACCCCAATCCACCAGGACGGCTGAGCCGATCCGGGGGCCAGCCGGCCAAGTGGTGCGGTTCCCGTTCATCGTGATGGATAATTCGTTCGAGGAGACCGCAGCGGCGAACCGCGAAGCCGCCCGGAAAGCGAGCCCCCGTTGGTGACCGAGATCGTTCTGGCCTTGGCGGCGAGCCTCTTCACTGCCACCGCGTCGGTGACGCAGCGGCTGGCGGCGGCCCCGGCGCCGGGGGAGCTGCGTTTCAGCTGGCGCCTGGTCACCTACCTGCTGCGGCGACCCCTGTGGTTCGCCGGCATCTTGTGCATGATCCTCGGATTCGTGTTCCAGCTCCTCGCCCTGCACGTCGGGAACCTGGGATTCGTGGAACCGATCGTGGCTTCCGAGCTCCTGTTCGTCTTCGCCTTCCTGGCGGTGCGCAACCGCGGCGAGGTGCGGGGCCGCGACTGGGTCGCCGCCGCCGGAATGGTCGCCTCGCTCGCCGCGTTTCTCACCTTGGCCCACCCCCGCGGCGGTTCACCGGCCGAAGCCACGGCCTGGATGTGGATCCTGGCAGCTGCCGCTTCCGCGGCCGCCGTCGGCACCTTGGCCGGCCTCTCCGTGATCTCGCTTCGCCAGGAAGGAGCGCCGTCGCCCGGCCGGAAGGCAGCGCTCCTGGGGGTCGCCACCGGCATCGGGTGGGGCTTCGTCGCATCCGTCATCAAAGAGCTCAGCTCGCATCTCGGGTCCGGGTGGTACGCGGTCTTCTCCACCTGGTCGCCGTACGTGATCGCCATCGCCGGTGCTGCCGTCCTCTTCGTTGCTTCGAATGCCTTCCAGGCCGGTCCGCTCGCTGCGTCGCAGCCCGGCATGACCATTCTCGATCCACTGGTCGCCACCCTTCTCGGCATCTCGCTTTTCGGGGAGCATTTCCACCACGACCCGCTCGACATCGTGGGGGAAGCGGCGGCCGTCGCCGTCCTGTGCGCCAGCGTGGTCCTGCTGTCCCGGAGCGTTCTGGTAGCTCATGACCGGACCTCCCGACCGCCGACCACGGCTCGGGGCGAGAAGGCCCGGGCTCCGGCCTGCACCGGGGTTGGCGACGCCGCCGGCCTGTGTCCCGGTCACGGACCCGGTCACGGACCCGGTCACGGACCCGGGCGCGGCGGCGAGATCCCGGCGGCGCCGTTCCCGGTTGCCGATCCGTAGCGCCGGCGCCCGGGCGATCCGGTAGAGCCGAGCTGGAGCCGCCGACCTGCGGTCGGGAGACGTCTGGCGGGGTATACCGAGCTTTAGCGGACTCCTACCGCGTCCTTCGACGCCTCTTAGATGGCGCGTCTGTACTGGTCTTGGGCGAACGCCCCGGTGGGCGGGACGCCCCGGCGGACTGAGGAGAGACCGATGAGCTTCGACGACCACGACGAGCCGACCACGCCCGAACCTGAGGGTCCGATCGCCGGGAGGGACGGGGGGCCGGGAGAGGGCGCCGGCGCCCCCGGCGGGGAGCCTGATCTCCCCGACGGAGGGCGCGACGACGCCGCTTCGGGACCCGGTGACCCCGGCCCCTCGGTCGGCGACCCGCCGACCTGGCCCGGCTGGACCGGAACGGCGCCTGGGGACTCGCCGCCCTACGGCTACCAGGGCTATGGGGGCTACCCCGGCGGTCCCGGCTACCAGGGCTATGGGGGCTACCCCGGCGGTCCCGGCTACCCCGGCGGTCCCGGCTACCCCGGCGGTCCCGGCTACCCCGGGTACGGCCCCGCATGGCCACCTCCACCGGTTGGGGGTTGGGCCCCGCCGGGAAGCCCGGGTGGGCTGGGGGGGCCGGCGACGGGGGGGCGTCGCCGGCGGCACCGGGTCCTGGTCGGTGCCCTCTCACTCCTGACGGTGGTGGCGGTCCTCCTCGGCGTGGGCATCGGCTACGCGGTGTGGAGCGCTTCGGTGACATCCCCGGCCCGCAGCAGCACGCCGGGTCGTCCGTTCAGCCCGTTCGGGTCCGGCGGGCAAGGTCCGGGGACCACAACCGGGCGGCACGGCCCGCGAAGCTCTGCTGCCGCCGGAAGCCCGTCGAACGTCCCGGCCATCGCGGCCAAGGTCACCCCGGCGCTGGTCGACATCAATACCGTGCTGGGCTATCAGACAGGGCAGGCGGCCGGTACTGGCATGGTGCTCACGTCGAACGGCGAAGTGCTGACGAACAACCATGTCATCGCCGGTGCCACCGAGATCAACGCCACCGACCTCGGGAACGGAAAGACGTACTCTGCCGCCGTCGTCGGCTATGACCGGTCCAAGGACATCGCCGTCCTCCAGCTTCAGGGCGCGTCGGGCCTCAAGACCGTCACCGTCGGGAGCTCCTCCAACGTCGCCGTAGGACAGGCGGTGGTGGGGATCGGCAACGCCGGCGGCGCCGGCGGCTCGCCGAGCACCGCCGGCGGCTCGGTGACCGGCATGAACCAGGCGATCACAGCCAGTGATCAGTCGGACGGCACCACCGAGCACCTGACCGGCCTGATCCAGACCAATGCCCGCATCGAAGCTGGCGACTCCGGGGGGCCGCTGGTGGACACCAACGGGGCCGTCGTCGGGATGGACACGGCCGCCTCCGCTGCGCAGGGCTTCACCTTCCGGGGAGCCACAGGGAGCGGGTATGCCATCCCGATCAACGACGCGTTGGCTACGGCGAAGCAGATTCAGAGTGGGAACGCCTCGTCGAGTATCCACCTCGGCAAGACCGCCTTCGTCGGCGTCTCGGTGGAGTCGGTGGCGCGGGCGGAGCACAGCGGGTCCGGGTTCCCGGGCTTCGGGACACAGTTCAGCGGCCCGGGGCGCACAGCCACAGCCACAGCCACACGTACAGCCACACGTACAGCCACACCAGGCGGGAACGGCTCGACGTCGGGAGCAGCCGTCGTGCGGGTGCTGCCCGGCTCGCCGGCCCAGGGGGCGGGGCTTGTCCACGGCGACGTCATCACCGGCGTGGGCAACACGGCGGTGACCTCTCCGAGCTCGCTCTCGGACGCACTGATCCCGCACCACCCCGGCGACAAGGTCCAGCTCGAGTGGACCGGCGCCAACGGTCAGCAGCACAGCGCCACTGTCCAGCTGGCCAACGGGCCCGCTGCGTAGGGGCTGAAGCGGGCACGGTGCCGGGAACGGTGAGCGACGACGGGCGACCAGGGCTGGACGCAGGCATGGCACCGTGCCTGGTCTCGGGCCCAGTTCGGGGTGGGCGAGGCGGAACTTGAGGGCGCCGAGGTGGATCCGGGTCCACTTGGACCCGCCTGGGCGTGCGCCGTGACGCCGGTAGGGCGATGCGCCGCACCGTTCACCGGTGCAGGCGGCGGGCAAGGAGGCGGGGTCTGGCGGCGGCGGCTGATCATGGGTGAGGGTGACCCGGCCCGGTGACAGCTTCACCGGCGAGGAGCCGTTCGCCTCGGCACGGGGGCCGGCCGAACTGATCGGTGGCCGGCGACGGTGAACCACCGAGCCGAGATGCAGGCATCTCTATGGTCGCCCTTGACGCCAACGGCGTGTCGGTGGCGTTGCAGCCGGACGGGAAGACCCGCTGGCTCAATGCTCCCCGCGTCGGGGCTTCGGCCCGGAGGGTGGAGGTACCCGTCGACGGGCAGCCGGGGGTAGTCCGTTGCCTTCGGCTCCTCGCTGGGCCTCTGGGCTGCGGCGACAAGGGTGGCCAGTTCGGCTGCTTTCGCCGGTTGGGACGGCCAGGCCTCCAGCACTCCGGCGTAGCCGTCGTCAATCAGGGCTTGGGCTACCCAGCCACAAGGTCACGCCGGGCGCCGTCGCGATCGCCCAGCCAGTTACTGGTCATCCGCCGACAGAACTAACGCGTCAACGTTGCCGAACTGCGTATCCTTCTTCAGTAACCGCTTCCAGCAGGCCGCGTCGTTCATCGTCGCGCAGGTGAGCGGCTCGCGTAGCTCAGGGGGGTCATGAACGGCGTCACCGTCAACCTGCGGAGCATCCGACGGCGCTGGAGAGGTAGAGGTATGAAGTTCGCCGCGGTAGCCGGCGGAGTCGCACTCGCGGCCGGGGTGGCACTTGTTCCGTCCAGCGGATCGGCGGAAGCAAGTGCGCATCGACCGCGTCTTGGCGCGGCGCATCACCGACACGGCTCATCCAAGGCGACCAAAGCCGAGCTCAAGGCTCGGCTCCTCACCATCTCGGACCTGCCGGCCGGGTGGAGCGTGAGCCACACGTCCCCCACCGGAGGGATCGCCTCCTCGCAGTGTGTGTCCGGCCTGGCGTCGCACAAGCACGGGCCAACGGCAACAGCCTCCTTCAGCCAAGGAAACACGCCGGTGCTCGATGAATTGCTCAGCAGCTACCAGGCGAAACGGTGGGCCGGGGCGGTCCGCAAGCTCGACCGTTGTAAGTCGCTCGCCGTCACCGAACCAGCCAACGCGGGATCTCTCGGTGCCAGCACGCAGCTCAAGCTCGCCATCGGGCAGCTCTCGTTTCCTGCCGTGGCGGACGGCTCGCACTCCTGGTCGCTCAGCGCTTCAGCGACAGGGCTCACGCTTGGCGCCGACGTGGTGGCGTTCCACGCCGGACGCTACGCGGCAATCGTCCTCTACGCCGACCTCGGCTCGCCCGACATCACAGCGGTGGAGAGCATGGTCGACGCGGCAGCCAAGAAACTGGAGCCCGCGCCTCAAACGTGACTCAATGTCCCGCGAGACGACCTGTGCCGTAGCGTCCGGCCCTCGAGGTTTGGCCAGTTCACGGCGCTAGACGCCGAACCCGGGCTCGTCGGACGCCGTGCCGGACGCTACCCCGCCTACAGGCCGGCTACGGCGAACCTGGCGGGCGGGCGGTCCTTCACCGGACGTAGGTGACCGCGCAAGCCTGGGCCGAGAGGTCCACCCCCACTCCGCTCACCGCGGTGTGAGGACGCGAGCGCCGCTGGCCCACTATGGGCTGCCGGCAGAACCGAGCGGGGCGTCGTCGAGGTCCTACCCCATCTCCGCCAACCGACGGCGAAGTGCCTTTAGCGGAACAAGGCTGTGGTCGGCGTCCGGCGTATGCCAGAACAGCCATCCGTCGGTTGCCTTCTTAGCCGCCGGCAGGGGGTGACCAACTGCGTACTCCTTGGCCGCGGCACCCGCTCCTGACGGCGTCTTGTAGACAGCCCCGGCCACGGCGGCGGGTGGTTCGCGGAGGAAGGCGCCGGGGTCGGCCACGACGAGGGCGCCGGCGCCGGAAACGGGGACCAAGAAGGCCTGCCGGTCATGGGAGAGGACGGAGCGCTGCTGGGCGGGGGAGAGGCACAGGCGCTCGCTCGGCCCGGCGCTCAGGTGGGCGCGGGTCGAGTTGCGGGTGCGCGTCGCTCCTCGGAGCGCTTCAGGCTGGGTGAGGATCAGCCAGGCGCCCTGGAGGTGGGGCTCGAGGGCGGAGGGCACCCTCGGCCCAGCCGAACAGCTCGGGAGGGGTTGGGCGAACCCCGGCTTCACCCGCCCCTTCTCGTCGGCCTGGCGGATGGCCGCTCCTGCCGGCCGGCGGCCGGCTCGGCCGTCGATTGGCGCAGCACCTGGAGAGGGAGCACCGAGCCGCCCCCGCCGGCAGGCGTCGGGCCGAAGCTGCTGAGGCGGGCCACCGCTGCCTGGCGGCGGGCGAGGACCTTCAAGTCGGTCGGCACGGCGGGCACTGTCCCGGGCCCGGGCCCGCGTGCAAGCGAATTCTCTCTCCCGAACCAAAGTTGCTCGCTGAGCTGGGGAGATGAGTCGGCAGGCCTGGTCTTCACCCCCGGTTGAGCCGGGTCTGGCCCCCGGGGGCGTGGACCCCCTTGACCGGAGGGCCCGATCGAGGACGGTCGGGTGCCACGGGGCCCGGGTCGTCCAGGCGGCGTGGGCGCCCGGCGGTTCACCGACGCCCCGATCAGCTGGGTCTCAGGAACGGGGTTGAGGTGACCGGTGAAGTGGTCTCGGGCCCACCCCGTAGTGGGCGAGGCGGGACTTGAACCCGCACATCCTTTCGGACACAGGAACCTGAATCCTGCGCGTCTGCCAATTCCGCCACTCGCCCCGGCGACCGTGCAAGAGTAGTCGATCGGTCCGCCGGCCCGGCCGGCCCGCAGCTCCGTAGCACCGCCCGGTAGGATTGCCCGGACCATGGGACTCCAACAGTTCGAGCAGCGGCTCGAGCGACTTGTGGAGGGAACGTTGGCCAAGCCCTTCCGCAACAACCTTCAGCCGATCGAGATCGGCCGGCGACTGACCCGCGAGATGGACCTGCATCGTCGCGTCGGCGTGCATGGTCTCATCGCGCCCAATTCCTTCACCATCACCCTTTCCCAGCCGGACGTGGAGCGCTTCAGCAACTTCGTCGAGGCGCTCTCGAAGGAGCTGGCAGACGCCGCCCGCGAGCACGCCAGGATCGAGGGCTACTCGTTCGTGGGGCCGGTGGACGTCCAGATCTACGAGGGCACCCGCCTCCGGGCCGGCCGGTTCGCCGTGACCGCCGAGGTGGTCGAAGGACCCGACGCCGTTCCGCTGGCCGAGCTTGTGCTGCCCGACGGCGGACGGGTCACCCTGGGCGACGGCTCGCTCGTCGTCGGGCGTCTTCCGGGATGCGACGTGATGCTGGCCGATCCCAACGTAAGTCGGCGGCACGCCGAGATCCGCCGCACCGAGGAGGGTGTCGTGGTGACCGACCTGGGTTCCACCAACGGGACCCGAGTCAACGGGTCGGCCGTGCGTGAGCGGCAACTGGTGAGCGGGGACGAGATCACGGTCGGTTCGACGACGCTGGTGTTCGAGCTGTCGTGACGCCGATGGCGGGCGCCGTGCTCGTCGGTCCGGCGACCGACTATTCGGCCATCATCCGACCCCTCCAGTGGCTGGCGGTGGCCCTGGTCTTCCTCTTCTTCCTGCGGGTCATCCGGGCGGTCTGGGTCGAGGCCCGCCCGGCCGGGCCCCGCCCGGCGCGAGCCGAGCGCCGCCGATCCAGGGAGGAGCGCGCTCCGGCCCCCGACCGCCATCGCCAGCGGCGCCCGTTGGGGCTCGTGGTGGTCGAGCCCCCGGCCCGGGCCAGCGAGCGTCACCAGCTCGGGGAGGAGACGACGGTGGGCCGGTCGCCGGGGTGCGCCATCCCGACCGCTGACGACATGTACAGCTCCACTCTTCATGCCCGCCTCTTCCACCACGGTGAGCACCTGTGGGTGGAGGACCTCGGATCGACGAACGGGACCTTCGTCAACTCCGAGCGGATCAGCCGCCCGACGAGGTTGGCCAGGGGCGACCTGCTCCAGGTTGGAGGCACCGTCTTCGAGGTGAGCCGGTGACCGTCCTCCAGTCCGGCTCGGCCACCGACGTGGGCCGGGTCCGGCGGTCGAACCAGGACGTGGCGCTGGAGGAGACGGACCTCTTCGCCGTGGCCGACGGGATGGGCGGCCACGTCGGCGGCGACGTGGCGGCCAGCGTGGCCGTAGACACCCTGCGACGGTCCTTCAGGGGTCAGCCCACGGTAGAGGGCCTCCGCCGCGCCGTGGCCGAGGCCAACGCGGCGGTGTGGCGACGGGGCCAGGACCAGAGCGGGCTGCGGGGGATGGGGACGACCCTGACGGCCACGGCGGTGGTGGCTGCCGACGACGGGCGGCAGGTCATCGCGCTGGCCAACGTGGGGGACTCGCGTGCCTACGTCTTCACCAGGGGCCGGGCGATCCAGGTGACCGCCGACCACAGCCTGGCCGAGGAGAAGGTGCGCCAGGGCGAGCTGACGGAGGCCGAGGCGGCGATCCATCCCCACCGGCACATCCTGACCAGGGCGCTCGGGGTGTCGTCGGACGTCGATGTGGACCTGTGGGAGCTCCACCTCGGCGAGGGGGACCGGATCCTCCTGTGCAGTGACGGCCTGACCAATGAGGTGACCGACGAGCGGATCGGCGAGGCCCTGCGGTCGGTGCCGGACCCGACCGATGCGGCCCGGACCCTCGTCGACGCCGCCGTGGCCCACGGTGGCAACGACAACGTGACGGTTGTCGTGGTGGACGTCCTCTCGGTCGGCGAGGAGCCGACCGGCGTCGCTGCCACGGGTGTACGAGAGCCCGAGGACGCGCCGGCAGGGGACCAGGACGGGCCGGCAGGGGACCAGGACGGGCCGGCCGGGGACCAGGACGGGCCGGCAGGGGACCAGGACGCGGCGGGCGGGACGACCGACCGTCTCGTCTCGTTGGCGGGCTCCCGGCCTCCGCGGTCGGACCGGCGTCTGCCGCGTCGCCCCGGGGACGGCGGCGATGCCGGGCCCGGGGCAAGCCCGCCGGACGAGGGCTCCCGCGCCGGGGAGACGACCGTTGGCGACGAGCGTATTGCCGCCAGCGGGGGGCAGCGGATGGGCAGGACCGCCACCGCGACCGACACAGCGACCGCCACCGCCACCACCACCGCTCCGCCGGTCCGCGTCGACGAGCCCAACGGCGTCCCGGCAGGCCACGAAGCGGCCGCTGCCGCCCGGGAATGCCGCGGTTACCCCCGCCCGGCCCGCGCCCCCCGCCCGGCGCCGGCACCGGGGCACCGCCGCCGTGACCCGGCCGCCGGCTCTCGATGGCTTACGGTGCGGGCGGTGATCTTCGTCCTCCTGGTACTTGCGGTGCTGGCGGCTGCCTACGCGCTCGTGCGGTGGTACGCGACGGCCAACTGGTACGTGACCGTCGACCACGGCCACCTGGCTGTCTACCAGGGACGGCCGGGAGGGTTCCTGTGGTACCCGCCGGTTCTGGTCGACCGGACGGCGGTGACCACGTCGGAGGTCGTGCCGACGAGGCTGCACGCACTGGCGGCCGACGTCGAGGAGCCGACACTCGCCGCCGCTCGCCGCTATGTGCGGAACCTCCACCAGGAGTGGCTGTCCCTGCACCCGTCCGCCGGCGCCACCGCCACTGCCACCAGCGGCGCCGCTGGTGGCTCGAGCGGCGCCAGGTCCCCGCTGAGTGGGATCGGGGTTCGCTAGGTGGGGCGGCGCATCCGGTGGCTGGGGCTGGTGCTGGTGCTCTGCTTCGCCGCCGTCCTCGCCCAGTTGGTGAACGTCCAGCTCCGGCAGGCCTCGGCCCTCGATGCGGCCAGCACAAATCCGCGCAACGCCAGCCGGCATCTGGACAACTTCCGCGGCACCATCCTGACCTCCGACGGCACCGTGCTGGCCAGGTCGGTGCCGGTGCCGAACCACAAGCCCACACAGTACGAGTACGCCCGGACATACCCGGGCGGGTTCCTGTACTCGGGGATGGTGGGCTACGACTCCCTCCTCTACGGCACCGCCGGTGTGGAGAACGTCTACAACACACAGCTGTCGCTCCACCCGGCGAAGGCCCGGACCCTGAGCCAGGTCCTGTCGCCGCCGCCACCCACCACCGATGACGTCACCCTCACCGTCACACCTTCGGTCCAGCTGGCGGCCTACCGGGCCCTCGCCTCCAACCCCGATACCTTCCGGGACGGGGCGGTGGTGGCGCTCAATCCGAAGACAGGGGCCGTCCTGGCCATGTACTCGAGCCCCAGCTACGACCCCAATGCCCTGTCGTCGCTGGACGCCGGCACGGAGAAGCTGGGCCGTCTGGCCGACCTCACCAAGGACGCCGAGGGCTTCGCACCCCTCAACCCGATGGCGACGTTCTCCCGCTTCCTGCCGGGATCGACCTACAAGGTGGTCACCTCCGGCGCGGTGTACAACCTGAGGCCCACACTGTCGAACTTCCACTGGGGGCCCGGCAAGTGCACCAAGCCGGGCACAATCCCGGGCACCATCAACACCGTGTGCAACGACGGCACGACAAAGACGGCGTCGGCGTGCGGCGGCACCATGCTCCAGATGCTGCCCCAGTCGTGCGACCCCGGCTACGTCATGCTGGGGCTGGCCGTCGGCTCCACAGCCATGTACCGCCAGTCCAACCTGTTCGGGGTCAACTCGAAGGCGCCGATCGACCTGACCACAGTGTCGCCGTCGCACTTCCCGGCGCCGGCGACATTCGTCACAGGTTCGAAGGGCCCCGGGCGGGCAGGGCTCGCCTACGCCGCCTTCGGCCAGGGCACAGTGTCGGTCACCCCGCTCCAGAACGCCATGGTCGCCGCCGCCGTGGCTGAGACAGGCCGGATCATGGCCCCCCACGTGCTGTCCCAGATCCGCGACGCCCAGGGCGCGCTGGTGGAGAAGTACAAGCCGACCGTGTACAAGCAGGCACTCAGCCCGGCGGCGGCCCACAAGGTCAGCGTGCTGATGCAGTTGGTGACCACCACACCGAGCGGCACCGCCTACGGCGTCTTCCCGGCCCAGGACCAGGTGGCGGCCAAGACCGGGACGGCCCAGGTGAAGACAGCGTTCACACGGACCGACGACTGGATGATCGGCTTCGCCCCGGCCAGCGACCCGATCGTCGCCGTGGCTGTCGGCGTGCCCTACCAGCCCAAGACAGGCTACGGAGCCACCGTGGCCGGGCCCATCATGGAGAAGGTGATCTCCGCCGCCCTGGCCGCCGCCGCCCGCCGCGGCACGCTCCCGACCACGACCACGACCGCCCCGCTCCCGACCACCACCACCTCCACCTCCTCCACCACGACCACCACCGTTCCCGCCACCACCACCACCGT
>JBOGGE010000130.1:0-9540 GCA_050743865.1 Acidimicrobiales bacterium
GGGGCGGGGGCGGGCGCCGGGGCGGCGGCAGGGTCCGGGACCGGGGCCGGGGTCGGGGCGGGCGCCGGCGCCGGGGCGGCGGCAGGGACCGGGGCCACCTCCGGCCCGCTGGAGGGGTCGTCGGCCATGGCGGTCATCCGGCCCGGCGGGCGTAGACGCTCAGCGCCATGCCGACGGCCAGGAAGAAGGCGATCACCGCCGTCCCCCCGTAGCTGATGAACGGCAGGGGGATGCCGGTGATCGGCATGAGGCCCATGGTCATCCCGGCGTTCTGGAAGGTGCTGAAGGCGAGGAACGTGAAGGCGCCGGTGCACAGCAGCCGCCCGAAGCTGTCCCGGGAGAGCTGGGCCGAACGGAGCATCCGCCAGGCGATGATCCCGAGCACGCCCAGCACGCCGACGCAGCCGAAGAACCCCAGCTGCTCACCGACGGCGGTGAAGATGAAGTCGGTCTGCTGCTCGGGGACGTAGCCGAGGTTCGTCTGGGCCCCGTGGCCCAGGCCGGTGCCGGTCAGCCCGCCGGCCCCGATGGCGTCCTTGGCCTGCTGGACGTTGTACACCGCTGTCTTGAGGGCGCCGGTCGGGTGGGTTGTGTTCTGGTGCAGGAAGCTGGTGAAGCGGCTGATCTGGTAGTGGTGGAGCAGGCCGCCCTCGATCGCCACCACGGCCACCAGCGCCGCCCCCAGCAGCAGCAGGATCAGGACCCGGTTGGGCAGGCCGGCCACGGCCAGCATGACCACCAGCACCACCGCCATGATGATCGCCGTCCCCAGGTCGGGCTGGACCATGACCAGCACGATGGGGACAGCCCCCATCACCAGCACCTTTATCACGTCGAGCCAGGTGAGGCCGTCCGAGCGACGCGAGCAGTAGGTGGCCACCGTGACCACCAGGCCCAGCACGCCGAACTCCGAGGGCTGGATCTGCAGCGGCCCCAGGCTGAACCACCGGGTCGAGCCCAGCGCGTGGGAACCCAAGTGCGGGACCATCACGGCCAGCAGGGAGACGACGGTCAGCCCGTAGACGACCATGCCGATCTGCTCCAGCCAGCGGTAGTCGACGAGCGCCATCACCACCATCACCGCCACCCCGAGCACGGCGAAGACCGCCTGGCGCTTCAGGTAGTGAGTGGGGCTTGTGCCTGTGGCGAGGAGGGCGCTCCGGGTGGCGGTGTAGACCATCAACACCCCGATGGCCGCCGCCGCCACCGAGGCCAGCACCAGGACCGGGTCGACCACCAGCGTCCGCCGTCGAACGCCCAGCGGATGCCCCCGGCGCGGCGGGGAGGCGGTCAGCACCACGGCGGGCCCCACCGGTGCCGGCCGGGGTCGAGGTCGCGCACCCGGGGGGTGCGCCGGCGAGCTCCGGAGAGCCCGGCCGTGGACCGGTGTATCCCGTGCGACGGCGGCACCGGCGGACAGAATATCGGGCGTGGTCACCTCGTCCCCGACGCCCCTGGTTGCTGCGGCGATGCGGGCCGGCCCGATCGCCCGCCTGTCGACCGTCACAGCCGGGGGCGGCTGGCTCGACAACCTCCTGGTGAAAGCGGGGGTGGACCGGTCGACGGCCCATTCGGCCGTCCAGTTCGTCGTACGTCCCCTCGAGATCGTCCTCGTCCTCGTGGTGGCGGCCATCGTCGCCCATGTGGGCGCCCGTGTGCTGCGCCGGGCGCTCGGCCATCTCTCGGCCCAGGCGACGGGCCGGCGGTCGCCTCGGGCCGGGAGCCGGGTGGCGACCGTCGCCGCCCTGGTGGCCAACGTGTGGCGGTTCTTCGTCGCCGTCGTGGCCATCGCCATCGTCCTCGGCATGCTCGGCATCAACCTGGCGCCGTTGCTGGCCAGTGCCACCCTGATCGGCGCCACCTTGGGGTTCGGCGCCCAGTCACTGGTGCGGGACTACCTGTCGGGTGTCCTCCTCACGGTGGAGGACCAATTCGCGATCGGCGACACCGTCACCGTCGGCGGGACCACCGGCGTGGTGGAGGATCTGTCGCTCCGGGTGACCCGCCTCCGGGCCGCCGACGGCTCGCTGTGGTACGTCCCCAACGGCGAGATCCGGGCGCTGGCCAACGGATCCCGGGGCTGGGCCAGAGCCATCGTCGACGTCCCGGTGCCGGCCGGGACCCCCGACGCCCTGGAACGGGCCAAGGAGTCGGCCGCCGAGGCCGCCCGCCAGGTGGCCGAGCACCTGGGCGCCGGTGCCCGGGAGCAGCCGGACGTGCTGGGTGTGGTGGCGAGCGACGCCACCACCTGCACACTCCGGGTCACCCTGCGCACCTCGCCGTCGCGGCGGGCGGCCGCCGAGCGCGCCCTGCGCGAGGCGATCGTCGGTCGCCTGGTGGACGACGGGGTGTGGCCGCCGGCCGCCGGCCCGGCGCCGGGTCCCGGCCTTCCTGAACCGTCCTGAACTGCACTGACCCGTCCTGACCCGTCCTGACCCGTCCTGACCCGTACCCGGGCTCCGGGCTCCGGGCTCCGGGCTCCGGGCTCCGGGGCCGAGGTCAGCCCGAGCGGCCGGTCGACGGCCCGACGTGGCCGGCGGAGGGCGGCCGGACCACCTTCTCGGCGGTCGCCCACATGGCCTCGACCGGCGGCGCCAAGCCGGTCCAACGGCGCACCTGCGCCGCCGCCTGGTGGACGAGCATGCCGAGGCCGCCGACGGTGGTCGCACCCTGGGCGGCGGCGGCGGCCAGCCACGCCGTCACCGGCGGGTGGTAGACGAGGTCGGCCACCACCTGCCCGGGCCCCAACAGCTCGGGATCCACCAGCGGGCGGTCCCCCTTGGCGGCGGCTCCGGTCATCCCGGCCGGCGTGGCGTCGACCACCAGGTCGGCTCCGGCCGCCTCGGCCGGGACGGCGACCCGCCCGCGGTCCCCGGCCAGCGCCGCCGCCACCGCCGCCCGTTCGGGCGTCCGGTTGACCACCGCCACCTCGGCGGCGCCGGCCCCGGCCAGCGCCAGCACCACCGCCCGGGCCGCGCCGCCGGCCCCGACCACCAGGCAGCGGCGCCCGGCAGGGTCGAAGGCGGCCCCCCGCCGCAGCGATTCGACGAACCCGGCGCCGTCGGTGCTTTCGCCGACCAGCAGCCCGTCCTGGCGGGCGACGCAGTTCACGGCGCCCAGGCGCTCGGCCACCGCCGTGCACCGGTCGACCAGGGCGGCGACATCGCTCTTGTGGGGCATGGTCACCGACAGCCCGGCGATGCCCAGCGCCCGCATCCCGGCCACCGCCGGTCCGGCCTCGCCGGCCCTCACCCGGAACCCGACTGACAGCCAGTCCAGGCCGAGAGCGGCGAAGGCGGTGTTGTGCAGGAGCGGAGAGAGCGAGTGGGCGACGGGGTCGCCGATCACACCGACGACCGTGGTGGCGGCCGAGACGGCCGGCGTCACCCGCCCCCCGAGGCGGCGTTGGCCTGCGCCTGCTTCTCCGCCACCAGCTGCTGCGCGTAGGTGGTGGAGAACACCATCAACCCCTTCTTCACTGTCACCAGGTCGAAGTACAGCCAGGTCCCGGCCGGGGGTGCGGCCGCCGCCCGCAGGGCGGTCGCCGACGGGAAGCAGATGGGCGTCGGCGTGAGCCCGCGGTTCAGGTACGTGTTGTACGGCGACGCCAGGTGCCGGTCGGCCGGCGTCACCGCCCCGCCGTCCTGCCCCAGGGCGTAGAGCACGGTGGATGTCATGCCGAGGGTCATCCCGTCAGCCAGCCGGTTGTAGATGACCCGGGCCACCTGGCCCATGTAGCGGTCGTAGTAGCCCTCCTTCTGGACGATCGAGGCCACCGTCACCAGCTGGTAGGGGGTGAGGCCCACGGCGGCGGCGGCGGCCGGCGTCACCCCGGCTGCCACCGCCGCCTGGTCGAAGCGCTGCACCATCTGGGTGAGGAGCCGGTGGGCCGTCTCACCGGGGAAGACCTGGTACGTCCCCGCTCCGAGCAGGCCCTCGAGGCTGGTGGACGGGGCCGACTGGAAGGGCGAGACGACGGCTCCGGCCTTGGCTTGGCGGAGGAACGAGACGGCCAGGTTGCCCGGGTCTGTGGAGAGCACGTGGGCCACCTCGGCCAGGGTGAAGCCGGGAGGCACGTCGACCAGGTAGACGTTGGGGCCGGCCGCCAGCTTGGATCGGACAGTGGCGAACGACTGGTTGCGGCGCAGGACGTAGCCCCCGGGGCGGACGGCCGGCGTGCCGTGGAGCACCAGGGACAGCTGGAAGGCCAGCGAGCTGCCGATGACCTGCTCTTTGGCCAGGTCGGCGACGATGGCGTTCATCGCCTCACCCCGGTGCACCTGGAGGACGACCCGCTGCCCGGCGCCGCCCGACGGGTTGGCCGTCGTCTCGTACCAGACGACGCCGCCGATGACGATCAGCACCAGCACCGCGCCCAGGGTGATGAGGAGCCGCACCTTGCGCCGGAAGCGGTGCCGGCGCCGGGCCCGGTAGGGCGACACCGGCCCCAGGCGCGTGAGCCGGCCCCCGGCATCGACCGGGGGGCCGGTGCCGGCGGCCGGATCCACTTCGAGCGGTGGGCCCTGGCCGGCGGCGTGGCGCGCCCTCCCGGCCCGGGTCAGCACCGGGGGCAGGCCCCGCCGGTCGGTGGGGTCCGGCTCCTCTGCCACGCCCCCTCCGGCATCGTCGCCGCCAGCGCCCGGCGGCCGGCGCCGTTCGTCCCCTGTCCCGGTCACCGGCTGGCCAGCCAGGAGCCCAGCAATACGGCGGCCGCCGCGCTGTCCACCGAGCGCCGCCGCTCCCTCGATCCCTTCCCGGCGGTGGCGAGGGCGGCGTTGGCGGTGACGGTGGTGAACCGCTCGTCGTACGTCTCGACCCGGATCCCGAGGTGCCCCAGGGAACGGGCGAGCTCGTCGACCTCCCCGGCCACCTGGAGCGCCGCCGGTCCCCGCCGCCCGTCGAGGGAGAGCGGCAGGCCGACGACCACCACCTCGGCACCGACCTCCTCGGCCACCGCCGCCACCGCCCGGTGGTCGGCGGCCCGGTCGCCGGAGCGGACGATCGTCTCCCGGGGGAAGGCCAGGGCGGTGCCGTCGGTGGCGCCGCTCACGGCCACCCCGATCCGGCGGATCCCCAGGTCGATCGCCACCACCCGCGTCACGATCCGGCCAGCACCCGCCGGGCTTCGGCCAGCGCCTCGTCGATCCGGCCGGTGTCCCGGCCGCCGGCCACCGCCACCTGCGCCGAGCCGCCCCCACCTCCCCCGACCAGCGCCGCGATCTGCTTGACCAGCGCCGCCGCGTCCGGCTCCCCCCCGGTGGCGGCGACGATCGCCACCCGGGCGCCGTCCGGCGTCCCGGCCACCACCGCCGCCCGCACGGACCCGCGTTGACGCGTCGCCTGGGCCAGCCCCCGCAGCTCGTCGGGGCTGCGCCCGTCGCGGCGGGCGACGACCACGCCGTCGACGGCCGAGCCGGCCAGCTCGGCACCCTCGGTCAGAAGCACCGCGGCCCGGAGCCGCGCCAGCTCCTTGTCAGTCCCCCGCTGGCGGTCGACCAGCTTCTGCAGGGCCTCGAGCACCCCGTCGGGCTCGACGCGGAGGAGGGCGGCCGCCTCCTGCACCATGCGGTCGCGGCGGCGCCCCCGCTCGACCGTGGCCATACCGGTGACGGCTTCGACCCGGCGGGTGCCGGCACCGATCGACCCCTCGGCCACCAGGGCGATCGGGCCGATCATGCCGAGAGCGTCGACGTGGGTCCCCCCGCACAGCTCGAGCGAGTGCGGGCCGGCCCGCACCATCCGGACCACCTCTCCGTACTTGTCGCCGAAGAAGGCGACGGCCCCCATGGCGTCGGCATCGGCCTTGGCCACCTCGGACGTCTCGACCCGGTCGTCGGTGAGGACGTCGGCGTTGGCCATCTCGACGACGGACGACAGCTCCTCGGGCGCCGGGGCGTCAGGATGGCTGAAGTCGAACCGCAGGCGGTCGGGCGCCACCAGCGAGCCCTGCTGGCGCACGTGGTCCCCCAACACGGCCCGCAGGGCGCCGTGGAGAAGGTGGGTCCCGGTGTGGTTCCGCCGTACCGCCTCCCGGCGGTCGCCGTCGATGGTGGCCAGGGCGTCCTGCCCGGGGTACACCTCGCCGGTCAGGCGCACCCGGTGGGCGACCAGGCCGGGCAGGGCGGTGACCGTGTCGAGCACCCGGGCCTTCCCGGTCTCGGTGACGATGGTGCCGGTGTCGCCCACCTGGCCGCCGCCTTCGGCGTAGAACGGCGTCCGGTCCAAGAACAGCTCGGCCGTCCCCGGCTCGGACCCGGCCAGGACGCCGGCCACCCTGGCCGGCGAGGCGTAGTGGAGCGGCGTCCGCCCGACGAACACCGTCGGCCCCTCGGCGTCGAGGAGCCGGCGGTAGGCGCCCTCGTCGGCGGCCGGCGGCACCCGCGCCGCCTGGCGGGCCCGCTGGCGCTGCTCGGCCATCCGCTCCTCGTAGCGGCGGCGGTCGACCCCGATGCCGGCCTCGGCGGCCAGCTCCTCGGTCAGCTCGACGGGAAAGCCGTGGGTGTCGTGGAGGCGGAAGGCGGCGTCCCCCGGGACCACGCCGTCGCCGCGCCGCCGGGCCTCGTCGAGGGTCGACTCGAGGAGGGTCAGCCCGGAGCGCAGCGTCCGGTCGAACCCCGCCTCCTCCCGTTCGAGCACCGCCTGGACCACGCCGGCGCCGTCGCGCAGCTCCGGGTACGCCTCGCCCATCACCGTTGCCGTGGCCTCGGCCAGCGCCGGCGTCACCGGCACCTCGGTGCCGAGGCGCCGGGCGGCCAGCACCGCCCGGCGGATGATCCGGCGGAGCACGTAGCCCCGGCCTTCGTTGGACGGCAGGACGCCGTCGGCCACCAGCATGGTCATGGCCCGCCCGTGGTCGGCCAGGATCCGCAGCCCGACGTCGGCCCGCTCGTCCCGGCCGTAGGCCACGCCGGTGAGCTCCTCGGCCCGCTCCACCAGCGGCGCCAGCACGTCGGTGGCGAAGATCGAGTCGGTGCCCTGGAGGATGGGAAGGATGCGCTCCAGTCCGGCCCCGGTGTCGATGCTCCGTTCCGGCAGGTCCTCCAGCAGACCGTCGGCCGTCCGGTTGTACTGCATGAACACCAGGTTCCAGATCTCCACGTACCGCTCGGCCCCGCCGCCGGCGGGGCCGCCGGCCGGGCCGTGGGCATCGCCCTTGTCGAAGTACAGCTCCGAGGACGGGCCGCACGGACCGACCTCGCCCATCCGCCAGAAGTTGTCCTCGCCCATCCGCTGGACGCGGTCGGCCGGCAGCCCGACGGCGTCGGACCACACCTCGGCCGCCTCGTCGTCGCTCTCGTGGACCGTGACCCACAGGCGATCGCCGTCGATCCCGAGGTCCCCGGTGACCAGGTCCCAGGCGAACCGGATGGCCTCGGCCTTGAAGTAGTCGCCGAAGCTGAAGTTGCCCAGCATCTCGAAGAACGTCCCGTGCCGGCTGGTGGTGCCGACGATGTCGACGTCGACGGTCCGGAAGCACTTCTGGACGCTGGTGGCCCGGCGCCAGGGCGCCGGCAGCTCGCCCACGAAGTACGGCTTGAACGGCACCATCCCGGCGATGGTGAAGAGCACCGACGGGTCGTGCGGGATCAGGCTGGCCGACGGCACCACCTCGTGGCCGCGGGCGGCGAAGTACCCGGTGAAGGCGGCGCGCAGCTGGTTGGCATCCATCCGCAGCAGACTATCGGCGGGCCTGCCGCGCACCTCCCGGGACCGGCCCGGCCCGGGTCCGGCGATGCCGGTGGTGCGGGGCGACCGGGTCCCGATGGACGGCCGGGCCGTCGAGCTGGGCCCACAGCTCGGCCTCCCGCCGCCGCCGCTCGTCGCGTCCCGCCTCCACCGCCGCCCGCACCCGTGCCCCGGCCTGGCGGGCCGCCACCGCCACGTCGCCCGAGAGCCCGCCGGGCACCACCACCGACACGGCCCGGTCGAGGCGGCGGACCAGGCGCCGCCGGGTCCACAGGGCGCCGCCGACCCCCAGCAACGCCCCGGTCCCCAGCCATCGCAGCCGCTTCAGCACGGCGGTTCCCGGAGGCGGCGCAGCCCGCCGGCGGTGCCGGCCCCCATGGCCAGCACCTTCACCACCGGCGTGGCCAGGGCACGCCGGGCGTGACCGGCCGCCGAGGCGGCCGGTGCCGGCCCGAGAGGGGCGGCCGAGCTCTCGCCGTCGGGGGCGGCGGCGGTGCGCCCGGCCCCGTCCGCCAGCCGATCGGCCGCCCGCCGGACCGACTCCAGCAGCGGCGCCGTGTCGCGGCTGAGGCGCTCGATGGTCCGTTCCAGCGTTCGCACCTTTCCCACCAGGACGAACGCCGCGCCCAGGACGACCACGGCGGCGACGCAGGCCGCGACGGAAGCCACGAGGACGACGGCGTCGGCGGCGGCCACGGACGGAGACTAGTGCCAGCGGGGGGCGGCCCCGGGGCAATCGCCGCCGGCCGGGGACCGTTTCCGGCCGTGGTCAACCGCCGGCAGCCATGCCGACGACCGGCTGGTTGAGCGGCTTGCCACCCATGGAGCCGAAGAACGGGGCGTCGAAGGCGAAGAGCCCGCCGTCGGAGGCCACCTCCCAGTAGCCGCCGCCGGCGGAGGTGGCGGTCATGCCCACCACCGGCTTGTTGAGCGGCCTGCCGCCCATCGAGCCGTCGAACGGGGCGTCGTAGGCGAAGAGGCCGCCGTCGGAGGCCACCAGCCAGTAGCCGCCGGTGGCCGGGTCGGCCGCCATGCCCACCACCGGCTGGTTGAGGGGCTGGCCGCCCATCGAGCCGTGGAAGGCGGCGTTGCCGTAGGCGAAGAGCCCGCCGTCGGAGGCCACCAGCCAGTAGCCGCCGCCTGTCATGGTGGCGGCCATGCCCACGATGGGCTTGTTCAGTGGCTGGCCGCCCATCGAGCCGTGGAACGGAGCGTCGAAGGCGAAGAGGCCGCCGTCGGAGGCCACTTCCCAGTAGCCGCCGGTGGCCGGGTCGGCCGCCATGCCCACGATGGGCTTGTTGAGGAACCGGCCGCCCATCGAGCCGTGGAAGCCGGCGTCGCCGAAGGCGAAGATCCCCCCGTCGGAGGCCACCTCGAAGTAGCCCCCGCTGTCGGAGGTGGCGGCCATGCCCACGATGGGCTTGTTGAGGAACCGGCCGCCCATCGAGCCGTGGAAGGGTGCGTCGCCGAAGGCGAAGAGGCCCCCGTCAGAGGCGACTTCGAAGTAGCCACCTGTGCCATAGCGGTAGCGATCGGCCGGGTTGGCGGCCGAGGTGCCGTTGGCGGTGGTGACGGTGACGTCCACCGTCTGGCTGGTACCGGACGGGGGCACCACCACCGTGATCGAGGACGCCGACGTCGACTGGATGGGGGCTGACGCCGAGCCGAAGTGCACCGCCGTCGCCCCGGCCAGGTCGGTGCCCGAGACGGTGAGGGTCGAGCCGCCGGCGAGCGGACCGTGGGAGGAGCTCAGCCCGGTCACCGCCGGGCAGCCGCCGGACGGCTGGAGGGCGGCCAGGAGGGTGGCGCCGAGGGGAGTGCCCAGGCCGGAGGCCAGGTCGTAGCCGGGCCCGG
>JBOGGE010000131.1:0-5570 GCA_050743865.1 Acidimicrobiales bacterium
GGGCGCCGCTGGCCGACGATGGCCCCGGCGCCGACGTTCGGGTCAACGGTCGGGGTCGCCCCGAGGCGGCGACCACCGCACCGGCGGCCGACCCGGCAGCCGACGCCGCCCAGCCGAAGCTGGGGCGGAACGACCCGTGCTGGTGCGGGAGCGGGAAGAAGTTCAAGTTCTGCCATGGCGCTGCCTGACGCGTCCGGCGCCGGGAGCCAGCGAGACTTCCCGACCGAGGTCGAGGAGCTGGCCGGGCGGGTCGGCGAGGCCGAGGAGTACCTGGCCGTCGGGAGCCTCCGCCGCCGCCGGGGGGAGCTCGAGACGGAGGTCGGCCGCTCCGACCTGTGGGACGACCCCGACCGGGCCCGGGCCGTCACCACCGAGCTGGGCCGGCTGTCGGGCGTCCTCGACGGCTACGACGCCCTGGTGAGCGCCCTGGGCGACACCCGGGTGCTGGTCGAGCTGGTGGGCGAGGCGGCGAGGGCGGGCGCGCCCGACGAGGGGTTGGCCCGAGAGCTGGTGGAGGCGGTGGAGGCCCTGGGCCGCCGGGTGGGGAGCCTCGAGCTCGAGTCGCTCTTCTCCGGCGAGTACGACGGTCGCGACGCGGTGTGCGAGATCCACGCCGGCGCCGGCGGGACCGACGCCCAGGACTGGGCCGAGGTCCTGCTCCGCATGTACCAGCGGTGGGCCGAGCGGCGCGGGTTCTCGGTCGAGGTCGACGAGGCGACCCCGGGCCAGGAGGCGGGCCTCCTGTCGACCACGTTCATCGTCCGGGGCCGCCACGCCTACGGGCTGCTGGCCACCGAGCGCGGCGTCCACCGCCTGGTGCGCATGTCGCCGTTCGACTCCCAGCACCGCCGCCAGACGAGCTTCGCCTCCCTCGACGCCGTGCCGTTCCTCGACGACGTGGGCGAAGCCGTGGCCATCGACGAGAAGGACCTGCGCGTCGACACCTACCGCTCGTCGGGGGCCGGCGGGCAGCACGTCAACAAGACCGACTCGGCCGTCCGGCTCACCCACCTGCCCACCGGCATCGTGGTCGCCGTCCAGAACGAGCGCAGCCAGCACCAGAACAAGGCCAAGGCCCTCCAGATCCTGGCGGCCAAGCTGGCCGAACGGGCGCGGGCCGACCGGCAGGCGGAGCTGGACTCGCTGGGCGGCGATCGGAGCGACAATGCCTGGGGGAACCAGATCCGGTCCTACGTCCTCGCCCCGTACCAGCTCGTGAAGGACCTGCGGACCCAGGTCGAGACGGGCAACGTCGACGCCGTGCTCGACGGCGACCTGGACGCCTTCATGGAGGCGGCGCTTCGCCACCAGCGGGGCGGGGCCGCGGCGTGACCAGGGACGTTGGCCGTGACTGCCCGGAGATGGTCGGGGGGGATAGGCTCTGTGCCCGTCCCCGACGTCCGCCGTGGCCCGTGCTCGGCCCCAGACCGTTGGACGGTGCTCTCCCCGGATGATCCGCTTCCAAAACGTCACGAAGACCTACCGGAACGGCACCGTCGCCGTTCGGGACGTGTCGATCGACATCGAGAAGGGTGAATTCGTCTTCCTGGTGGGAGCCTCGGGGTCGGGCAAGACGTCGCTCATCCGACTGTTGCTGCGCGAGGAGCTCCCCGACGGCGGTCGGATCTGGGAGGCCGGGCGCGACATCGTCCATCTCCCGAAGTGGCGGGTGCCGTACCTCCGGCGCAACATCGGCTGCGTCTTCCAGGACTTCCGGCTCCTCCCGAACAAGTCCGTGTTCGAGAACGTCGCCTTCGCCCTCGAGGTCATCGGCCGGCCCAAGCCCGTGGTGCAGGTGCAGGTGCCTCAGGTGCTCGAGCTGGTCGGCCTGTCCCGGAAGCGGGACAACCTGCCGAGCGAGCTGTCCGGCGGCGAGCAGCAGCGGGTGGCGGTCGCCCGGGCCTTCGTCAACCGCCCGCTCATCCTGCTGGCCGACGAGCCGACCGGGAACCTGGACCCCAACACCAGCCAGGGGATCATGCAGCTCCTCGACCGGATCAACCGCACCGGGACCACCGTGGTGGTCGCCACCCACGACGAGGTGCTTGTCAACTGGATGCGCCGGCGGGTGGTGGAGCTGGCCCACGGATCGGTGGTCCGCGACCAGGCGCGCGGCGTGTACGGCATCGACGGGACGGCGGTCGCCGGCGCGCCCGTCCCCGCCGCGCTCCGGTCGCAGAACGGCCGGCCGGCCGGCGAGCACGTCCGGGGCGCGCTGTCCCGGGGCACAGCCTGATGCCCGTCCCGGCCGACTACGTCGCCCGCGAGACGGCGTCCAACCTCTGGCGCAACCGGCTCATGACCATCGCCGCCGTCATGACGGTTGCCGTCTCGTTGACGCTGGTGGGCGCCACCCTGGTGCTCAAGCAGGGTGCGGCCAAGGCGGAGGTCGACTGGCAGCGCGGGACCCAGGTGACGGTGTGGATGGTCCCCAAGGCGACTCACAGCGAGGTCAAGGCGGTCGGCACGCAGCTCAAGACCCTCTCCTACGTCCGCCAGCCGTGCGCCTACCGCGGGCACGGTTACGACTACCGGGAGGCCATCCAGCTCGTCGGGACAACATACAAGCAGGCGGGGGTCACGCCGGCCGAGACGCCGACCTCCTGGCGTTGCATCCCGCTCCGCCTCCAGGACGCCACAGCGGTGGTCGCCAAATTCCGGGGCCAGCCCGGGGTCACAGGCGTCACCACGCCGAAGCAACAGATCCACACCGAGGAGGAGGTCATCAACATCCTCCAGATCGTGTTCCTGGTGGTGGCGGTGGTGCTCCTGGTGTCGGCGGCAGTGCTGATCCTCAACACCATCCGCATGGCCATCTTCGCCCGGCGACGGGAGGTGTCGGTCATGAAGCTGGTGGGGGCCACCAACTGGTTCATCCGGCTCCCGTTCATGTCCGAGGGGTTGGTCCAGGGGCTGCTCGGATCGGGGCTGGCGGCGGCCGTGGTCTACGGGCTGCACGTCGTGCTGAACGACCTGGGAAATCCGGCCACCCACCACAGCGGATCGCTCCTGACCCAGATGCGCCTGAGCGGGTGGGAGATGTTCGCCACCGACGCGGTGGTGATCGTGGTGGGCATCCTCATCGGCACGGTCGGCTCGGCGGTGGCCATCCGCCGCTTCCTCGACGTCTGACCGTCGGGACCGCTCCGCCCGAGAGGTCGGCGGCAAGATCCCGGGAGAGGTCGGCGGCAAGGCGGCCCGTGCATGCTTCGGTTCGACCGGCGAAGGTCCGGTCGAAGCGAGCAAGGAGCGCCCAATGAGCAACACCACGACCGTCACCGGGAACCTCACGCGGGAGCCGGAGATCCGCTACACCCGGGAGGGACAGGCCAGTGTCCTTCTCGGGGTGGCGGTCAACCGGCGTTGGCAGGACCGGGAGACGCACGAGTGGGAGGAGTCGACCTCGTTCTTCGACGTCGTGTGCTGGCGGGACTTGGCCGAGAACTCGGCGATGAGCCTGGCCAAGGGGATGCGGGTGATGGTGACCGGCCGGCTCGAGCAGCGCACGTGGGAGACCGAGCTGGGGGAGCGGCGGTCGAAGGTGGAGATCGTGGCCGAGGAGATCGGGCCCAGCCTCCGGTTCGCCACGGCCGAGGTCCACCGCAACGAGCGCAGCGGTGCCAGGGCCCTCCCCGACGGCGACGAGCCGGCCGGCGACGTCGCTTCGACCGCACCGGCGGCGGTGGAGGGTTGAGCGGTGACCTGGATGCTCATTCCCATCCCGGGGACGCCGGTGCCGTTGCCGGCGGTCGGCCCGGGTCTCCCGGCGGCGCTCCTGGCGGCGCTCGCCGTCGCCACCGTCGTGGTCGGGACCGCTGCGGTGGTGGCGCACCGCCGCCGGCGCGACCGGTCGTCATCGGGCCCTGGGTGCGCTACCCCAAGGACGAGGTGTTCGAGGTGGGCGCGGCGCTGGCCCTGGCCGAGGCGCTGCTGGACCGGCTCGGCCACCGGCCCGCCGCTTCCCGCATGGCCACGGCGCTCGACCTGGTGGAAGCCGGCCTGGCCCGCTGACCGGGGGCAGGGTCGCCCGATGGCACGGCCGCCCGATGCCGGTCCGGGCGGTCACCCGGCCGGTCAGCCCGCCGGCACCGGCGGGTCGAGATCGAGAGCCAGGGAGTTCACGCAGTAGCGCTGCCCGGTGTCGGTCGGCCCGTCGGGGAAGACGTGGCCGAGATGCCCGCCGCAGCGTGCGCACACGATCTCGGTGCGCTCCATGTGGTGGCTGCGGTCGAGACGTTCGACGACGTTCCCGGCGGCGGCGACCCGATCGAAGCTGGGCCACCCGCAAGCCGAGTCGAACTTGTGATCGGTGGAGAACAGCTCGGCCCCGCACCCGGCGCAGCGGAAGGTGCCGGCGGCGTCGACGTGCAGGTACTTTCCCGTCCCCGGGGGCTCGGTGGCGCTCCGGCGGAGCACCTGGTACTGCTCGTCCGTCAGCCGCTCCCGCCACTGCTCGTCGGTAAGTTCCATCCGGGTTGTCGCCACCGCTGCCGTCCCTTCGTCGCCCCCCCGGTACCCTACCGGCGAGGCCCGGGCCACAGGCTCACCGGAGGCGCCTCCGCCAAGAGGTAATTTCGGCCGGTGCCCCCTCCCCGGCCCGTGTCCCCGCCGGCGCCGGTTCCCGCTGCGCTCGACCGAGACCGCGTGCCATCCCACGTCGCCTGGGTGGCCGGTGGCAGCGACCGTTGGCGCCGCCAGCACAGCGCGCCGGCCGCCGTCGTGGCCGCGGCCGAGGCCGAAGCCCTGCGCGAGCTGGTCGAGGGCGCGCTGGCCGTCGGGGTGCGGTGGCTCACTGTCCACGTGCCGCCGGAAGGTGACGCCAGGGGGGGTGCGGAGGGCGACGCTGCGCACGGTGGCGTCACCGACCCGTTCGTCGCCCAATTGACGGGACGGGGCGTCGAGGTCCGGACGCTGGGCACGGACGGTGTCGTCGGGCTCGGCGAGGGTCGACCGGCGGCCCGGCCGGTCGGCGAGCGAACGCCGCTGGTCCTGACGCTCGCCGACGGTTACTCGGGCCGGGGCGAGGTGGTCCACGCCGTCCGGCGGCTCGCCGCCGACGGCGTCGCCTCCCCGATGGTGGACGAGGGGTCCATCGCCGAGCGGATGTTCGCTCCCGACATGCCGGACCCCGACGTCGTGGCGCGGTGCGGGGGAGAGCGCCGGATCTCCGACCTTCTGCTGTGGGAGGTGGCCTACAGCGAGCTGGTCTTCTTCGACGACCCGTGGCCTGAGGTGGGCCGGCAGCACCTCTACGACGCCGTCGTCGAGTACCAACGGCGCCACCGCCGTTACGGCGGCCTGGCCGCCGCTGGGGAGCGGCGGTGATCTTCACCCGGATTGCGGTGGGCGGGGTGGTTGCCGTCCTGGGGGTGCTGTGCTGGCTGGCGGTGTCCGGGCTGCCGGGGGCGACCGAGGTGCTGGTCACCTTGGGCGCGCTGGTCGTCCTGGTCGGCGGGGGCAACTGGCTGGGTGGCCGCAGCTCGGCCGGCCGGGCGTCGCCACGCCGGGGCCCGGCCGGCCCGGGCGTGCTCCCGCTCTCCGGGCCGCCGGCCGACGCGCCGGGACCGCCG
>JBOGGE010000132.1:0-1871 GCA_050743865.1 Acidimicrobiales bacterium
GTCACACGCCGTCCTCGGTCGGAACCCCCGGTCCAGCAGCGAGCGGATCTCCCAACGAGCGGCGGTCGCCAACAGCTCGGCAGCCGGGTCAACCAGGCCGTAGGAGGCAAGCTGGTCGAGGTCGAGCACGAAGAACGCCTCGATCTCTCGCGCCACGTACTCGGTCCGGTGGAAGGGAACGGAGCCGTAGCCTTCGCTGGCACCCCCGGTGTCCTTGGTCGAATGGCGGACCTCGTCCCGCTTCACCCCACCCGAGATGGCCTCTCGCACGTCGCGAGCTTCGACGAACGCCGTCACGGCCCGCGGGATCTTGGGCTGCCCCGGCCAGACCTTGTCCGGCTCGGCGAAGAACACCCCGTGGACGAGGCACATCGGGTCCAGGGCGAAGACCGCTGCCGCGATGTCCCGGGGCGACAGTGGCGTGTCGTCCCTCAAGCCGAGCCGCTCCCGGATCACGTCCCTCATGCCGATCCCTTCGAGCGTGGCGTCCTTGACGAAGGCAGCGGCGAGCCGGTGCGCCTCGGTCCGGCTCGAGGTCAGGTAGGAGCCCTGACCGTCGACCACCCGCACGTACGGCAAGCCCGAGAAGGCGGGCACGGGGCGGTCACCGCCATCGTCCCAGGCGACCGCCTCCAGACGATTGGCCATCGACTGGGCGGACTCGAGAACCAGGCACCGCTGCCACCCATCCTCGCCGATCGGTCGGTCGAACAGGGCCGCCCCGATGTCGGGGAACCCCGTGGGCTGGAACCGGCTCCCGGCCACGGGCTGCATGGGGACACGCAACAGCTCACGGTTCGGCATCGTCGACCTCCTCGGTCTGTGGATCTTCGGGTCCTTCGGCAGGTCGCTCGCGATCTTCGGACATCTCGGGGTCTGGCGGGCAAGAGCGCCTTAGAAGCCACGCGCCGGTCCGTTGCGACAGGGGAAAGAGCAGCGCCGCTGCCAGCCGGCGGGCGACTCGGTGGTCAAGGCTCACCTCGGATGCATGCGTGGCCACGGGATCGAGCCCGGCGATGCGAAGACGGCGCAATGCGCCGTCGACCGCCTCCTGCCCCCGTCCGGCGGCCAGGAGCGGCACCCACTCGGAGTCGGGACGCAGATGGACGGGAAGCGGGAGCCGATCGGACGAGGCCGGGGCCGACCCGGGGCCGGCGTCGCTCATCCACCAAACTGTCAACGGCTGGCGCGAGTAGAAGGGGCCGAGAACGGAGAGGCAGGGCGGGATCGCTTCGGGGCCGGCGCCAAGCTCTGCCGGGGTCGGCCAGCGGATGTCCGCGCGCTGGCGCCAGTCCAAGAGCATGCACGCCCCGAGAAGGGCTGCCAACCGACCCTCATCCAGGGTGCCGGCCAACAGCGCGGCCACGTCGAGGAGCTCGGCGCTGCGCCCGTGAGCGAAGCGGGTCGGCAACCCAGGGCCCGGGTCCGGTCCGTCGTCCCGCCCGACATTCTCGTCCGGACGACGGTGCGCGGCCAGAACGTCCATGGCCCGGCGGACGTGGGCAGCGGCCAAGACGTCGACGACCGACCGCACCCCGAGGCCCTCCACGCGGGAGGTCGAGGTCCACTGGGGCCGGTCCCGGTCGTCGAAAGCAATGGGGCCAACCATTGCCCGCAGGCTCGCCGAGACGGCAGATCCCCCTTGACCCCGGTCATGGCAGGAGGCCAATGCGATGGCCAGGCGAAGCTCGGCGCCGTCTTTCCACGCCGTCGTCCCCGCCTCCGAAAGGAGGGCGGGGACCCACCGTCGGGCCGACGCGCCGGACACGGGACCCGCCGCGGACTCCTCACGGAAGTGGCGGGCACGACCGACCGCGATCTCGAGACGGGAGATCTCGACCAGCGTCTCGGCAAGTGCCCCCGGGTGGCTC
>JBOGGE010000133.1:0-32853 GCA_050743865.1 Acidimicrobiales bacterium
GTGCCGGGCCCAGTGCCGGGCGGCGGTTGGCCAGGCGCGCCCGAGGGCGCCGGACCCGACGGCGCCGGACCCGAGGGCGCGGGCGCGGGCGGCGACTGGTGGTCGGGTCGGGCGCCCCGCCACTCGCCCCGCCTCCGCCGACGGCACGGCGGGCACCCTGGCCGATGCCAGTGGCGGAGGTGCCGGGACGACCGGCTCTTCGGCGGCGTGGCCGGCTGCGTGGCGCGGCGTCTCGGGATCGACGTGACCCTGGTGCGGGTGGCCCTCGTGATCGTGACCCTGATGGGCGGGTTCGGTGCCGTCGGCTACGTCGTGGCCTGGCTGCTCATCCCGGCCGACGGGCAGGCCGAGAGCATCGGCGCCCGGGCCAGCCGGGACGCCCAGGGGATCGTGCTCTCCCTGGCCTTCGTGCCGGCCCTGGTGGTCACGCTCGTCGTCGGGACGGCGCTCCACATCGGGATCCTCACCTCCTTCGCCTGGCCCTTCTTCGCCTGTGCCGCCGGTGTCGTGCTCTTGTGGCGCAACTGTGACCCCGAGGAGCGCGTGTGGCTGCGCCAGGCGGCCGAGCCGATCGTGCACCTCGGTACCGGCTCCCGCCGCTCCTGGCGCAGGTTCGCCCTCCGCTTCGGGGTGGGGTTCGCCCTGCTGGTGACCGGGCTGGCCGTGCTCGCTTTCAAGCATCCCCAGCCGGTCAAAGTCCTGCGCCCGATCGGGGGCGCCGTCCTCGTCGTCGTGGCGGTGGTGGTGCTGTTCGGGCCGTGGTGGTTGCGGCTCATCCGGGATCTCGTCGCCGAGCGCCAGGCTCGCGCCCGCGCCGAGGACCGGGCCGACATGGCGGCCCGGGTCCACGACTCCGTCCTGCAGACCCTGGCCATGATCCAGCGCTCGTCGGACCAGCCCCAGAAGGTCGTGCAGCTGGCCCGGGCCCAAGAGCGCGAGCTGCGGGCGTGGCTCTTCGAGGGCGAGCCCCCGGGTACCGTCGGTGACGGCGCCGCCTCGATCGCCGCCGGTGTGCAGCTGATCGCCGACGAGGTCGAGCGCGACCATGGTGTGCCGGTCGATGTCGTCACGGTGGGGGACTGCGAGCTCGACGACCGGCTCCGCGCCCTGCTGGGCGCCACTCGGGAGGCCACGGTGAACGCTGCCAAGTGGTCCGGCACCCCCGTGATCTCTGTGTTCGCCGAGGCCGAGCCGGCCAACGTGTCCGTCTTCGTGCGCGACCGCGGGTGCGGGTTCGATCCCCAGCGGGTGGCGGGCGATCGGCGCGGCATCGCCGAGTCCATCCAGGCCCGGATGCTCCGCCATGGGGGATCGGCGGCGGTCCGCACGGCGCCGGGCCACGGCACCGAGGTCGAGCTCGGCATGCCCCTCTGGCGGGACCGGTGACCGAGGCTGGCGTGGCGGCGGCCCGTGGTCGCGGGTCGCGCCCCCGGGTCTTCCTCGTCGACGACCACCACCTCTTCCGGGCCGGAGTGCGGGCCGAGCTCGGCGATGCCGTCGAGGTGGTCGGGGAGGCCGACGAGGTGGCGGCGGCCGTCGAGCTGATCTGCGAGCGGATCCCCGACGTGGTCCTCCTCGACGTCCACCTGCCCAACGGCGGCGGCCAAGCCGTGATCGAGGCCGTCCGGGCCCAGGAGCCCGGGGTGCGGTTCCTCGCCCTCTCGGTGTCGGACGCACCCGAGGACGTGATCGCCGTCATCCGGGCCGGTGCCCGCGGGTACGTGACCAAGGTCATCTCGGGCCCGGAGCTGGTCGACGCCGTCCACCGCGTCGCCGGTGGCGACGCGGTGTTCTCGCCCCGCCTGGCCGGGTTCGTGCTGGACGCGTTCGCCGGGATGCCCGACGCGGCGACGGTTCCGCTGGTCGATCCCGAGCTCGACCAGCTGTCGACCCGGGAGCGCGAGGTCCTCCGGCACATCGCCCGGGGCTACACCTACCGTGAGGTGGCCCGGGACCTCGGTATTTCGGTCAAGACGGTGGAGAGCCACGTCTCGGCCGTCCTGCGCAAGCTGCAGCTCTCGACCCGTCACCAGCTCACTTACTGGGCGGCCGAACGGCGCCTGGTCTGACCGGGCCCGATGTGCCCCACTTCGGAGGCGGTGGGGAGAGCCGCGCCACGGCTGCGGGCAATGACGACCACCGGTTCGGTAAACGGGGCGATGGCAGGGCTCGTGAAAAAGCCATGGATCCCCGCGCTAGCTGTCACCGGTTGGTTTGCAGGGTCCTATCTCCACCTGCGCCCGGCCGCATCGGTGAACTCGTCGCTGCATCCGTCGGCGGCATACGGGCCGTGGGCCTACGGGCACATGGCCTACTCAGACACCCTCTCGCTCTATTACTCCTTACATCTGGCGGACCACGCCCACCGTCCCGGTCGCAACGGCCGCCCTGGGGCCGACACAGCGGCCGCACGAGGCGATCTCGGCGCCGAACAGCTGCGAGGGCGTGCGGCTGCGACTCGCCGAGCTGGCCACCGTGCCCATACCGCCAGAGTCCGAGGCGCGGATCGCAGAAACCCAGGCATACCAACGGCCGGACAGCGCTACTCGTGCCCCGAGGACCTGGTGGTGGCGGCGTTGGGGTTCGTGCGGCCCACCGCCATGGACAGCCCGAACGGCAGCCCTGGCCTGTTCGGCCCACCGGTGGTCGTGCCCCGTGGCGCATCGCTACTCGACCAGCTCGTCGGCCTGACCGGGCGCGACCCCCGATGCGAGGCGCTCCGTGGCTGACCGGCTGTCAACTGGCGGCCTGCGCCGCTTCCACGACGTAGCTGCCTCCCACGTCGCCGACGACAAGGTGCCGGGGCTGGTCGCGCTCGTCGCGCACGGCGACTAGGTCCAAGTGGAGGTCCTCGGCCCGCTCTCGATCGGCGGCCGGGCTCCTCGTTCCTGGTCGGCCCGGAGCGCGACCTGGTTGTCGTCGTGCTGACCCAGCGACTGTTCGAATCTGCGCAGCCGCCTGCGGTGCACACCGGCCTGCAAGAGGCGGCGTACGCCTCGTTGGGCTGAGCAGCGCTACAAGAGGAGGTGAGCGCGGTGGACCTGTCGCCGTTCGTGCTGTTCGAGGGGACCTGCGCCGAAGCGATGTCCTTCTACCAGTCCTGCCTCGGCGGGGTACTGGAGGTGACGCTCCTGCGCGACACGCCGATGCGAGACCAGGCTCCCGCCGGCCCGCACGACAAGGTGGCCTACGCCCGCCTGGCGAGCGGCTCGATCGAGATCTCGGCGACCGACTGGCAGCATCAGACGCGTGTCCCACGCCCGGGTAACACGGTCGGCCTCTACCTCACCGGGGGCACGTACGAGGAGCTGAAGCAGGTGTTCGACAAGCTGGCGGAGGGCGCCGACCCCGACCTCCTCGACGAACTGCGCGACGTACCCTTCGGCTGCTACGGCCATCTGGCCGACCGCTACGGGGTCCACTGGTTCTTCCGGGGCGAAGCCTCGACGTCCCCGTCATGATCGGCTGGTGGCGAGGCAACGGGTGACGAGGCCCACCAAGGCGCGGACCCTCAACCCGGGCCGTGTCTTGGCGGCGTTCGGCGCATGGGAGCGCCCACCCCCCGCTGGATCCTCGCACCTATGCCGACGTTGGCCCCCCAAACCAGGTGGTCAGCGCGCGAGGGAGCCGCGGGTCGCTGGGCTCTCCGACCCAGGCGACATGCCCATCGGGCCGGATCAGCACCGCTGAGGGGGCGGCGACCTCGCCGAGGACCGGGAGCTCCCACGATCCCACGTGCACCGCGTCCACCCGTTTGACGCGAGGCGCCCACGGCATGACGTCGAACCGGCCGGGCTCGCCCAGGTTCAACAGCACGCCCCGGGCGTCGTGCAGCAGGGAGAAGACGCGCGTCGGACCATCGCCGGTGCGCAGGTCGAGATCGGGGATGCGCCGCCCGAGCTGCGGGTGCCCTTCGCCGAGGTCGTAGTGGATGTCGAGGCCGGAGATCATGCCGGCGAACTGCTTGCGCGGCTCGTCCATGCCGAGCAGCTCGGACAGCCTGCCGTGCAGGGCGTCGATCCGCTCGTCGCGCCGGGTCAGCGCCGTCTGCGCCATCGTGTTTCGCAGCACGCGAGCGGCGACTGGGTGCCGCTCGGCGTGGTAGGTGTCGAGGACGTCGTCCGAGGAGGTCCCCATGACCACCTGGGCCAGCTTCCACCCGAGGTTCACCGCATCCTGGACCCCGACGTTTAGGCCTTGGCCTCCGACCGGGTAGTGCACGTGCGCGGCGTCGCCGGCCAGCAGGACCCGACCCTTGCGGTACGTAACAGCTTGGCGAGTCATGTCGGTGAAGCGGGAGATCCACGTCGGGCTGTGGACCCCGAAGTCGGTTCCCCATACCGAGACGAGCGCACGGCTGAGATCATCCAGGGTCGGTTCGCCGCCTTGCCCGGTGTAGCGCTCGCTCACCACCACCCCGACTCGCTCACCGCCGTCGAGCTTGCCGAAGGCGTGGCGGCCTTTCTCGTCGTCGCGGATGCCCCACGGCGGCTCCTCCCGCATCTCGACCTCGGCGATCAGCGAGCTGACGGACGGGTCCCAGCCGGCGAACTCGATGCCGGCGAACTTGCGGACCAGACTGCGTCCTCCGTCGCACCCGACGAGGTACTGCGCACGGAGTGCGGTGCCATCGGACAACTCGACGTCCACTCCTCCATCGTCCTGCTCGAAGCCGGTCACCTCGCGCTGGCGAATGACCGGCACTCCGAGCTCGTCGACCCAGCCGGCCAGCAGGCGCTCGAAGTCGCCCTGCATGAGTGCCAGGCCGTAGTTGTGCCGGGTCGGGAAGTCGCTGATGTCGAGGGGGATCATGGCGAAGCTCTGGACCTGCATCGTCTGCCCCTCGGACACGAAGCGGTCGGCGATCCCGCGCTGGTCGAGGACCTCGATCGTGCGTGAATGCAGACCCCTGGAGCGGGAGCCGTCGAGCTCCTGGTCGGCGCGCCGCTCCACGATCGCCACGTCCACTCCCGTCAACGCGAGCTCGCCCGCCAGCATGAGACCGGTCGGACCTCCACCGGCGATCACCACGGCGCGGTCGGTCATCGCCGTCCTCCGACCGTCACGGGCACGGCGCACTCGTCGACCTCGGTGCTGCGCGCGTCGAGCCGCTCCGGGTCCGAGCGATGTCTCGACCACAACACTTCCATCCCGCGCTCCCTTCGTAGGGTCCTGTCCTCGGCCGCCGGTCGCGGCGGAGCATTGTGAGCACGTCCGAGGCCCTTGTGGGAAGCCCCCCTCCCCGCGATACGCTTCTTGTGGCGGGGCTCGTGGGATCGAGTACCAGCCAGTCATCTGGTCCGCGCTTGACCCTCACGCCGCGTGATGGCCCAGAGTGACGTCGTGAGCTATTCGGTGGGCGAGGTCGCCTCTATGGCGGGGGTCACGGTGCGCATGCTGCACCACTACGACGAAATCAGGCTCCTGTGCCCGAGCTCTCGGAGCGAAGCCGGCTACCGCCTCTACGACGACGCGGACGTGGCACGTGTTCGTCGGATCCTCACCTACCGGGCGCTCGGGTTCAGCCTCGGCGAGATCGCCGCCATCGTGGACGACCCGCGAGCAGACACCGGCACGCACCTGCGCCGCCAGCACCACCTGCTCACCGACCGGATTAGCCGGCTCACCGAGATGGTGGCCCGGGTCGAGAAAGCACTGGAGGAGCACGAGATGAGCGAGTCACGAGGACCCAAGATCGTCCCCGCCCCCGAAGAGCAGATCGAGCTGTTGGGCGAGGTGGCCTTCCCCGACGAATGGGCCGAAGGCGTAGTGGCTGAGTCAGGGGACAGCCCCGAGCTGGCCGAATCCGCCCGGCGCACGAGCGGCTACACGACTGAGGACTGGCGCCAGATCACGGACGAGGAGCAGGAAATCTGCCGGCGCCTGGCCGATGCGAAGGCGAACGAGCTGGCGCCAGAGTCGACGGCGACGATGGACCTGGCAGAAGAGCACCGCCTCGGGCTGCGTCGGTGGTTCTTCGACTGTACGCCTGAGCTCCACGTGGCCTTCGCCTATCACTTCCAAGACGACGAGCGGATGCGGGCCTCGTTCGAAGGCGTGGCCCGCGGGCTCACCGAGTACCTGCGCGCCGCGATCCACGCCAACGCCGACCGGATGGCCGACCGGCCGTAGGAAGGTGCGTCCCGACGTGGGTGGGTGCAATGGCTGGCAGGGCGAGGGGACGCAGCGCTCAGGACGGCTCGCCGGCTGGTGGAGGGCCCCAGAGCGAGACGGGCGGGTCGGCGCGGAGAAACGATACGAGGAGCGCGTTGACGACGCCGGGAAGCTCCAAGGGCAGCAGGTGGGTGCCGGGGAGCACGGCGAGCCTTCCGTTGGAGAGCGCGGCGGCGACCGCAGCTCCGTGCTCGAGGGTGACCTCGTCGCGGTCGCCTTGAAGGACGAGCGTGGGCGCGGACACGCCCGCGAGCGAGGCCAGGTCCAACTCCGGCTCGGTGTCGATCATGACCAGCATCTTGGCGTAGACAACCGGGAAGTGCTCGGGCCCGTCGGGTGAGAACGGTTTGTACGCTTGCCGCAGGAAGCTGATCGCCTCTCCACCGTGCAACAGCCGATCGAGGTCGCTGCCGGCCAGCCGTCCGGAGGAGTTGTAGTACTGGCCGATGAGGACCATGCGACAGACGAGGTCCGGCCGTCGCAGGGCCACCAGCACGGCCACCACCGCGCCGTCGCTCCAACCGACGAGGTGCGCCCGCTCGCCCACCGCTGCTTCGAGGTAGGCGATGGTGTCGGCGGCCATGACTTCGTAGGTCAGCGGGCCGTCGACATCAGGCGTGTGGGCATGTCCTCGCCGCTCGGGGACGTGCACTCGGAAGCCGGCGCCCGCCAGCGCCGGCGCCTGCGCCGACCACGACGCTGCGCCGGCGAACCCCCCATGGAGGAGCACAACCGCGGGTCCCTGCCCCGCCCTCTCGTGCCAGGTACGCAAGCCGCCAGCCTCGACGTAGCCGGCATCGAAACCGTCGATCGTCGCCACTGAGTCCTCGCCCACAGCTTCGTCCTAGCAGGCCAACCGCTTCGGCAGGCGGCTCACAGCTGCGTCCCTGCCGCCAAAGCTCATCGACCTCGGGCCGGGGTTCGGCCTGTCGGGGTCCTGCGAGGAGCTGGGTTGTCAGCCCCTTCGGTTCGACGCACCGGCTCTGCCAGACGACGACGACGCCCATCGGGAGCGTCCCGCCCTCTTCGAGGGCAGCGAGAGCGTCGCGATCATGCTCTCCGAGCTTGGCGGGGTCGCGTTACGCCGACGGGGTGGCGCGAGCCTGGGCGGCCGCGCTCCTCACCCGAAGCGGCTCGGTCGCGGCCGACGTCCTGCTTGCGACCGTCCGGTCCGCGGTAGCGGCGCGCCCGAGGATGGCGAGCAGGTAGCCACCGTTGGCTTCTCCCGATCGTCCACTCGGGGTGAGGGTCGGCCTCGAACCGGCCCGACCCGGCCGCGACCACAGAGCTGACCTCGGCGAATGCAGCGGGCGCCAGGGCGGATCCGGACCCGCTCATCGTTCGGCCCGGCCTGCCGGAGCCAACTGGTCGACGTCCCCCGGACCCCGCACAGCACGGACATCGCGGGGGGTGAGCCGCTTGCCACAGGTCGAACAGGTCATCACCGCCTGGGACACTTTGCCGCAGGACTTGTGGACCACCTGGAGGGGCGGTCCCTCCGGAGCGGAGTACTTGTCGCCCCACTGGCGCATTGCGGTGAGCACGGGCCAGAGATCCCGGCCCTTGGCGGTCAGACGGTAGTCGTAGCGGGGCGGGTGCTCCGAGTAGGCGACCTTGTCGAGGATCCCCTCCTCGACCAGGCGGGACAGACGCTGGTTCAAGACATTGCGCGAGATCCCGAGGCGGGCTTGGAACTGGTCGAAGCGGGTCACGCCCAAGAAGACATCTCTGATGATGAGCATCGACCACCACTCGCCGACCACCTCGAGGCACTGGGCCACCGAGCAGTGCATACCGGCGAAGCTCTTGCGTTCCACGAGCCCAGACTAGAGGGTTGCATCATAGAACGCAACCTTCTATAGTGCGTTGCATGACGCTACTCAGCCCGGCGACCACCCCTGCCTCCTCCGATCGGGCTGGGGCCAGCCCCGCTGAGGTGTTGACGATCGTCTGCGCCGGGGTGGTGCTGGCCAGCCTGGACCTGTTCATCGTCAACGTGGCGCTGCCCCAGATCGCCCGGGAGCTGCACACCGCGGACCTCGGCGAGCTGTCTTGGGTGCTCAACGCCTACGCCATCGTCTACGCCTCGCTCCTGGTGTTCTTCGGCCGCCTGGCCGACCGCTACCGGCGCGACCACGCCTTTCTTCTCGGCGTGGCCGTGTTCACCGCCGCGTCGGCCGCCTGCGCGGCGTCGACCAGCGTCGGGATGCTGATCGGCTTCCGGGTCGTCCAGGCGGCGGGCGCCGCCCTGCTCACCCCTACCTCGTTGGGCCTGGTGCTCGCCTCCTATGAGCCCGAGCGCCGCCACGGGGCAGTCCGGGCCTGGACGGCGATGGGCGGCCTGGCCGCGGCGGTCGGACCTGCGGTGGGGGGCCTGCTGGTGGCGGCCAGCTGGCGGTGGGTGTTCCTGGTCAACGTGCCGATCGGAATCGCCGCCTTGGTAGTCGGCTGGCGCCGACTGCCCGCGCTGGCAGGCCATCCCGTCGAGCGGCCGGGCACCGCCGGCGTGGTGCTGGCCACCGCCGGGGTAGGGCTTTTGACCTTCGGACTGGTCGAGGGACCGAGCTGGGGCTGGGCTTCGGCTCGGATCGGAACGTTGCTCGCCGCCGGCGTGGTCCTCCTCCTGGGCTTTGCCTGGCACTGTCGGCGGGCCGTCAGCCCGCTGGTCGACCCGAAGCTGTTCCGCTCCCGAGAGTTCACCGTCGCCTCGATCATCGCCGTGTTCTTCTCTGCCGCGTTCGGGGCGATGCTGCTGTCGATCGTGCTGTGGGAGCAGGGCGCGTGGGGCTGGTCCGCCCTGCGCACCGGCCTGTCCATTGCCCCCGGGCCACTCATGGTGCCAGTCATGTCGTTCCTGGCGGCAGGTCGCCTCATCCGCCGCTACGGGCCAGCGGCGGTGATCATCGTCGGTATCTTGGCCTTCGCGGCCGGCCAGGCCTGGTGGGCGCTGGCCATCACCGGCTCACCGAACTACACGAGCGGCGTGCTCGGAGGGATGCTCCTCGGGGGCATCGGCGTCGGCCTAGCCCTTCCCACCATGATGGCCACCGGCACCGCCTCGCTGCCCTCGAACGCCTTTGCCACCGGCTCGGCCGTCATCAACATGATCCGCCAAACCGGTCTCGCCCTGGGCGTAGCCGTGCTGGTGGCCGTTCTTGGAAGCGGCACAGGTATCCACAGCGCCACCCTCGGCGCCTTCCAGGACGGATGGTGGATTACCGCGGCCCTCTCCGTCGCCGGGATCGCACCAGCTCTCGCCCTGCTCCGCCGGGCTCGTCCCGCCATTGCCGCGCCAGGTGCGCTGGCGCCTGCCGTCGAGGAGATCTGAAGCATGCCAGCTCGAGCACGCCCGAGTGAATTGGCAGCGCCGCAAAGCGGGTTTCTGGCCGGCGCCGGCCTCGTCATCGACGAGGTGAGCGCTACCCGAGTTGTCGGCCACATCGACCTGGGTCCCGACCACCACACCCCCTGGGGGATCGTTCACGGCGGCGTCCACGCCACCGCCGTGGAAAGCGCCGCCAGCGTGGGCGCCGGCACTGCCGTCGCCGACCAGGGACTGGTGGCGGTAGGGCTGACCAACACCACCCACTTCGTCCGCCCCCTCAGCTCAGGGCGGGTGACCGTGACCGCGGTGGCGCTCAACCAAGGCCACACCCAGCAGCTCTGGCAGGTGGACATCAAAGACGAGGCAGACCGATTGGTCGCCCACGGCGAGCTCCGCCTCCAAAACGTGGCACGCAATCCGGCGGCGCCGGCGAGTGCGGCCGAACCCAGCACCGCCGGCCCGACCAACCATCAACCAGAAAGAGGCAGTCGATGAACATCGAAGGATCCGTCGCCCTCGTCACCGGAGCCAACCGGGGACTCGGCGCTGCCTACACCCGGGCGCTCCTCGAACACGGAGCCGCCAAGGTCTACGCGGCGGCCCGCCGGCCCGAGACCGTCACCGACCCGCGCCTTGTCCCGGTGAGACTCGACCTCACCGACCCGGCCACGATCGCGGAGGCCGCAGACCGGGCGGGAGACGTCACGCTTTTGATCAACAACGCCGGAAGCCACACCGGCGCGTCGATCCTCGGAGACGAGGCTGGCTTCCGCCAAGAAATCGAGGTCAACTTTCTCGGGCCGCTGGCGGTCAGCCGGACCTTCGCGCCGGTGCTGGGGGCCAACGGCGGCGGCGGCCTGGTCAACGTCTTGTCGGTGCTTTCCTGGGTGACGCAGCCAGAATCGGCGGGGTACTGTGCCGCCAAGTCCGCCCTGTGGTCCGTCACCAACGCCCTGCGCCTCGCACTCGCCGAACAGAAGACTCTCGTGGTAGCCGTCCACGTCGGCTACATGGACACCGACATGGCTGCCAAGGTCACCGGTCCCAAGTCCGCCCCCGGGTTGGTGGCCGAAGCGACCCTCGATGCCGTCCAGGCCGGCCAGCACGAGGTGCTCGCGGACGAGATCTCCCGGGAGGTACGCGCCGCCCTCTCCGCCCCGCTCAGCGCGCTGTATCCCTCGCTGTCCCCGGCCGCCGCCTCGGAGTGACAAAGCACCCGGGACAACCCAGCCCGGAGGACCGCGCCCACGATCAGAAGGAGACTGCATCGCAATGGCTCTGACCCTGATGACGGTCCACGCCCACCCCGATGACGAGGCCTCTACGACCGGGGGGATCCTGGCCAAGGACTCGGCGGAAGGGATCCGCACCGTGCTCGTCACCTGCACCAATGGGGAGCTGGGCGACTCGCCGGGCGGCCCGAAGCCCGGGGAGGACGGCCACGACCAGGCCAAGGTGGTGGAGCTGCGCCGGGCCGAGCTGGAGGCGAGCTGTGCCATCCTCGGCGTAGGCCATCTGGAGATGCTCGGATACCACGATTCGGGGATGATGGGTTGGCCCACCAACGACGCCCCCGGCGCCTTCTGCAACGTGCCGGTCGCCGAGGCGGCCGCCCACCTGGCCGGCCTCATCGACCGCTACCGGCCCGACGTGGTCGTCACCTACGACTCCTACGCCTTCTACGGGCATCCCGACCACATCCAGGCCCACCAGGTGACCCTCGCCGCCCTGGAGAGTACCTGCAGTCCCGCCCGCCTCTACTGTCCGACGATCCGCCGTTCCCGGCTCGGGGCGTTCGTCGATCGGGTCGCCGACGTCGGCGTGGAGCTGCCCAGCATCGACCCGGAGCGCTTCGGTTCCCCCGACGAGGACATCGCCGCCAGCATCGACTGCTCCGACCACGCGGCGGCCAAGCTCGCCGCCCTGGGGGCGCACGCCAGCCAGGCGGACAACATCTTCTTCCTGCGCTTCTCGCCAGCCCAGTTCGCCGAGCTGTTCGGCGTCGAAGAGTTCGTCCGGCTGCGCGGGCGCGAAGGATCCTCCGGAGTCGAGGACGACCTGTTCGCCGGGCTGGACTCGACTCGATAGCAGGTCAGATCGGCGTCCAGGCTCGCCGTCGCCGCGGCGCCGACCACGTCGATCACAACGTCGTCACACACCAATAAGACAGCCGGGTCCACAGGGAACACTCGGTACCCGGCGTCCCGTTTGAAGATCCGATCCGGACATCACCGATCACGGGACGGGTCATACGAGACAACGGGACTCTGAGCGGGGATGATGCAGTCGCAACGACCTCTCGACTCGCGGCCGAGCAGGTCGAAGTGTCGCGGACATCGTTCCCTCAAGCGCTTCGGGGACTTCACCGTCCCGGTCGGCCTCGCCGTCGTTTCTACCTCGGTGGCGGAGAGGGCTGGAGCCGCTCGGCGCGCTCGGATGATCACGCCGAGTCCGCGGGCGCGTTACGGGCTGCGGCGCCGCGCCCCTGGCGCTCTTGGTGAGGAGCGGCCGATCGCGATCGAGCCCACGATGCCGAGCACGATCGCGACCGCAGGGACCAGTCAGTGGCGAACCTTGAATCTGAGATGCAGCACCCGGTCACCCTGGATCGCGACGTCAGGGCCCTCCAGCAGGTGCTGGCTGTCGGTGCGGCCGAAGTATCGCTTGCCCTTGCCGAAGACCACGGGCACCACATCCATGGCGACCTCGTCGACGAGCCCGAGCGCGAATGCCTGGCCGCCGACGTCGCCTGCACAAACGGCCACGACGCCGTCGCCAGCCCGCCGTCTCGCCTCCGCCACCGCAGCAGCGACGTCGTCGAAAAACGGTACGTCGGCTTCGGGGTGCCAGCCCTCGGGCTTGGGTCGATGCGACACGACGAGGAGGTGCTCGCCGGTTGGCGGCCGGGCCTCCCAGCCGTTGGTCAGGTCGAACAGGTGCCGCCCCTGGATGGTGGCCCGGATGCTCTCCCAGAACGGTCGGACGTAGGCCAGCGACGTCGACGAGATCCGGAACGGGGCGTGCTGATCCTCGACGGGTTCATCGACGATCGGCTGGTCGCCGTTGAAATACCAGTCGAACAGCGGGCCGACCTCGTCGTTCTCGTCGGCGATATAGCCGTCGAGAGAGGTCACGGCGTGCATCACCACGGTGGACATAGCTACTCCTTGCGTTTCGGCCGCGGGTATTGGCTGCTTCGTTCAAGTTCAGCAGACAGATCGGTCGGACGCTCGACGATCCCGGGTTGGGTATCGCGCAAGGTGCCACGTGCCCCTACCGAACGGTTCGGCGAGGCTTCCACGGGCGCTCTGCCATCAGGGATCGGCTCTTGTCATCCATGGCGCGCCGCATGGTGCCCCAACGCCGTCGTGACCGGTAGCTCATGGTCTGCCTTCGAATGGTCAGCCAGATGAGGGCGACGGCCGCCCCCGCCGCACAACGGACCGGGCCGAGCCAGCGGGGTCAGAGCGCGGTCACGGCGTGGTCGCGCTCTGTCGGCGCTTAGCGAGCATTCCGGCCATACTGGCCGGTCATCCATGTGTGAGGTTGTTCCTCGCCCGAGCATCGAAGGAGTCGCTGTGCCGCGCACTCGCGTCCACAACATGAATGTCTCGCTCGATGGCTACGCCGCCGGTGAGCACGTGACCTTCGACGCCCCGATCGGCGGCGCCGAACGCCTGTTCACCTGGTTCGATGGCCGAGTGATCTACGGGGTTGACAAGGTGGACGCCCCGGTCACGCTGGACCGCGCGCTGACCAGTATGTGGAGTCAAGGGATCGGCGCAGAGATCATGGGACGTCGCAAGTTCGGCCCGCAGACCGGAGATTGGCCCGCCGACGACTGGCGAGGCTGGTGGGGCGACGAGCCACCGTTCCAAACGCCGGTGTTCGTCCTGAGTCACTACCCACACCCGCCGATCGACTTTCCCAACGGGACGAGTTTCCGCTTCGTGGACGGGCCACCACACGAGGTGCTTCGTCTGGCCCAAGAGGCCGCGGACGGTCGCGACATCCGCATCGGTGGAGGACCCTCGACGGTGCGTCAGTTCCTCCAGGCCGATCTGGTCGACTTCATGCATCTGGTGGTCGTTCCGATCACCCTCGGCGGTGGCGTGTCCCTCTGGGAGGGATCAAGGGGCTGCGAAGACCGCTTCACCGTCGAGTCAGTAACCTCACCCAGTGGCCTGATCCACCAACTCTGGAACAAGATCGACCACGTCTGATCTGAGGCGGACGCCTACCACGATGACCCGCTCCGGGGGAGCCGCGCTGCGCCCACGACGTCGAACGCTCGCCAACCTGGTCCGCCCCGCCTCGCTCACTGGTGGACACGACATCCGGCAGGCGATCCCCTGCGGTGAGCACAGCATTGGTCAGCGTGAGCGGGGACGAGGTCAAGCAGTTCAACGTCTACCTCCCAGCCTCGCTGATCAAGCGGGTAAAGCCTCGCGCCGTCGAAGAGGAGTCCTCGCTGTCCGCGCTGGTCGCGGACGCCTTGCGGACGTACCCGGACGACACCCACCACCAGCCACGCCGAACGTCGAAGAAGGAGAGGCGAAGATGACGACCGAGGGCATCGAGGCAGTGTTCTTGGAGACCCACAACTGGGGCAAGGCGTCGAAGTTCTTCCAGGCACTCGGCTACGCGCTCGAGCTCGAGACCGACCACGCGTCGGGGCAGCTGCGCAACGGCGACGGACCGTACGTCTTCATCGCCGAGGTCCCCAAGGCTCGCAAGCCTGGAACGCGCCTCGTGCTCAAGGTTGCCGATTCCGAGACGTTCCACCCGGATCCGTCCGCCGAGGTGGTCGCTGCGTTCGAGGACACCCACTGGGGCACCAAGGAGATGGTCGTCCGCGATCCCGACGGGCGCCTGTCGACCCTTCAGGCGCCCGGCCATGGCTGAGCCCGAGAGCACGGCCGTCCGCGTCGCCTTGTGGCGGGCGATTCACATCGAGGTCGATCCGCCCCCGCATGTGCTGGAGGACCGAGTGGGCCTCGAGCTGGTCGCACCCGACGCGGACTGGCGGTCGAGGGGTGACATGGACCCCGAAGGGACGCGCCCGTTCCGGGTGGGGATCGTCTCGCGCGCCCGGTTCGTCGAGGACCTCGTCGCCGAGGAGGCCACGAAAGGGGTCCGCCAGTACGTGGTGCTCGGCGCCGGCCTCGACACCTTCGCCCAACGCCGGGGTGATCTCGCCTCCCGGCTGCACGTGTTCGAGATCGACCAGCCGGGCCCCCAGGCGTGGAAGCGCGAGCGCCTGGTGGCCCTCGGCTACGGCGTCCCGGACTGGCTCCGGTTCGTGCCCGTCGACTTCGAGGCAGGCGCCTCTTGGTGGGTCGAGCTCATCGCCGCCGGCTTCGACCCCGGCCGCCCGGCGGTCGTCGCCTGCACCGGCGTCTCGATGTACCTCACGAAGGATGCCGTCGCCGAGATGCTGTGTCGTATCGCTGGGCTGGCGGCGGGGTCGACCGTGGTGATGACGTTCATGGTCCCCATCGACATGCTGGACGAGGCCGATCGTTCAGGCGTCCAGATGGCGGCGGACGGCGCGCGTCGCTCGGGGACGCCGTGGCTGAGCTTCTACACGCCGTCCGAGATGCTCGACGTCGCCCGGCAGGCGGGCTTCGGGAAGGTCACGTACCTGTCGGCCGGCGAGGTGTCGGATCGGTACTTCGGTGGCCGAGTCGAGGGGCTGCGGTCCTCCAGTGGCGAGGACTTCCTCGTGGCCCGGACCTGATCGCGATGTAGGTCGGCGATGCCGACCTCCGGCGCTGGAGCGCCTCGGGGGAGTGTGTCGCATGCGAGCATGGCGCCGATGGCTGGATCGAGAGCTCGAAGCGGTGCCGAGCGGCCCCGCCGCTGGACGATCGAGTACTACGTGACCGCAACGGGGTCGAGCCCTGCGTTGGAGTGGGTGCGCGGGCTCCCTGAGGTGAAGCGGGCAGCCTGGCTTGCCTTCGTCGACTTCGCCCTGCTGCCGATGGGCAAGGACATCGCCCACTCCGGATACGTGAAGCCGCTCGGTCAGGGGCTGTTCGAGCTGCGCATCGACCACGACGCGTCCGAGCTGGCCAATGTGTTCGGCGCCGAGCTTTCCGGGAGCTCCGACCTGGCGAAGGGTGCTCCGGCATCGGGGATCCTGCTGCGGGTGTTCTGCACGTTCTACGGCCAGAAGGCCGTCCTGCTGCTCTCGGGGCTGGACAAGGGAGCCGATCCCAAGGCTCAGCCGAGAGCGATCCGGGCGGCCCGCCGGCTCCTGGCTGACTGGCAGGCCGAGCAGGCCGCCGCCCGGCGCAAGGGCCGGAGGGGTTGACCGACCCGCCGCCTCGTGTACCCTGATGGGGGATCACCCATCAGGGATAACCCATCGCCGGGACAGGGAAGGAGGCGACGTGCCGGCCGTACGCCACGAGGACATCAGAGACGAGTTGCTAGCCGGCCTGGGTGAGGAGGGTCGCCGTCACTACGAGGCGTTTGGTGCCATCTACGAAGCGCGCCAGCTCGCTGGTCGGCTCGCAGAGCTACGCGTCGAGGCCGACCTGACCCAGCGCCAGGCCGCGAAGCTCGCTGGCGTGGACCAGGCGGACCTCTCTCGCATCGAGTCGGGCCAGATCATGCCGTCGCTGCCCACGCTGCTGCGGCTCCTCGACGCCGTTGGAGGCGCTCTCGTCGTGACCTCCACGCGTCGATCGTCGACAGCGCCGAGTACAAGTAGTCGCCGAGGAAGTCGGGGTACGACCACCCACCAGCCACGAAAGGCCGATCCCCGACGCCGCGCTGGGTCCACCCCAGCGACCGGACGCCGGTCGGCCTGACCCGACCCGTCCGACGGGCGGTGGGGGTGGGGAGTTTCTTGGGGCCTGGATAGCCTGCGCCACGCTTTTGAGTAGGGCAGGCGCCAGGCGGCTGCATAGGGCAGGCGCCGTCACCAGCGGCTTCGTCGGGTACGAGGCCCGAAGGTGCGTGATGGTCCTGAACCCCCGCACCACAACCGCCGGTCGAGCGCGCACCTCGTGCAGGTGCACAGGGCGCTGACCAGCGGTGTCTCGCTCCGGCTGGCGTCGAAGATGCGAGTTTGGCGACGCTCGGGCTGCGCCTGCACCCCGAGAAGACCCGGATCGTCTGTCTCCGAGAAGGCGCAGAAGGATTCGACTTCCTCGGCTTCCATCACCGCACCAAGCAGTCGTGGAAGTACCCGGGCCGCTACTACTTGCAGAAGTGGCCGTCGGACCGAGCGATGGCCTCCATCAAGGCCAAAGTGAGGGAGCGGACCCAACGACGATACGCCAGCATCGAGCTGCGTTATGTGGTTGAGAACCTCAACCCTGTGCTTCGGGGGTGGGGGGCGTACTTCCGGAACGGCAACTCGTCGAAGAAGTTCGCTGTGCTCGACAGCTACGTGCACGAACGACTGGCGATCCTCGCAAGCGTGAAGCATGGACGCTCCGGCCGGAACTGGGTCTCCCGTTTCACACACAGGTGGCTCACCGGTCTGGGTGTCCATCAGCTGACCGGAACGGTGCGCCATCGGACTGCGAATGCCTCGCGGTGAACGGTGTCGGAGAGCCGTGTGCGGGAGAACCGCATGCACGGTTCGATAGGGGGCTGCTGGGGAGGTGTCGACCATGGCGAGCCGGAATAGGCACCTGGACGGGAAACCGACGGGACTGAGCCCGGACGACCTACCGCCGATCACCGAACCAGTGGCCTACCTCACCACTGATCAGCGTTCTCAAGGGACCATATGGAGATGAGCTTCGAGACACGCGGCGCTACCTACCCGACGCCGGCGCGGTTGCCACCCCTGGCGTCTTGCAAGTCTCGACTCTCGACGATGGGTGGACGCGTCATGGGATCTCAGGTCGAATCGCCCTCGTCGGCCATCCGGGTGGCGTGTTGCAGGTAGTCGCGCATGGGGAGCTCGTCCTCCTCGCCAGCGAGCGCGCCGAGGAGAGAGAAGAGCGCGTCGAAGGCCGGCGCGCCAAGGAGGTCCTCCAGTTCTCCCTCGATCCGGCGGGCCGCGTCTCGCTGCGCGGCAAGGTAGTCGGTGGCCCGGGGGGTGAGGGTGACGACCTTTTCCCGACCATCGGTCGTGGACGGCTCGAGCACCACGTACCCGCGGTCCCGTAGGTCTGAGACGATCTTGCCGGCCCCCTGGCGGGTCATCCCCAGCTCGCGCCCGATCGAAGAGGCGGTGACCTGGTCGGAACGAGCGCACATCCGCAGTACCCGGCCATCGGGGAACCGCCGTTCGGGAAAGCCGGAGGCCGCCATCGCCTCGTCAATTCGGCGCTGGTAGCCGACCCACGCCCGGCGCAGCGTTCCCCCAAGTGCCCAGGACCGGGATCTGGCTCGCCGCGCCCGACCCTGTCCTGGCCGGTTGACGCCGTGATCGCTCACCGTAGGATTGATGATAGATTGACAACCATGGTTGACATTATACGCGGTCCCTTGCCTTGGGTGGTGCATCACGACCCGACATCCGGCGGAGCCGGGCATCGGCAAGTGAAGAGATGAGCTCGACCACGACGGCGGCCCCGTCGAGCTCGGCCAACGGTCGCCGCCACCGCCGGATAGGCGGTCGCTCCTGCCTGCTCGCTCCTGTCCTCGTTGCCGTTGCCGCCGTAGCCCTTGCTGCCTGCGGAAGCGCCACCTCCAGCGCAGCGACCTCGCGGGCCTCCTCCATCTACCGTTGGGGCGTCGTCGGCAACCAGGGCAAGATCGCCAAACTGGAGCTGGACAAGCCGGCCGCGGTCGGTGGCGTCGCCGGGAAGGTAGTCCAGATCGCCACGTCGAACTCTGACGGCTACGCCCTCACCTCCGCCGGCCAGGTCTACGGCTGGGGTGTCAACAGCTACGGCGAGCTCGGCGACGGCCGACCGACCCCCTACGAGACCCGAGCCGTCAAGGTCGACTTCCCCGCGGGGGTGAAGATCACCTCGCTCGCCAACCCCATGCCCTTTGACGGCGCGATCGCCATCGACTCGGCCGGCCTTGCCTGGGGATGGGGGCTCGACGGTGCCGGCGACCTGTGCCTGCCCGACCTCATCTACATCCGACCCCGGCAGATCCCGCTGTCCGACGTCTCCCTCGCTACCGGCGCCCGGACTCACGCCATGTTCGACTCAGACGGCACCCTCTACGCCTGCGGCAGTGGTGACGCTGGCGAGCTAGGCAACGACTCGACAGCTTCGTCGCCCACCCCGACGAAAGTCACCGGGCTACCCAGGGGCGAGAAGATCACCGCGCTTACCTCTTCGTGGGAAGGGTCAGGGGCGTTGTTTGCCGACGGCGCCTACTACGACTGGGGCTACAACGCCGACGGCCAGCTCGGTGACGGTGGCACGACCAACAGCTCCGTTCCCGTCCAAGTCAAACTTCCAAGCCCGGTGAGCCGGGTCTTCCAAGGCGGCAGTGGGCCGAACAACGGGCAGACCATTGCCATCTTGGAGGACGGGGCCGTCTGGGCTTGGGGCGAAAACGACGGCGGACAACTCGGAACGGGCACCCTGACCGACGCGTTCACCCCGCTCGAGGTGCACGTACCGAGCGGCGTCACCTTCGTGAAGGTCAGCTCCGGTGGTTATGCCACCTACGCCATCGACACGACCGGAAGGCTCTGGGCCTGGGGTGACAACGGCAATGGGCAGCTCGGCATCGGCTCCGGTCACCACACTGAAACACTCCCGACGGATGTCAACATCCAGCTCACGCAGGTGTCAGCGACGGCGCAAAACGTCGCCGGGTTCGAGGCGAAGTCGCGATGAGTGACGGGATGAAGGGGCCGGCGCTCCCAACCCGTTGGGGCAAGTAAGGAGAGGAACCGAGAACATGCACACGTTGAAGATCGCAGTCGCGATCACCTGGTTCCCGTTCTGGCTCTACTGGCTGGCGGCGGCCACCGGCGCCAAGCAGAGCACCGTGCGCCGTCGACGCCTCCCAGTGACGGGCCTGAGCATCGTGGCCGTGGTGGTGCTCGTCCGCGTGTTCCGAGGTGGGAGCCTGGCCGTCCACGATCCGGTTCTCGGAGCCATCGGCGTGGCTGTCTTCGCCGCCGGGCTCGCCCTCGCCATCTGGTCCCGGGTGCATCTCGGGCGCAACTGGGGGATGCCTATGACCGAAAGGATCGAGCCGGAGCTCGTCACCTCGGGCCCCTACCGCCTCGTGCGCAACCCGATCTACACCGGGCTGCTGCTTGGTGTGCTCGGGACCGCGCTCGTGACCAACCTGTTCGGCCTCATCGTCGTCGCGCTGCTCGCCGGCTGCTTCTACTGGTCGGCGACCACCGAGGAGCGCAACCTGGCCAGGGCCTTCCCAGACAGCTACCCGGCTTACCAGGCACGCACGAAAATGTTCCTTCCCTTTATCCTTTAGCGCTAGGAAGCTTTGGCCGGCGAAGCCGGCACACCCGAGTCAAGTTTCACGCTGCCAGTGCGGCTTCGCGGGGCCCGACTTACGCGACAGCTCCAACCCTCAGCCGGGTCACGTGGGCAACTGCCGTGTTGGGACTCGAACCCGCTACGGGTAACCTCCGGACCCATAGCCGATGTCCGCCATGAGGTGCTGACAGTCGGCCATCGCGCTTTTGACCTGCGGCGCGTTCTGATGCGCAACTCCATGGTCCTTTTCGTACTAGTACCATACGATGCACCGCAAGAGGGAGGTTCCCCCACTTCCGCCGTTGAAGATGCCGCCGCGCGTCCCCGAGGTTCGGGGGCCGGTTGCTCCGTCTGTGAGTCGAGGCGCCTCCGCGGTTCAGACGCGCCACAGCGGCGAAAAGCTGGTCGAAGGCATCGGCAGGCAGAGCGGCGGTGTCTTTCGCGAGGGATCGCCGAACCTCCTCTCGAGACGCCTCTACGGCGACTGCAGTGCCAGCGCGGACTCTGTCCGACACGATCTGGCTGTTTCGCCGCCGCCCCCAACGGCCGCTCGGCGGGCGCGCCGGCCCGTGGCCGCCAATCCATCACGTGACCGACGGCTGCGTCAGCGTGCGGAGTACGCCGGCCGCGTACCGCGGGTTCAGGCGAGCGACTGCGGCGAAGAGCCGGCGCGACGACGGGGTATCTCACCCCGGCCCCCGGCCCCCGGCCCCCGGGCCCCGTCCCCCGCGAGGCGCCGCTCGTGCCGATCATCTTCGACCGCTACGCGCACGGCCGCGACGGCGCCCGGGCGCTGGCGGTGTGGCTGAACGAGGCCGGGCATCGCTCCAAGGCCGGGAGGCCCTGGAACCACACGGCCGTCCTCACCGTGCTGCGCAACCCGGTCTACGTGGGCAAGGTCTTCTTCCGAGGCGCCCTCCACGACGGCCCCCACCCCCACCTCGTCGACGAGAAGCTCTTCGACAGGACCCAGGCGCTCCTCTCCGAGCGAGGCGAGGACTACTCGAAGCGCGCCTCGGCCACCTCGCCGTTCCTCTCGGCCGGTCTTTTCGTCTGCGCCCGCTGTGGCAAGCACTTCGTCGGGACCTCGGCCGTCGGCAACCGCTACCGGTACCGCTACTACACGTGCTTCTCCCGCCAGCGCTACGGCACGAAGTACTGCGGCGCCGAACGCTTGCCGGCAGAGGAGCTGGACGCTGCCGTCCTGGACGCTCTGCTCTGCACCTACGAGCGCACCGACCTGTTCGACAAGGCCGTCGACTCGGCCCGGCGCCGGGCGCGCTCCGAGCGCGCCAACCACAAGCAGGAGCTGGCGGTCGTCGACGCCGGCATCACCAAGGCCGAGGACGCCATCGAGCGGTACCTCTCGGCGTTCGAGTCCGGCACGCTGTCGGAGGCCCAGTGCGGAAGGCGCCTCGAAGGGCTGGCCGCCAAGGTCCGCGACCTCCGGGAGCGGCGCGAGGAACTGGTCGTTGCCGTGCAGCAGGCGTCGGCTGCCGCGCCCGACGCCCATGAGATCGCCGAGACGCGCCACCGTATCGAGACCGCCATCACGACGGGCTCTGTCCCGGCGGGCAAGGCACTGCTACAGGCCCTCGTCGACGAGATCCGCGTCGACGGTCGCGACCGCGTTGTACCGTGGTTCCGCGTGCCAGGCGGCACGGACCGGAAGGTTCGCGCTCTGGCGATCGGCGCCCCAGGCAGGACTCGAACCTGCGCACCCGGCTCCGGAGGCCGGTGCTCTATCCGCTGAGCTACTGGGGCAGGGCGAGCCTCGATCGTAGCCGTCCGCCGTCGGGCTCCCCGCCGCGGAGGCGCACGTGGCGGCGGTGCCGGCGGCCGCCTGCCGTATCCTGGGGCATGCTCCCCGAGGCGTCCCCGGCGTCCCCCCCGCTCTCGCCGTCCCCGGCGTCCCCTCCGCCCTCGCCGTCCACGGTGTCCCCCCCGCCCTCGGCCTCCCCGGCGTCCCCCCCGCTCTCGGCCTCCCCGGCGCCCCCCCCGCTCTCGCCGTCCCCGGCGCCCCTGGCCCGCCACCTGCTGCCCGACACCGCCGAGATCGGTCCCGACGGCCACCTGGCGATCGGCGGGGTCGACCTCTGCGACCTGGCCCGCCAGCACGGGACCCCCCTCTTCGTCTACGACGAGGCGCACCTGCGGGCCCGATGCCGGGAGGCGGTGGCCGCCTGGGGGGACGGCGTCGCCTACGCCTCCAAGGCGTTCCTGTGCCAGGCCATGGCCCGGCTTGTCTGCCAGGAGGGGATGTGCCTCGACGTGGCCACCGGGGGCGAGCTCTACGTGGCCCTGTCGGCTGGCGTGCCGGCCGAGCGGTTGGTACTGCACGGCAACAACAAGTCGGACGCCGAGCTGGCCCGGGCCATCGAGGCCGGCGTCGGCCGGATCGTGATCGACTCTTTCGACGAGCTGGCCCGGATCGGGCGCCTGACCGACGTTCCGACCGCCGGGCGGTCGGCCGACGACGCCCCGTTTCCGCGCCCGAGGGTGCTCGTCCGGGTCACCCCCGGGGTCGAGGTCCACACCCACGAGTTCGTCCGGACCGGGCAGGAGGACTCGAAGTTCGGCTTCTCGGTGGCGTCGGGGGCGGCGTCGCGGGCGGTGGCGGCGGTGGAGCTGCTTCCCGGGGTGGACCTGGTCGGCGTGCACGCCCACATCGGCAGCCAGGTCTTCGACGTCGGGCACTTCGAGCAGGCGGCGGAGATCCTCGGGGCGTTCTTCGGCCCGCTGGGCCTGCCCGAGCTGGTGGTGGGGGGCGGCCTTGGGGTCGCCTACCTCAACGACGAGCGGGCGCCGAGCCAGGCGTCGTGGGCGGCCGCCGCTCTCGAGGCGTGCCGGGTGGCCGGCGTCGACCCGGCCACCCGGATCACCGCCGAGCCGGGACGCTCCATCGTGGCCACCGCCGGCATCACCTTGTACCGGGTCGGCACCGTGAAGGAGCTGCCCGGGATCCGCACCTATGTGTCGGTCGACGGCGGCATGAGCGACAACCCTCGCCCCGTCCTCTACGGGAGTGGCTACGAGGCGTTCCTGCCCCGGGCGGCTGGGGCTTCCCGCCCCCGGCCGGTACGGGTCGTGGGGAAGCACTGCGAGACGGGGGACGTGGTCGTCGCCGACGCCCGCCTGCCGTCCGACCTGGCCGTCGGGGACGTCCTGGCCACGCCGGTCACGGGCGCCTACGGGTACTCGATGGCCTCCAATTACAACAAGGTGCCGCGGCCGCCCGTCGTGTTCGTAGAGGGCGGGCGGGCCACGGTGGTGGTCCGGGGCGAGACGGACGAGGATCTGGTCCGCCTCGACGCCTGATCCCCGGCCGAGGCGGTACCGTGATCGGGTGAACGGCGGCACCGGACCACCGCGGATGGCGCCGGTGCGGGTGGCGTTGCTCGGCTGCGGCACCGTCGGGGCGGCGCTGGCGGCGACGCTCGTGGCCCGCGGGGACGAGATCGCCGCCCGCTCGGGGGTCCGCTTGGAGCTGGTCGGGGTGGCGGTCCTCGACCCGGCCCGCCCACGGGACGTCGAGCTGCCGCCCGGCCTCCTCACCGCCGACGCCAAGGCGCTGGTCGAGCGAACCGACGTCGACGTCGTGGTCGAGCTGATCGGTGGCGTCGACCCGGCCCGGACGCTGCTGGAGGCGGCGCTGCGAGCCGGGCACCCGGTCGTCACCGGCAACAAGGCGCTCCTGGCCGAGGCCGGGGCCGAGTTGGCGGAGCTGGCTGCCGCCAACGGGGTCGACCTCCTCTACGAGGCGGCGGTCGGCGGCGCCATCCCCGTGATCCGCCCCCTGCGCGAGTCGCTGGCCGGCGAGCGGGTCGTGCGGGTGATGGGGATCGTCAACGGGACCACCAACTACGTCCTGACCCGGATGACCGAGGACGGCACCGGCTACGACGACGTGCTGGCCGAGGCGCAGGAGCTGGGCCTGGCCGAACGGGATCCGTCGGCCGACGTCTCGGGCGACGACGCCGCCGCCAAGGCCGCCATCCTCGCCGGCCTCGCCTTCGGGACGCCGGTGGTCGGCGCCGACGTCTACCGGGAGGGCATCACGGGGGTCCGGGCCGTCGACGTGGCCTACGCCAGCCGGCTCGGTTACGTGGTCAAGCTCCTGGCGGTGGCGGAGCTGGTCGAGGGGGGACCCGACATCTCGGTGCGCGTCCACCCGGCGATGGTGCCCCGGTCGCATCCCCTTGCATCGGTGCGGGGTGCCTTCAACGCCGTCTTCGTGGAGGGCGAGCAGGCCGGCGAGCTCATGCTCTATGGCAGGGGCGCCGGTGGCGCCCCGACGGCCAGCGCCGTCCTCGGCGACCTGATCGACGCCGCCCGCAACCTCCGGGCCGGCGCGCCGGCGCCCGCCCCCCGGCTCGGCCGGGTGGCGCTGCGGCCGATCGAGGAGGTGCGCTCCGCCTTCTACCTGAGCATCGACGTGGTCGACCGCCCCGGCGTCCTGGCCGCCGTGGCCACCGTGTTCGGCCACCGGGGCGTGTCCATCCGGGTGATGGAGCAGTTCGGCATGGGCGGGGAGGCCCGGCTGGTCTTCCTCACCCACGCCGCCCGGGAAGGCGACGTGGCCGGGACCCTGGACGACCTGCGGCGCCTGGACGCCGTGGACCGGGTGGGCGGCGTGCTGCGGGTGATCGGCCCCGAGGACGGGCCGGCGGGGGGCGCCGGGGGGCCGGGGCCGGGCGGTTGAGATGACGGTCGGCTGGCCCGGGATCATCGAGCAGTACCGGGATCTTCTGCCGGTGGCGCCCGGCGCGCCGGTGGTCACCCTCTTGGAGGGCGGGACGCCCCTGGTCCCCGCCCCCCGGCTCTCCGAGCGGGTGGGGGCCCGGGTCTGGCTCAAGGTAGAGGGGGCCAACCCGACCGGTTCTTTCAAGGACCGGGGGATGACGCTGGCCATCTCCAAGGCGGTGGAGGGCGGGGCCAAGGCGGTGGTCTGCGCCTCGACCGGGAACACGTCGGCCTCGGCCGCCGCCTACGCCGCCCGGGCCGGCCTGGCCTGTGCCGTCCTCATCCCCGAGGGCCACATCGCCCTGGGCAAGCTGGCCCAGGCGCTGGTCCACGGGGCCCGGGTGCTGCAGGTGCGCGGCAACTTCGACCAGGCGCTCGCCATCGTGCGGGAGCTGCCCACCAGGGCGCCGGTGACGGTGGTGAACTCCGTCAACCCGCACCGCATCGAAGGCCAGAAGACCGGGGCGTTCGAGATCGTCGACGTCCTCGGCGACGCCCCGGACCTCCACTGCATCCCGGTCGGCAACGCCGGCAACATCACCGCCTACTGGCGCGGCTACCTCGAGTACAAAGCGGCGGGCCGGTCGACCCGGCTCCCGCGGATGCTCGGCTTCCAGGCCGCCGGGGCGGCGCCCATCGTGCTGGGCCATCCCGTGGAGCACCCCGAGACGGTGGCCACCGCCATCCGGATCGGCAACCCGGCCAGCTGGTACTCGGCGACGGCCGCCGCCGCCGAGTCGGGCGGCGCCATCACCGCCGTGACCGACGAGCAGATCCTGGCCGCCTACCGCTTCCTGGCCGAAGAGGAGTCGGTGTTCTGCGAGGCTGCCTCGGCTGCATCCGTCGCCGGCCTGCTGGCGGCCGGCGCGCCGCCCGGCTCGACCGTGGTGTGCGTCCTGACCGGGCACGGCCTGAAGGACCCCGACCTCGCCATCAGCCAGATCTCTGTCCCGCGCGTGGTGGAGCCCGGCCTCGACGCCGTCCTGGCCGAGCTCGACATCTGATCCGGCGCGCCGGCTCGCTGCGGGGAATGTTCCCGGCGGCCCGGGCGTTGGAGGGTAGGAGAGGTGGGGACGGGGCGGACGACGTCCGGGGCCGGAGCGGGCCGGGTGGTTGCCGGTCGGCTCACCAGGCGCTAGGATGGCAGGCATCCCACCGGTGCAACGGAGCGTTCGTCGCTGGCCGTAGCCGGTTCCCGCACGACGAGTCCGTCGCCGGTGGTGCTCGGGGGAAGGTCTGCCTGGCGTACGTCCTTCGTCCGTGTATCCGTCCCCCCCGTACTGCGTGTGGCGTCGCCACACGTGCGATACCACGAGATAGGAGACCGATGACGGCGGAGCAGCAGCTCGAACGGTCGGTGCTCGAAGGCAAGGAGCGAGACGAGCTCAGTGCGATCGCGCAGGCGATGGCGCTCAAGACGACGACGCGGACGAAGAAGGCCGACATCATCGACCGGATCCTGGAGGCGACCGGGGTGGCGCCACCACCCGCCGGTGCCGACCGGAGCTCCGAGGCGCCGGCGACCAACGGGAGCGGCCCCCATGGCGCCGGCGACGGCGGGCCGGAGGTGACGGGCGGCCCGCCGCCCGGGCCGGCTCCCCGGGAGGTCACGGCGGACATGGCCGCCACCGCTCCGCCGCCTTCCCCGCAGGCTTTCGGACCGGAGTCCTCGAACGGGCGGAACGGTGCCGCCCCGGCCCAGGGATCGTCCTCCCACCCGCAGCGCCAGCAGCGCCACGGCGGGCAGTCGAGCCAGGCCAACGTTGAGCCCGGGAACCGCCGAGGCCGCCGCCGACGGGGCCGCGAGCGCAGCGGGGGAGATCGCGACCTGCAGGGCGGGTCCAATCAGGACGCGTCCTACCAGGGAGAGCTGGTCGAGATCCAGGGGCTCCTCGACCTGCGCGACGAGGGCTACGGGTTCCTGCGGTGCGACGGGTACCTGCCGTCGGCCCGGGACGTCTACGTGTCGATCAGCCAGGCCCGGCGGTTCGCCCTGCGCAAGGGCGACTTCGTCGAAGGAGCGTGCCGCCCGGCGTCGACCAACGAGAAGTACCCGGCCCTGCTCCGCATCGACCGGGTGTCCGGGCTGGACCCCGAGGCCGCCCGCGCCCGTCCCAGGTTCGAGGACCTGACGCCGCTGTTCCCCGACGCCAAGCTGGTCCTCGAGATGCCGGGCGCCAAGGAGAACGTGACCGCCCGGATCGTCGACCTGCTGTCGCCGATCGGCAAGGGGCAGCGCGGGCTCATCGTGTCGCCGCCCAAGGCGGGCAAGACGACGATCATGAAGCAGGTGGCCCACTCCATCGAGGCCAACAACCCCGAGGTCCACCTGATGGTCCTCCTGGTCGACGAGCGGCCCGAGGAGGTGACCGACATGCGGCGATCGGTCAAGGGAGAGGTCGTCGCCTCCACCTTCGACCGGCCGTCCGACGAGCACACGGCGGTGGCCGAGCTGGCCATCGAGCGGGCGAAGCGGCTGGTCGAGGAGGGAAGGGACGTGGTGATAATCCTGGACGGGATCACCCGGCTGGCCCGTGCCTACAACCTGGCTCAGCCGGCCACCGGCCGGATCATGTCCGGCGGCGTGGACTCCGGCGCCCTTTACCCGCCCAAGCGGTTCTTCGGGGCGGCCCGCAACATCGAGGAGGGCGGGTCACTGACGATCCTCGCCACCGCACTGGTCGAGACCGGGTCGAAGATGGACGAGGTGATCTTCGAGGAGTTCAAGGGCACCGGCAACATGGAGCTGCGGCTCGACCGCCGGCTGGCCGAGCGCCGGCTGTACCCGTCGATCGACGTGAACGCCAGCTCGACCCGTCACGAGGAGCTGCTCTTCGACCGCAGCGGCCTCCAGCAGGTGTGGAAGCTCCGCCGGGTGCTGAACGCGCTGGCCAACGAGGGCAACGCGGCCGCCGGCCTCGAGCTCTTGATGGACAAGATCAGGACGACGAAGAGCAACGACGAGTTCCTGGCGGAGATCGCCAAGGGCGCCACGCCGTAACCGGCACCCCCACCAACCACGAAGAGATCCCTCGGACAACCGGAGCGACCATGAAGGCAGACATCCATCCCGCCTACCGAGACGCCTCAGTGCGCTGCTCGTGTGGCAACACGTTCATCACCCGTTCGACCAAGCCCGACCTCCACGTGGAGCTGTGCAACGAGTGCCACCCCTTCTTCACCGGGAAGCAGAAGCTGGTTGACTCGGGCGGACGGGTGGAGCGGTTCCAGCGCCGCTACGGGCAGCGGACGACCAAGAAGACGCCGGCCCGAGGCTGACGGGCGGCGTCGCCGCCCGGCGTAGCCTCGTCGCCGTGGCCCCCGACGGCGAACCTTCCGACCCCCTCGACGGGCGCCTGGCCGGCCTGGAGCGCGAGCTCGAACAGGTCGAGGCCGAGCTGGCCGATCCCGGCACCGTCTCGGAGCTGGCGCGGCTGCGCCAGCTGTCGCGCCGCCACAAGGACCTCAGCCCGGTGGTGGCCGCCTGGCGCCGGCTGGGAGCGGCGAGGGCCGACCTCGAGACGGCGCGCCAGATGCTGGACGAGGCGTCGCCTGACGACCGGGCCGCCGTCCAGGACGAGGTCGATGCCGCCCAGGGGTCGATCGACGAACTGGAAGCCGAGCTCGCCGTCCTCCTCCTACCCAAGGACCCCAACGACGGGCGCAATGTGATCGTCGAGATCCGGGGGGCGGAGGGTGGCGAGGAGGCCAACCTGTTCGCCCGCGACCTCTTCGAGATGTACTCGCGCTACGCCGCCCGCCGGGGGTGGAAGGTCGAGGTCCTCTCGCTCAACCCGTCGGAGCGCGACGGGCTCAACGAGGCGGTGTGCCTGGTGAAGGGCGAGGATGCCTGGTCCCGGCTCGAGCAGGAGGCCGGACCCCATCGGGTGCAACGGGTCCCGGTCACCGAGTCCAAGGGCCGGGTGCACACCTCGTCGGCGACGGTGACGGTGCTGCCCGAGGCCGACGAGGTAGAGATCGCCATCGACCCGGCCGACTTGAAGGTCGACGTCTACCGGTCGACCGGGCCGGGCGGGCAGTCGGTCAACACCACCGACTCGGCGGTGCGGGTGACGCACCTGCCCACCGGCCTGGTGGTGGCCATGCAGGACGAGAAGAGCCAGATCCAGAACCGGGCCAAGGCCATGACGGTCCTGCGGGCGCGGCTCTTGAAGCTCGAACAGGACCGCCGGGCATCGGACCTGGCCGCCCGGCGCCGGAGCCAGGTGGGGGGCGGCGGCCGTTCGGAGAAGATCCGCACCTACAACTTCCGGGAGAACCGGGTCACCGACCACCGGCTCAACCTCACGCTCCACAAGCTGGACCAGGTGCTCGCCGGCGACCTCGACGAGCTGACCGACGCCCTGATGGCCGACAAGCGGTCCCGCCAGCTCGCCGGCGAATGACGGGCCGGTCCGCCGCCGGCCCCACCCGGCGGGAGGTCACGGCCTCGCTGGCCGCCCGGCTGGGATCGGCGGCCGAAGCCCGCTGGCTGGTCGAGCACGTGGCCGGCGGTGGGTGGCCGGGGGACGGGCTGACCAGCGGGCAGGTGCTCGGCCTGGCCACCCTGGCCGAGCGCCGGGCGGCCGGGGAGCCGCTGCAGTACCTGCTGGGCACGTGGCCCTTCCGCACCATCGAGCTCGCCGTCGACCGCCGCGCCCTCATCCCCCGGCCCGAGACCGAGGAGGTGGTCGGCGTCGCCCTGGGTGCGCTCGGCCGCCCCGGGGACGGATCCGGGGACGGCCCGGTGGTCGTGGACCTGGGGACCGGGTCGGGCGCCGTCGCCCTGTCGCTGGCGGTGGAGCTCGCCGGCGACCTCCCGGGCCTGGTCGTGTGGGCCACCGACGCCGACGCCGACGCCCTGTCGCTGGCCGCCGAGAACCGGGACCGGGTGGCGGCGGCGTGGCCCGGGCTCGGCGTGGCCGGCCGCGTCCGGCTGGCCCGGGGCTCGTGGTTCGGGGCGCTTCCCACCGATGTCGAAGGAAGCGTCGACCTGGTGGTGGCCAACCCGCCGTACGTGGCCGGGGAGGAGTGGGGGTCGCTCGACCCCGAGGTCCGCCGTGAGCCGCGCCGGGCCCTCGTGGCCGCCGCCGGGTCCGACGGCACCCCGGGGCTGGCCGACGTCGAGGAGGTGCTGGCCGGCGCCCCCCGGTGGCTCCGGCCGGCCGGCACCGTCGTGGTGGAGACGGCGCCCCACCAGGCAGCCGCCGCCGCCGCCCTGGCCCGCCGCCTCGGTTACTCGGAGGTGGAGGTCTTCGGTGACCTGGCCGGGAGGGACCGCGGCGTCGTGGCCCGTGGCTGAGGGGCTCGCGGCACCGCCTCCTGACGGCCCGCCGCCCGTCGTCCCGGCGTCGGACCGGGGCGCCGCCGCCGCCCTCGCCGTCCTCGCCGCCGGTGGCGTGGTGGCCCTGCCCACCGACACCGTGTACGGCCTGGCGGCCCGGCTCGACCGCCCGGCCGGGCTGGCCGCCGTGTTCTCGGCCAAGGGGCGGCCGCCCGGGCTGGCCCTGCCGGTGCTGGTCGGGCGCTGGGGCCAGGTGCACCAGGTGGCGGCCGAGTGGCCCCGGTCGGCGTCCATGATCGCCGCCCGGTACTGGCCGGGCCCGCTCACCGTGGTGGTGCCCGTGCGCCCCCACCTCGGCGGGGGCCTCGGGGGCGACGGGAAGACGGTCGGGCTGCGCCGGCCGGACCACCGCTTCCTGCGGGCGCTGTGCCGGAAGGCGGGACCCTTGGCGGTGACCAGCGCCAACCTCCACGGCCGGCCGCCGTTCACCACCGCCGCCGAGGTGGCGTCGGCCTTCGGCGCCGGGGCCGTGGCCGTGGTCGTCGACGGCGGGCGCTGCGACGGCGTGCCCTCGACCGTGGTGGACTGCACGGTCTCGCCTCCCGCCTGCCTGCGCGAGGGCGGGATCCCCTGGCCGTGGATCGAGGCCGCCGTCCGCTGAACGGCGCCGGGGCCAGGCTCAGGAGAGGGTCAGGGAGCCGCCGGGGGCGAGGTCGCCGGCCCGCCCGATCCCCTCGACGGCGCACAGCTCGGCCAGGACGCCCTGGTCGGCCATGTTGGCCCAGGTCCGGGCGCCGGTGCCGGTGCGGCAGGCCAGGATCCCGAGGGTGGGGCGCCCGTCCCGGCCGTAGAGGACGGTGTAGGTCTCGACCGTCCCCGGGCCGGTGGCCCCGGGGTCGACCGGGCACCGGGGGAGGGCGTCGACCGACGCCTGGACGTCCCCCCACAAGAAGCCGTCCCGGCCCTGGTGGACGGGGGGCCGCGAGGCGTAGACGCCGACGGCGTGCTTGGTGGCGTACCACCCGAGCCCGGTGGCCAGGCCGGCGGCGCCCGGATCCTGGCGCAGGCGGGCCACCAGGGTGGCGATGCCGTGGCTGGTGTAGTTGTTGCCCGGGCCGCCGGCGAAGGTGAGCCCCCCGGTCACGGTGAGCGGCCGCCCGGGGTCGTCCTCGGCCAGCCCCAGCTCGCGGGCGGCCATGCGGACCACGACCGGGAAGCAGGAATAGAGGTCGACCGGCCCGAGGTCGTCGACGCCGACCTCGGCCGCCGCCAGGGCCCACGCCCCGGCCAGCCGGATGGCCGGCGAGCGGTGCAGCTCGGGACGCTCGGAGAGGTACCAGTGGTCGTGGGCGTCGGCGCCGGCCAGCGGGAACACCCAGCGTTCGGGCGGGACGCCGGCCGCCCGCGCCGCCGCCACCGAGCAGCAGACGTAGGCGGCGCCCTGGTCGACGGCGATGTTGGCCGTGCACAGCTTGGTGTAGGGGAAGGCCACCATCCGGTTCATGGGCGACGGCTCGACGATCTCGGCCGCCGACCGGGGCTGGCGCAGCCAGGCGTAGGGGTTGCCCGCCGCCACCTCCGAGAACCGGGACCACAGCTCGCCGATCCGCCGCCGGTGCTCGTCCAGCGGCCAGCCCCGGGCCGCCCGCAACGAGCTCTCCAGCAGCGGGTAGGCCTGGAGCGGCATCCGGATCCCCCTGGCCGTCTCCAGCTCGGTGGCCGGCGCCCGGTCCGACCCGAACACCACCGGCGGCGGGGTGCCGGCGGCGTCCTGCGCCGTCCAGCGCACCGGCTGGTGGCCCGGGCGCCGCCGGGCGGCGGTGCGGGTGCCGACGCAGTCGGCCCCGGTCACCAGGGCGACGTCCGTCTGTCCGGCGGCGATGGCGGCGGCCGAGCGGTGGAGCAGGGACTGGGGCGAGTTGCCCCCCACCCCCGAGCGCAGGAGCTCGGCCGGCCGGATGCCCAGGGCCTCGGCCACCAGGAGGGCGGGGTTCGGCACCGGCCAGCTGAACGCGTCCACCACCGACAGGCTCCCGGCGGCGGAGAGGAGGCGGTCGCCGGCCGGGCTGGCCCCCCCGGGGGGCGCCCCGTCGCAGTCCTCGGCCGCCGCCCGCAGTGCCCGGACCATGAGGGCGAGCGGCTCGGGCCGGCTGCCGGGCTCGACTCCGGGGTCCGGGTGGCTGGTGACCTGCCCTACCCCGACCACCACCGGGGTGCGGGGATCGAGCGCCACGGCGGCGACGCTACCGCCCCGGAGCCGGAGGGCGGCATGGGTACGATGGCTCCCATGGTGACTCACGCGGGCCGTGCGCGCCCAGGCCCCGGCCGGTCCGGCGCCGACCGAGGTGGCCGATGAGCGCGTTCGGCGCCCCGGCGCCGTTCGCCGGATGGCTGGCCGGCGACCCGGACGTGGCCCGCCTGCTCGACCAGGAGATGGACCGCCAGTCCACCACCCTCCAGCTCATCGCCTCGGAGAACTTCACCTCGCCGGCGGTGCTGGCGGCCACCGGCTCGGTGCTGACCAACAAGTACGCCGAGGGCTACCCCGGGAGGCGGTACTACGGCGGCAACCGGGTGATCGACGAGGTCGAGGACCTGGCCCGCGAGCGGGCCAAGGCGCTGTTCGGGGCCGAGCACGCCAACGTCCAGCCGCACTCGGGGGCCTCGGCCAACGTCGCCGCCTACCAGGCCCTCCTCGAGCCGGGCGACACGGTGCTCGCCATGCGGCTCGACCACGGCGGCCACCTGACCCACGGGTCCCCGGCCAGCATCACCTCCAAGATCTGGCGCTTCGTCTCCTATGGGGTGTCCCCGACCACCGGCGACCCCGACAAGCCGGGCGAGATCATCGACTTCGACCAGGTGGCCGACCTGGCCAAGCGCGAGCAGCCGGCGCTAATTGTGGCCGGCTCCACCGCCTACTCGCGGACCATCGACCCGCTGCC
>JBOGGE010000134.1:0-26622 GCA_050743865.1 Acidimicrobiales bacterium
CCCCGAAGCGAGGAGCGCCTGCGCGCCCTGGGTCAGCAGATGGGCGGAGGTGGCGGAGTGGGCCGCCGCCCGGTCCGTGGCGCTGCCGGGGGAGATGGGGGTGGTGGTGGCGGTGGCCGCCGCCCGGTCCGGGGCGCTGCCGGGGGAGAAGGTGGCGGCGGCCGCCGGCGGCGGTGGAGCACCCGCCGCAAGGTGCTGACGCCGCTGGTGGCGATCGTCGTCCTGGCCCTGGCGGTGGCCGGGGCGGCTTACGGCTACGCCCGGTTCCGCTACGACCAGATCCACAAGGTCGACGTGGCCGGGGAGGTGCCGGCGGCGTCCGGCAAGCCGTTCAACATGCTGGTGATCGGATCGGACTCCCGGGTCGGCAACGTCCAGGGGACAGCCCACTTCGGGACATCGACAAAGGTGGGTGGCCAGCGCAGCGACGTGGACATGATCTGGCACGTGGCACCGGCGACGAAGCGGATCACCATCCTCTCCATCCCCCGGGACACCCTGGTCTCGATGGTGGGCAAGAACATCTCGACATTCGGGCGCCTCAACCGGATCAACGCCTCCTACAACAGCGGCCCGAGCCTGCTCGTCCAGACCATCGAGGCCAACTTCGGCATCCCGATCAGCCACGTCGTCCAGGTGGACTTCGGCGGGCTGGTCGGCGCCGTCAACGCCCTGGGCGGCATCCACATGGACTTCCCGTACCCGACCCGCACAGTCAACCCGACAACCGGGGTCAACGAGTCGGGCCTGGACGTCACCACCCCCGGCTGCCAGCTCCTGACAGGCACCAAGGCCCTGGCCGTGGCCCGCAGCCGGGACTACCAGTACCAGGCCAACGGCACCTGGCAGTACACACCGGCCGGTGACCTCGGCCGCATCAAGCGCCAGGACGCCTTCATGAAGGCGCTCATCGACGAGGCCAAGACCAAGTACAACCCGCTGACGCTGAACGCCCTGCTCGGGTCGATCCCCCAGGGCGTCGCGATCGACTCGAGCTTCTCGATGGACGGCCTCATCGGCCTGGCCGAGTCCTTCCACTCCATCGACGCCACAACCATCTCGACCATGACCCTGCCGACCATGTCGCGTGGCTACGTCACCCCGTGGGGCGACGTCCTCTTCGTCGACCAGCCGGCGGCCCAGCAGCTGCTGGTGTCGGTGTTCGGTGGCGAGCTGACGCACCCCACGTCACCGCCCCCGAACACCACACTGGAGCCGGCCACACCACCGGCGGTGACCGCCTCCGCCCCGGCGTCCGGGCATTCCGCGGCACCGCCGGCCCCCCCGCCGCCTGCGGCGTCGTTCGACCCGACGCCGTGCCGCCCGTCCTGAGGCCGGGTCCCCCGACGGGCGACCGCGGGTGGGGCGCCCGGGCCCTCAGGCGGTGGTGGCCGCCTCGTCCAAGCCCTGGGCCAGGGCGTTCCAGCTCAGGGTGGCGCACTTGATCCGCACCGGGAACTTCACCACCCCCTGGAGGGCCGCCAGCTCGCCCAGGCTCGAAAGGTCGACCGGCTGCGGCTCGCTCCCGTCGGCACCGTCCCCGTCGGCCCCGAGCGAGGCCTCGTGGACCGACATCAGCGACTTGAACGTCCGGATCAGCCGGCGCACGTCGCCGACGTCCTTCCCCTTGACGGCCGCCGACATGAGCGAGGCCGAGGACTGGCTGATGGAGCAGCCGGTGCCGCCGATCTTGATGTCGGACAGGCGGCCGTCCTCGACGGTCAGGGTGACCACCACCTCGTCGCCGCACAGCGGGTTGAACCCTTCCACCCGGTGGGCCGGCGGGGACGACAGCTCGCCGCGGTTCCGGGGCGAGCGGTAGTGGTCGAGGATGATCTCCCGGTAGAGGTCCTCCAGGTCGGCCATCAGCGGGACCCGCACCCGGTCTCGGTCATCCGAACAACCTACCGGCTTCGACCAGCCCCTCGATCAGGACGTCGATGTCGTGCTCGTCGTTGTACAGGCCGACGGAGGCCCGGGCGGTGGCCGAGACCCCGAGCTTGCGCATGAGCGGCTTGGCGCAGTGGTGGCCCGGGCGCACGCACACGGCGAACTGGTCGAGCACCTGCGCCACGTCGTGGGGGTGCACGTCCCGGAAGGCCAGCGACATGACCCCGCCCCGGTCGTCGCCGGCCGGCGGGCCGAACACCCGGCAGTCGCCGCCCAGCCGCTCCTCGATGGCGGCCAACGCGTAGGCGGTCAGGTCGCGCTCGTGGACCCGCAGGCGATCCATGGAGATGCCCCGGAGGTAGTCGACGGCGGCGTTGAAGCCCACCGCCTCGGCGATGGGCGGGGTCCCCGCCTCGAACCGGTGGGGCGGCTCGGCCGGGAGGAACCGGTCGAGGCGGACGTCGAGGATCATGCCGCCCCCGCCGAGGAAGGGGGGCATGGCGTCGAGCAGGTCGGCCCGGGCCCACAGGGCGCCGATGCCCGTCGGTCCCAGCATCTTGTGGGCCGAGAAGGCCAGGAAGTCCACCTCGAGCTCGGTCACGTCGACCGGAAAGTGCGGGACCGACTGGGCGCCGTCGGCCACCACGACGGCACCGGCGGCGTGGGCCGCCCGGCTGATCCGGGCCAGCGGGTTGATGGTGCCGAGCACGTTGGACATGGCCGTCACCCCGACGAGCTTGACGCCGTCGAGCCGGCGCTCCAGGTCGGAGAGGTCGAGCCGCCCGTCGCCGTCCACCTCGAGGTACGACAATTCGAGGCCGCGCTCCTCGGCCAGGGACAGCCAGGGCACCAGGTTGGCGTGATGCTCCATCTCGGTCAGGAGCACCCGGTCGCCGGCCTTCAGGTTCGTCCGGCCCCAGGAGGCGGCCACCAGGTTGAGCCCCTCGGTGGCGTTCTTGGTGAACACCACCTCCCGGGCCGGGTCGGGGGCGCCGATGAACCGGCCGACGGCCAGGCGGGCCGCCTCGTAGAGGCGGGTGGCCTCTTCGGCGGTGGCGTAGACGCCGCGGTGGACGTTGGCGTGGGTGGCCTCGTAGTAGTGGTCCATGGCGGCCAGCACGGCACGGGGCTGGAGTGAGGTGGCGGCGGAGTCCAGGTACACGAGCGGCCGGTCGTGGACGGTCCGGGCCAGCAGCGGGAAGTCCTTGCGCACCACGTCCACGTCGAGCGGGGTCGGATCGACGGCGCCCGGCACCGGGGGCGGGGGGCTCACCGATCCGGACCGTGCCGCCGTGCCCACCTCACCGCCACCGTTCGTAGCCGGCCGCTTCGACCTGCCGGGCCAGATCCGGCCCGCCGCGCTCGACGATGCGGCCGTCGATCATGAGGTGCACGCGGTCGGGGACGAGGTCCTCGAGCAGCCGCTGGTAGTGGGTGACCACCAGGACCCCGAGCCGCGGGTGCTCCTGGCGCACGGTGTGGACGCCCCGGGCCACCACGCCCAGGGCGTCGATGTCGAGGCCGGAGTCGGTCTCGTCCAGGACGGCCAGGTCCGGCTCGAGCAGCGCCATCTGGAGCACCTCGTTGCGCTTTTTCTCGCCGCCCGAGAACCCCTGGTTGAGGTGGCGCTCGCCGAACGACGGATCCATCCCCAGCCGTTCCATCCACTCGGTCATGGCCAGGCGGACCTCGAGGACCGACACGTCGCCGCCCTTGCGGGCGGCGATCGCCTGGCGGAGGAACTGCACCACCGACACGCCCTCGATGGCCTCGGGGTACTGGAAGGCGAGGAACATGCCGGCCTTGGCCCGGGCGTCGGCGGCCCAGTGGGTCACGTCCTCGCCGCGCAGGCGGACGGTCCCCCCGGTCACCTGGTAGCCCGGGTGACCGAGCAGGGTGGCAGCCAGGGTGGACTTCCCGGCGCCATTGGGCCCCATCAGGGCGTGGACCTCCCCCTCGGCGACCGCAAGGTCGACGCCGGTGAGGATCGGGTGCCCGCCGGCCTCTACGCAGAGGCCCTGGACGTCGAGGAGCGCAGGGGCCACGTCCTACGAGTCTACCGGCTGGCCCTATTTCCACCACCGGCATAGGGAAAATCTGCCGGCTGGCGGTCACCAGCCCCGGTCGACCCACTCCGCCAGGTGGGGGGCCTCGGTGCCGATGGTGGTCGAGGCACCGTGGCCGGGCAGCACCACGGTGTCGTCGCCGAACCTGGCCAGGAGCCGGCGTTCGATCGACCGGATGATGGTGGCGAAGTCGCCTCCGGGGAACGAGGTGTTGCCCGGCCCGCCCGGGAACAGCGTGTCACCGCTCAGGAGCAGCGGGGTGCCCTTGACGGCGAAGCACATCGAGCCCGGCGTATGGCCCGGGGTGGCGATCGTGTGCACCCGCAGCCGGCCGACCTCGACCACCGCCTCGTCGTCGAGCAGGAGGTCGTAGGAGGGGAGCATCCCGGCGTCCTCGGGGGTGACGGCCACGGCGATCCCCGCCTCGCGGATGGCGGGGACGGCCTGGATGTGGTCCCAGTGGCCGTGGGTCTCGACCACCTGGCGCACGCCCAGGTCACGGCAGATCTCCAGGAGGAGGTCGTGCTCGTTGGCCGCGTCGACCAGGAGGGCGTCGCCCGTGCGCCGGCACCGGAGGACGTAGACGTTGTTGTCCATGGGGCCGACCACGCTGCGGTGCACCTCGCAGGTGGCGTCCTCCCAGATGCGCTCGACCCTGGGCACCCCCCCAGGCTGCCACACCGGGGCGTCTCCCGCACCGCTCCGGGCGCCCGGTGACACGGTGTAACCTCGGCGTCCGGTCGGGTAGACCACCGGTGGGAGACCGCCGCGCCGATGGATCCCGGACCGGCGCGGCCACCCTCCGGGGCCGTCGCCGGCAGGAAGGACGCTCGATGAACTTCGCCTTCAGTGAGGAGCAGGAGGAGCTGCGGCGCGCCGTCCGGCGCTTCCTCGCCGACAAGTCGCCCGAGGCCGAGGTCCGCCGCCTGATGGAGACGACCGAGGGGTACGACCCCGCCGTGTGGGCCCAGATGGCGGACCAGCTCGGCCTGCAGTCCCTCACCATCCCCGAGGAGCACGGCGGGTCGGGGTTCGGCTACGTGGAGCTGATCGTGGTGCTGGAGGAGATGGGCGCCGCCCTCTTGTGCGCTCCGTACTTCTCCTCGGTCGCCCTGGCCGCCAACGCCCTGCTCACGTCGGGCGATGAGACGGCCAAGAAGGAGCTGCTCCCCGGGATCGCCTCGGGCCAGACGATCGGCGCCCTGGCCCTGGCCGAGGACACCGGGCACTGGGACCCCGGGTCCGTCACCTTGGCCGCCGCCCGCTCGGGCGACGGCTGGGCCCTCGACGGCCACAAGACGTACGTCATCGACGGTCACGTCGCCGACCTGGTCCTGGTGGTGGGCCGGACCGGCAAGGGGGTGAGCCTGTTCGCGGTGGCGGGCGACGCCGCCGGGCTGGCGCGGACCCCCCTGCCGACCATGGACCAGACGCGCAAGCAGGCCCGGTTGGAGTTCTCGGCCACCCCGGCCCGGCTGGTGGGGACGGAAGGGGGTGCCGGGGCCGGCCTGGAGAAGACCCTGCAGCTGGCGGCCGTCGCCCTGGCCGCCGAGCAGGTCGGCGGATCCCAGCACTGCCTGGACAGCTCGGTCGAGTACGCCAAGACCCGCATCCAGTTCGGCCGTCCCATCGGCAGCTTCCAGGCCATCAAGCACAAGTGCGCCGACATGCTGCTCGAGGTGGAGTCGGCCCGGTCGGCCGCCTACTACGCCGGGTGGGCGGCAGCCGAGGCTTCCGACGAGCTGCCGGTGGTCGCCAGCCTGGCCAAGTCGTACTGCTCGGAGGCCTACTTCCACGCCGCTGCCGAGAACATCCAGATCCACGGCGGCATCGGCTTCACCTGGGAGCACGACGCCCACCTGTACTTCAAGCGGGCCAAGTCGTCCGAGCTGTTGCTGGGCGACCCGGCCTACCACCGCGAGCTGCTGGCCCAGCAGATCGGCATCTGAGCCCGGTGAGCGCCGGGCCGTCGCTGGCGGGCGCGGCGGGCGCGGCGGGCGGGCCGGGCGCGGGGCCGAGCATCGAAGAGGCGGCCGGAGGGCCCTGGCAGGTCGTCGCCGGGCCGGCCGGCACCCTGCAGCGGTACTGCGCCCCGGGACCCTCCCGACCTGAGCGCCGACCGGTGGTGCTGCTGTGCCACGAGCTGCCCCGGGGCACCGGCGGCGCCGCCGACACCGGGCGGGCCTACCCGGCCCTGGCCGACCGGCTGGCCGAGGAGTCCGGCCTGATGGTGGTGGCCGGGCTGCTGCGGGGCACCGGCGGGTCGGCGGGGGACTTCTCGGCCGGCGGGTGGCTGGAGGACCTGGCCTTCCTGGCCGATCGTGAGGTCGCTCCCGACGGGGAGGTGTGGGCCGTCGGTTTTGGGCTTGGGGGGGCCCTGGCGCTGCGCCTGGCGCTGGCCGATCCCCGGGTGCGCGGGGTGGCCACGGTGGCCGGCCCGGCCGACCTCTCCGGCTGGGCCGCCGACACGGCAGGGGTGCTGGACCGGTGCCGGAAGAGCGGGGTCATCTCCACCGCCGGCTTCCCGGCCGACGAGGCGGCGTGGGCGGCCGAGCTGGTGGCGCTGGCGCCCCTGGAGGCGGCGTCGAGGCTGGGGGACCGCCCGCTGCTGGTCGTCCACGGCGCCGACGACGGCGAGGTGCCGGCCGCCGCCGCCGGGGCGCTGGCCGATGCCGCGCTGTCCCCCGACCTGGTCGACCTGCGGATCGTTCCCGGCGCCGGGCACTGGCTGCGGGCCGACCCCCGGGTGGTGGCCACGCTGATCGGGTGGATCGAGCGCCGCCGGTAGCGGGCGGATGGCCCTGGCGGTCAAGGCGATCCGGGAGCACCGCACCTTGAAAGAGCTTGTCGCCACCAGCGGCGACGTCCGTCGCCTGTGCGACCTTCTTCGGGCGCGCCGTCGGCGGGGCCGATCGCTTCGCCTACACGATGGACTCGCCGGCTTCGTCTGTGTGAGCGGACGCCAACCCGTCTCTATAGACAGACCACCGTGGTGGCCGCCCGGGCGTTGAACGGCACGCGGTGCCAGCGCGGCGGCCAGCCGGTGCGCCGGCGAGGCTCCCACCAGATCTGACGAGGCGGCAACTGCCAGACGGTGGCCCCGCCGACGCCGGCGACATCCCTGCCGGAACGCTCCGCTCCATCGAGCGAGACCTCGAAGCGTGCCTCGGCTCGAGATGGCTCACCCGATGACCGACGACACCAACGCAATCCTGACGGGGGGGGAACGTCTACTTGGCCGCCAGCGGGAAGCTCTTGTTGGCCATACGTGGGACGTTCGTCTTGGCCACAAGTGGGAAGTTTCCTATGGCCACGGACAGCCCGAGACGAGCCGGCAGCGGCGCCGGGCCGGCTGCCCAGGATCTCCGACCCGCTTGCCGAACGTGCAGGAAGCCAGGTGGACCTTCACGGTGTGGAAGTCGAACAATGGCCTCGTAAGCCGTTGTCGGTGCCCACGGCGAATGACGTCGTAGCTGGAAGGCTGTGCTGGCTTTGCAGCTCCTCCCGGCGCCTCACCCGGCGCCGGCAGGAGGGTGGCGTTGCCCGGAGCGAGCGAATCAGCTCGTCGGCTGGTCTGGGGGACAGAAGGCCACCGGCAGGTGGGAGGACCACGGTCGAGCCTCCGGCGCCGGCAACCGTGATCGTGGGGGCCGCATGCCGGTCACGACGGGTCGGCGTCCGCTCGGTCGAGGCTCCGGTCGATGACCTGGCGGAGCGAGCGGGCGGCGGCCTCCGGGTCGTCGGCACCGGTCAACCAGCGGACCACCACGAAGTGGCGGACCCCGGCGGCGACCAGGTCGGGGACCGACGCCGGCGAGACCCCGCCCGTGACGAACACCGGGACCGCCGATTGGCTGCTGGCGGTTCCGGCGTAGCCGATCCCGGTACCCGGGCGCCCGGGCTTGGTGGGCGTCGCCACCACCGGCCCGGCCGAGAGGTAGTCGACGGGTTCGTCACGGGCCCGGGCCAGGTCGTCGGGGCCGTGGGTCGAGAGGCCCACGATGGCTCCCGGCTCGAGCAGGCGGCGGGCGAGCGACGGGCTGGCGTCGTCCTGGCCGACGTGGACGCCGTCGGCCCCGGCGTCGAGGGCCAGGTCGGGACGGTCATTGAGGACGAACGGGACGCCGAGGTCGGAGCACACGACCTTCAGCCGCCGCGCCTGCGCCACCTGCCGGCGGGCGTCGAGCTGCTTGTCGCGGAGCTGCACGACGTCGACGCCGCCCCGGACGCAGGCGGCGACGAACGACTCGAGGTCGGGGCGGTCCGGGGTGCAGAGGTAGAGCCGGCGGCCGGCCAGGCGCCCGCTCACGGTTGGGAGCTCACCGGTGGAAGCTCACCGGTGGAAGCTCACCGGAGGGCAGCGGGGCCGGTCGCGCCGGCCTTGGCCGCCGTGGCCGCCGCCTTGGCCGCCTGCTTGGTCAGGCGGACCCGATCCCGGGTGGACCGGTCGACGATGTCGGCCACCGATCGGTAGCCGCCGGGCTCGCCGTAGGGGGCCGAGGCCTCCTCCCACCCGGGCGGGGCGACGCCCCGTTGCTTCGCCAGGAGGGCGACGAAGATTCGGGCCTTCTGGTCGCCGAACCCGGGCAGCGCCTTCAGCCGGCGCCGCAGGTCGGCGCCGTCGCCGGCCTCGCTCCAGATGCGTTGCGCGTTGCCGCCGTAGCCGTCGACTACGGCCTGGCTCAGCTGCTGGACCCTGGCCGCCATCGACCCGGGGAAGCGGTGGAGAGCGGGGGTGCGCGAGAAGATCTCGGCCAGGAGCCCGGGGTCCATGCCGGCGATCGTCCCGGCATCGAGCCCGCTGGTGGCGGGGCTGCGGGTGCCGGCCTCGGGGGTGCCGGCCTCGGGGGTGCCGGCCAGGCGCCGGGCCAGCTCGGCCGGGCCCGAGAAGGCCCGTTCGAGGGGGATCTGCTGGTCGAGCACCATCCCGACCAGGAGGGCCAGCGGTGTCTTCGTCAGGAGCGCGTCGGCCTCGGGGTCGCCGGACAGGTAAAGGCGCTTGCGGGGCATTGGGCGAAGTGTAGGAGGCGCTGGCCGGGGCGGTGGGCAACGGCGACCATGATGGCGCCCCCGAGCTGGCGAGCCGGTTCAATGCCCTGCGCAGTGGCGGAGGAAGGCGAGGCACAGCTCATCGTCACTCCCGATGCGGTCCGGCCACGCGCAACCAACACCGGAGTGCCTCTCGTACCTGGATCACCGTGACCTCCCTGAACGCCATGGGGCCTCCTTCGCCTCGGCTCCGGAGACCCAGCGGAATGTGGCTCCGGCCGGCGTCGGTGGATGGTCAGGGTGGTCCCACAACTGGCAACAGGGCTGGGCCCATGTCGCTGGCAAAACCGGCGGCTACCTGGTCCCACGTGGCTGGCAAGGGACAGTTCAGCCTGTTCCTGCAGAAGCGAGCAGTACCTTCGCAGCACGTCCGGCCCGCTTCTGGTCGGTCGCGGACGTGAGCACCCCGCTGTTACCAGCCCGTGCCTTCATGTCCAGGAGGACGTTGAGCTGCTTGGACGCCGCTTGGTCAGCAGTGGCCAGTAGCGCCACGGCTCGGGGGTGGTGTTCCCCGCTGCTATGCCTCCCAAGGTCAACGTTCAGCAAAGGATGGCTGCTGATCGATAGCGACGGCGATCCAAGCAGCACCTCGACCTGCCCGTTCGCAGTGACACCTCCTCCTGGCGATGGATGGAGGCGGCTTGCCGTCCGGGTGGCGTCTCGTACGTCCCGCTGTCGATGCGCCCCGAAACGGCACTTCGGGGGCAGTCCTCAGAGCGATCGAGTGCTTGTTATGGGCTACCCCGGCGGAGCAGGTCACCATCTTGGAACTGTCGGGTGAACCCGATTCGGGCGCACCTCGGGACTCCTGCTAGACGGTCGGATATTTCAGGTCGTTTCGAGTGATGGCCTCGGCTAACTCTTCGAGAGCGTGGCGCAAGTGCGTGAAACGGCGGGGTCCGAGCGTCTCGGCGATCCGCACTTCGGCAGCTTGGGATTGACTGGTGATGGTTTTCTCGAGTCGACGCCCTTTGGGGGTGAGGTGCACGACGCGGGCACGTCCGTCAGCGAGATCGGGCTCACGGATCAAGTAGCCGTGCTGTTCGAGGTGACCCAAAAGGTCGTTGACGGACTGCTTGGTGATGTGCATCTGCTCAGCGAGCTCGGTTGGCCGCTGTCCGTTGAGGCCCGGATAGCGAAACAGTCCGACGTGAGCGGGAGTCACATCGTGGTATCCGGCTGCGACGACGCCCGAGAAGATCTCATCGCGGACCCACTGCCAGCCCAGACGCATCATGGCTCCCACGTAGGGGATTCCGTGTTCGGCACCGCTTGACATAATAGTCAGGCTACCATACGATAGTAGGTACGACAACCTGACGAGATGGACACCGGGATCCTCAGACCTAAGGAGGTCCGAAATGAGCAGAGCAGTCGTTGATTCTCCCCACAGCGAGCAGGCCCAGGCCTGGTGGTTCCTCGACACGTTGGTCGTCGAACACCGTTGCGCCCCCGACATGTCCACCGTGGTGCTGGAGATGACCTTGCCAGTGGGCTCAACCCCGCCTCTGCACGTGCACCATGACCTCGACGACACGTGGTACATCTTGGAGGGAGAGATGGCGGTGCGCTGCGGCGACGAGCAGTTGATTGTCGGCGCCGGGCACTGGGTGTCGATGCCCCGTGGGGTGCCGCACACCTTCCGGGTCCTCGGTGATGCCCCGGCGCGCATTCTGTTGGTGCACGACAACCCGAGCTTCCGGGATCTCGTCCGAGCCCTGGGAGTAGCGGCCGAGGCCCGGGTCGTGCCTCAGCAGCCGGCCTTCCCGCCCATGGAAGACCTCGCGGCGGTGGCCAGCGCTCACGACCTCACCCCGGTCGGGCCCCCGATGAGCGTCGATGACGCCGACGCCGTCCTTGCAGCGGCGATATGACGTGTGGGTGTCGATAACACCATCCGGTGCCCTGGCCTGGCGGAACGTTTCGAGACACGCGAAGGGCTGTCAGTGGGCGACGGAAGCTCGACCCGAGGTAGCACTATTGGTGGGAGGGTGCGGCGAGGCATGTAGGGACCCTGGTCAAGGCGAGCACATCAGATGACGTCAGCAGCGGCGATACCGGCATGCACGCAGAGCCTCACGTACGTATCGGTAACCTCGTCGTCTTCCTTCAGCAACCGGGCGAGGTCCCCAGGGCTATTCGCCCCGGCGCGAAATTTGCTCACCGGCCGCCGCGTCACCCGGCAAAGCCGGTCCCGGAGGGGCCTTTGACCACTGCCTGCCGTCTCGACGGGCGCACGTGGGTCGAGGCCGTCCGGCGCCCCGTCGCCGGCAAACTGAACCGGCGGGTCGCTGACCACCTGGCGGAAGCTCGCGAGGTCGGAGAGGTCTGAGCTGGCGATCATCGTCCTCGACGCCTCCGCTGCCGTCGGGATCGTGTTGTTGACCGAGATCGGCAGCCGTCTGGCCGAGCACGTCGCCGCCGCCATGAGATCGTCGTCGCTGACCTGTTCCACGCGGAAGGAGCCGCTGCGCGGCGGCGCCTGGAGCTACGCGACGAGCTGACGCCAGATGAGGCACGGACCGCGCTCGATCAACTCCTGACCCGCCGGGTGCGTCGGGTGGACATCACCCCTCTCTTTACCGAGGCATGGAGCATCCGCCACAACGTCACCGTGGCCGACGCGCTCTGCGTGATCGGCGTGCGGCTGGTCAATGCGCCACGGCTGGTGGTCGACGTGATCACGGCCCTCTCCCGCCGGCCACGGCGGCAAGCCGACCACGATCTGCCGTGCTGCTCCCTGCCCGACCCTGTCGGCCTTCTCCGGGTCACGTCTGGCTGACCAGCCGTTCCCCAGCGCCGGGAAGCGATCCGCCGGCATCCGGGTCGAAATGTGGTCGGTCAACTCCAAGGAGGACGAGAAGGTCTCACGGGCACGTCCAGGAGCCGGCTGGCCGGGGTGCTGGTTCTGCGGCTAACCCGAGCCCAGACGCCGACGAGCGCCGCCGTCGGAGCTACCCGTCCACTCGGCCAGCAGCGCGGGGAATGTGGCTGGGTAGACCTGCGCAGACGTGGTCGCCAGCTCAGCGGCCGGCCACCACCGCCAGCCGGTCGTGGCCCGGGTCTCCAGGTCGGTCAGGGCGGTCGGGCAGACGTCGAACCGCTCCGTTCGGACAAGGAAGTAGCACTCGTGCTGGACGAAGTAGCGGTCTTCGAACCAGAACTCGGACTCGCTCCGGCACACCGGCGCCCCCACCTCCGAAAGGACGGCCCCCGTCTCTTCTAGGACCTCCCGCCGAGCGGCGGATTCGAGCGTCTCGCCGGGCTCCGCCCCGCCGCCGGGGGTGAACCAGACCTCGGGCCCGCCGGGGCGCCGCGGGTCGCGGGCCGAGATGAGAAGGACGGCGCCGAGCCGGTCGATCAGGACAACCCTGGCCACCTGCCGCTCGACGCGCTCGTCTGGCCGTGGAGGGCGCCGCTTACCGGCTTCCGAGACGGCCATGGGGCGACCGTAGTCCCGGCGGCGCTCCCGACATCAGCCGCGGTGAGCCCGGCTCCGCCTTCGACCTCAGGTATCGTGCCCGGCCAGCGGGGCCACGACCCCCAGGTCCTCCAGACCCTGCGCCGCCTCCCGCCGGCCGAGCAGGGAGAGGATGTCGCCGGCGGCGAGCACCGTGTCCCCCGAGGGGACCAGCACGTCATTTCCCCGGCGCACCGAGGTGACGAGGACGCCCTTGGGGAGGTTCGCCTGGCGCAGGGCCGTGCCGGCAGCGGGGGAGCCGTCGTCGACTCGCAGGTCGAAGGTCCCGGCGGTGCGACCGAGCCCTCCGATCCGCTCCACGTTGGCCAACAGCTCGCGACGATAGGCGCTTACCAGGTCCGACACCGAAAGCGTGCCGACCACCCGCCGGTCGTCGTCGAGGACCGGTACCCACGAGCCCGGAGCGGTGGCCAGGGCCTCGAGGGCGACGTCCAGGCGGCTGGTCGCCGGCACGGCGGGGGCGGCGACGTCGGCCCGCCCGCCGGCGGTGGCGTCCGGCGGGGCGGAGGCGGCCAGGGTGTCCAGCCGGACCGTGCCCTGGAACCGGCCGGCCTCGTCCACCACCGGGGCCCCGGCCAGCCGGCGCCGGCGCAGCTCAGCCAGGGCCGCGGCCACCGGGGTGCGGGCCCGGACGACCATGCGAGGTCTCGACATGGCTCGTTGCGTCGGGATGGCACCCAGGAGCGGCAGGCCAGCCAGCAGGCGCTGGGCCGGGGCGTCGGCACGGGTCCGCAGCTGGCTCCGGTAGATGGTGTCGTCGCTCCGACGAACGATCATCCAGGCCAGTGCCACGGCGATCATGGCCGGGGCGACGATGCCCAGGCCCCCCGTCATCTCGGCGACCATGACGGTGATGGCCAGTGGCGCTCGGGAGATGCTGCCGAAGCAGCACATCATGCCGACGATCACGTACGGCGCCGGGTCGTGGCCCATCGATGGCACGATCGGCTCGAACACCCGCCATACCGCCGCCCCCACGAAGGCACCGATCACGACGCCTGGGCCGAAGATCCCACCCGATCCGCCCGATCCGATGGACAGTCCCGTGGTGAGGATGCGGGCGAAGGGCAACGCCACCACGATCCACAGCGGAATGCCCAGCAACTGGTGGCCCAGGCCCTCCTGCACCCAGCCCCAGCCGGTGCCGAGCACCTCGGGGACGGCGATGCCGATGGCGCCGACCAGGACGCCACCGGTGGCCGGCACGACCCACCGCGGGAGCGGCAGCCGGTGGAACACGTCGGCCAGCCCGTAGAAGCCCTTGGCGTAGAGCAGCCCGACGAGCCCCCCGAGCACGCCGATCAGGGCGAACCAGGCGAGCTGGACCGGCGCGTGGAAGCTGTAGCTCGTGGATCCGAACAGCGGCCCGAAGCCCTCGGCGGCGCCGAACACGGTGTAGCTGACCGCCGACGCGATGAAGCACGGGAGTAGCGCCTGGGGATCGAAGTCGTCGCGGTAGACGATCTCGGCGGCCAGCACCGCCCCCCCGAGCGGGGCGCTGAAGATGGCGCCGATCCCCGACCCGATGCCGGTGGCCACGGCGATCCTCCCGTCGGCCGGCGTCAGGTCGAGGACGCGGGTCAGGAGCGACCCGAAGCCGGCGCTGATCTGGGCGACCGGTCCCTCCCGGCCGCCCGAGCCGCCGGAGCCGAGCGTCAGGGCGGACGCCACGATCTTGACGAGGACGGCCCGGAACCGGACGTCCCGGGGGTTGTGGTGGACGGCGGAGATGGCGGCGTCCGTGCCGTGCCCCTCGGCCTCCGGGGCGATGCCGAACACCAGGAGGCCGGCGAGGGCGGCTCCGCCACCGGTCACCAACGGCAGCGCCCACGGTCGGGTGGCGGCGGTGGCCGCCACCCCCCCCTCCCGGACGGGGGTCGGCACCTGGGTCCCGGCGACCAGGCCGAGGAAGAGATGGGTGGCGGCCACCAGCGCCTGATAGAAGACGACGGCGCCGGCGCCGGCGATGACACCGATCAGCACCCCGAGGACGATCCATTTCTCGAGGTATGAGGCCGAGGCGATCCACCGGGAGGCGCTGGCGGCCACGGCCCGGGCCCGGACCGAGTGGTGGGCGGCCCCTGCCCCGGCAGGGTCGGCGCCGGGCTCGTCCGGCACCAGCGGGTCCTCCTCGCTCACAGGTCCCAACCCGTGCTCCAGTCCTGCTCGGGCACCTCGCCGGCCGCCCGGGACAGTTGCCGGAGGCCGCCGACGACGGCCGTGCGGGCACCGGGGTCGATGGAGGCCACGAGGTCGGCGATCTCGATCCTGCGCCGGGCCGTCACCGTGTCGACCAGCCGCCGGCCCGAGGCGGTGAGGGCGACCCGCACCTGGCGGCGATCGTGCCGGTCGGTCCGCCGGCGAACCAGTCCCTTGCGGACGAGCCGGTCGCACAGGCGCGACGCCGTCGGCGGGGTGACGTCGAGCGCCTCGGCCAGTGCCGCCACTCCCTGGGGCCCCCTCGAGCCCAGCACCACCAGCGACCGGTACTGGGTGAGCGTCACCTCCTCGCCGGCCTCGGCCAGCGATCGGGCGGCCACCGACACCAGGACGCGGCTGGCGGTGAGCACAGCGTCGACGACCTCGTCCCCGCCGCTCGGTGCGGGGCCCCGGCCGGCCGAAGCTGGTTCGTTCATAGGCTAATTATTACCTCTACCAATGGACCTCGGGCGCCGGCCATCTGGCGACGGGAGGTGATCGGCCGTTGGACCAGGCAAAATCGGAACGTGCACGTGCCGGCCAAGGTCGACTATGGCCTCCGGGCCCTGCTGGCCCTGGCTGCGTCCGGGGTCCCGCAGACGGCCGAGATGCTGGCCGGGCAGGAACAGCTGCCGTCGCGTTTCCTCGGGGCGATCCTGACCGAGCTCCGCCGGGCCGGCCTGGTGGCCAGCCAGCGGGGGGCCGCCGGAGGCTACCGCCTCGGCCGCCCGGCGTCGGCCATCAGCCTGGCCGAGGTGTTCCGGGTGCTCGACGGCCCGCTGGCCGAGGTGCGGGGGCTCCGTCCCGAGGCGACCAGCTACCAGGGCTCGGCGGCGCACCTCCAAGAGGTGTGGGTGGCCGTCCGGGCCAGCCTCCGCCTGGTGCTCGAACGGGTCACGCTGGCCGACGTGGCGAGCGGCAACCTTCCCGACGAGCTGGTCCGGCTGACGACCCTGCCGGGTGCCTGGGAACCGCACTGATCGTGAGCCGGCCCCGTGCCGGGCGACATCCGGGTCGGCGCCAAGCCAGAAGGCGCCCTGCCGGGCGGCGCCGATGCGGTCCGCCGCGCCGATGCATCGCCCTCGGGCTCGGCCCCTCAGGCCAGCTCGGCGACGGCGACGCTCAAGCCATCGTGAGCCCGCCGCTGACCGACAGGGTCTGGCCGGTCATGTAGTCGGACTCCGGCCCGGCCAGGAAGGTGACCACCTGGGCGACGTCTTCGGGGCGGCCGATCCGGCGCAGGGGGATGGCCCGGGCCAGGGAGTCGTAGAGCTTCTGGTTCACCTGGGCCACCTGGGCCAGGAGGGCGGTGTCGGTCGGGCCCGGGCTCACGCAGTTGACCCGCACGCCGGTGGCGGCGAGCTCCCGGGCCAGCGTCTTGGTGAAGGCGATCACCCCGCCCTTGGTGGCCGAGTAGACGGCTTCACCCGACGACCCGACCCGCCCGGCGTCCGAGCCGATGTTGACGATCTTGCCGCGCTGGCGCGCCACCATGCCCGGCGCCACGACGTGGCAGCACACGAGGACGCCCTTCAGGTTGACGGCGATGATGCGGTCCCAGTCGGCCTCGTCGGACTCGAGGAACGGCTGGATGACGTCGATGCCGGCGTCGTTGACCAGGATGTCGACGGGGCCCAGCTCGTCCTCGACCCGGGCCAGCCCGGTTTCGACGTCGGCCCGGGCGGTCACGTCGACCCGGACGCCCAGTGCCCGCCGGCCGTGGGTGGCGGCCAGGGACGACGCCTGCTCGCCGGCGGCGGACCCGTCGAGGTCGAAGACGGCGACGTCGGCCCCGGATCGGGCCAGGTCGGTGGCGATGGCGGCCCCGATGCCACGCCCGGCGCCGGTGACGACGGCGACCCGCCCCGACAGGTCAGCCACCGGTGGTCCCCGAGCTCACGGACCCATCCTGCTCCGCCTACCCCCGGACCGCCAGCGGCGGGGGATACTGCGAGGCGGCAGGCAGGCAGGCAGGCAGGCAGTCAGTCAGGCAAGAGGAGGCGCTCAAGATGGACCCGGAGGACTTCGAGCACGTGAGGTCGACGGTGCGGGACTTCGTCCGGGACCGGGTGGTCCCCCTCGAGGAGCAGATCGACCGCGACGACGACATCCCGCACGAGATCCGCGCCGCCTGCAAGGAGATGGGGCTCTTCGGGTTCGCCATCCCCCAGCAGTTCGGTGGCCTGGGCCTCTCCATGCACGAGGAGTGCCGGCTGGTGTTCGAGCTGGGGTACACCACCCCGGCGCTGCGGTCGATGTTCGGGACCAACAACGGCATCGCCGGCCACGTCCTCATCGAAGGCGGCACGGAGCACCAGAAGGACCACTGGCTGCCCCGCATCGCCTCGGGGGAGGTGGTGGCATCCTTCGCATTGACCGAGCCCGAGGCGGGGTCCGACCCCTCCGGTCTGGCCACCACCGGCCGTCGGGACGGCGACGGGTGGATCCTCGACGGCACCAAGCGCTACATCACCAACGCGCCGGTGGCCGACGTGTTCATGGTCTTCGCCCGCACCGATCCCGACGCCCCCGGCAGCCGCGGCATCTCGACCTTCCTCGTGCCCCGGGCCGCCCCGGGCCTGTCCGTCGGCCCCCGCGACCACAAGATGGGGCAGCTCGGGGCGTGGACGGCCGACGTCTACCTGGACGGCATCCGGGTGGGCCACGACGCGCTGGTGGGCGGCGACGATGGCGTGGGGAGCGGCTGGTCGACGGCGATGCGTTGCCTGGCCCACGGGAGGATCCACATCGCCGCCCTGTGCGTGGGGATGGCCCAGCGGCTGGTGGACGAGAGCGTGACCTACGCCCGCGCCCGCCGGCAGTCGGGGCGCGCCATCGGGAGCTTCCAGCTCGTGCAGGGGCTGGTGGCCGACTCGGTCACCGACGCCCACGCCGGCCGGGCGCTGGTGCTGGAGGCGGCCGCTTCCTACGACGACGGCAGCGACCGCCGGGTCGCACCCTCGGTGGCCAAGTACTTCTGCAGCGAGATGGTAGGTCGGGTGGCCGACCGGGCGGTCCAGGTGCACGGGGGTGCGGGCTACATGCGCGGAGTGGCAGCCGAGCGTTTTTTCCGGGACGCCCGCCTGTTCCGCATCTACGAGGGAACGAGCCAGATCCAGCAGCTAATCATCGCCCGCAACGTGATCGGGGAGGAAGCCGGGGGCTGACCTGTGGCCGCCGGCTGGCCCGGAGCTCGGGGGCTCCGGGGGCTGACCTGTGGCCGTGAGCTGGCCGGGTTCTGTAGGAGCCGGACCAGTTCCTGTTCCGTTCCGGTTCAGGACCCGTACGTCTGGGCGCGGCTCAGACGTTGGCGGCAGCGGCGGCGATCCGGTCCCGCAGCCAGCGGTGCCCGGCGTCCGCCTCCGAGCGGGGATGCCAGTACATGACCTCGGTCACCGGCTGAAGGTCGAAGGGCAGCTCCCAGGTGCGGGCACCGGCGGCGCCGGCCAGGTCCCGTGCGACCCGCTCGTGCACCACGGCCACCAGCCGGGTTCCGCGCACCAGGAACGGCGCCATGACGAAGCTCTGGGTGGTCATCTCGACGTCGCGGTCCACGCCCAGGTCCTTCAGCGCCAGCTCGGCCAGGGACGGGAGGGGATCGGGGGCGCATGTCAAGTGGGGCAGCCGGCGGAACGTGTCCGGCGTCATCGTGCTACCGATCTCACGGTTTCCGGACCAGGTCACGCACACGAACCGCTCGCTGAACAGGGTGCGGTGGGGGAAGCGGGCCACCCTGGGATCGACCTCGCGGGGCAGGATGAGGAGGTCGGTCTGGTGGTGCTCCAGATCCTCTTGGTAGCTCCCGGCGAGGGGCCGGATGCGGACCTGCACCCCCGGCGCCGGTGTGCCGAGCGAGCTGACGACGTGGCTCAGGAGGACGAGGGTCACGTAGTCGGTCGCCATCACCGTGAACGATCGCACCGCCGTCGACGGGTCGAAGTCCGGTCGGAGCGATAGCAGGTCCTCGACCTCATCGAGGAGCGAGCGAAGGGGGAGCACCAGGGATCGGGCGAGGGGCGTCGGGAGGAGCCGGTGGCCGCTCCGGACGAGGAGCGGGTCGCTGAACATTCGCCGCAGGCGGCCCAGTGAGGCGCTCATCGCCGGCTGGCCTACGGAGAGCCGACGGGCAGCCCTGGTGACGCTCTGCTCGCGCAGCAGGGCGTCGAGGGCGACGAGGAGGTTGAGGTCGACCTGCTCGCGCTTCACCGAATCGTTCCGCTCCGCCGATGACGGCGAGCCCCGGGCCTGAGCGTACGGGGGGAATCGGGTGCGTCGATCCGGATCGTGCTGCGGAGGGTACTGCGGTGCTCGACGTGGGTCGAGCCCCCCGGTTCCCCCCTCCCCCCCGGTGGCCGCCAGGTGGAGGTTCGTGCTCGACGGGACGCTATCGATGGCGCCGATGCCTGGCATCACCGACCGCTCGTTGACACCGGATCGGGCGTAGTGTTCTCTGGCAGTAACTACCCAGGGAGGGAATGACCATGGCTGAACGCCGGGTGATCATCACCATCGCCCCGACCGGAGGAATGGCGGACAAGTCGGTGTCCAAGTACCTGCCGACGCAGCCCCAGGAGATCGCCGACGACATCGTCAGGTGCTGGGAGGCGGGGGCGAGCGTGGCGGCGATCCACGCCCGCCGCCCGGACGACGGTGCCACCTGCGACGCCGACGTCTACCGGGAGATCAACACGAGGGTCCGGGAGCGGTGCGACATCGTCGTGAACAACAGCACCGGCGGCGGGATCAGCGGCGACATGATCCGCGAGCTGCCCGACGGCCGCAAGGAGATCTCCTTCGACGAGCGGCTCAAGGCCACGGAGGCCGGAGCGGAGATGTGCACGTTCGATCCCCACGTGCAGTGCATGCACCGTGGCGACCTGGAGTTGCTGCTCGACACCTCATGGAGCCGGTGCCTCCGCCTGGCCGAGGCCATGAAGGCACGCGGCATCAAGCCGGAGTGGGAAGTGATGTCCCTGTCGGATCTCAACTGGGTGACCGAGCTGATCGCCATGGGCTACGACGAGCCGCCCCACTCGATCAACATCGTCCTGGGCACGAACAAGCTGATGTCGGGGGCGACGCCGTACACGCCGAGAAACCTCCAGCGCTTCGTCGAGGACTTGCCTCCACAGACGCAGTTCTGCGTGAGCGCCGTCGGGCCAGCGCAGCTTCCGGCGTCGGTGCACAGCCTCATCCTGGGCGGGCACGCCAGGGTGGGGCTCGAGGACAACATCTACTTCGATCGTGGCCGGTTGGCGACGAACGTGGAGCTGGTCGAGCGGATGGTTCGGATAATTCGCGAGCTCAACATGGAGCCTGCCACCCCGCCGGAGGCGCGCCAGATGCTCGCCCTCCGTACGGTCGCGGCAGCACTATGAGGACGATTGCGGCTCGGCGCCGGCCGGTCATCGATGGGTGACGCCCGGCGGGCGCCGGCGGCCGTAGCCAGAGCCTCCACTGCGCCGTCGACGGTCTCCGGGACGTTCGACGTCGGCAGCGACGTCGGCGGCACGTTCACGGACCTGTGGCTTCGGTCCTCCGACGGCCGGCGGGCGATGGCCAAGGTGCCGACGACGCCGGACATCGTCTCGGGGATCGTGGATGGGCTCCACCTGTGCGCCGACCAGCTGGCGCTGTCCACCGAGAACCTGTGCCGAGGGGTCCGACGGTTCGGCCACGGGACGACCATCGGGCTGAACGCCCTCCTCACCGGGACGCCGGCCAGCGTCGCCCTGATCACCACCAGCGGGTTCCGGGACACGATCGAGATCGGCCGTCTCAAGCGGCAGCTCGCCGGGCTCAGCGAGACCGAGGTCGCCGACTTCACCAACCGGGGCCGGCACCGGCCCATCGTTGGGCGAGACCACGTCGTCGAGGTGGTGGAGCGCGTCGACCGGGAGGGGACGGTGGTGGTGCCCCTGGAGGAGCAGGAGCTGAAGAAGGCCGTCGACGCCATCGTCGAATTCGGGGTGGACGCCGTCGCCGTCTGCACGCTGTGGTCCGTGGTCAATCCATCGCACGAACAAATGATCGCCGCCGCCGTCCGGGACCGTTGCCCTGGGCTCTTCGTCTGCACCTCCCACGAGGTGGCCGGTACCGTGGGCGAGTACGCCCGGGCGTCGACGACGGTGGCGAACGCTCTCCTCGGTCCGGTCATGGGGCGGTACCTGGCCGACCTCGAGGCCCGGCTCCGATCGGCGGGGCTCCGGATCCCGGTGCACATCATGACGGGCCTGGGAGGGGTGGCGGACGCCGAGCGGGTGGGTGAGGAGCCGGTCGCCGCCCTGCTGTCGGGACCTGCTGCCTGCATCATGGCGGCGCACGAGGTTGGGCGGCGGGCCGGGCACGACCAGCTCCTCTCCATCGACGTCGGCGGCACCAGCTTCGACGTCGGTCTGGTGGTGGACGGCGCCCCCCTCGTCCGCGGCGACATCTCGATCGGCGGGATCGACATCCACCGGCCCAGTGTCGACGTGGCGACGATCGGGGCTGGCGGCGGGAGCATCGCCCGGGTGCGCGACGGCGTGCTCACCGTCGGGCCCGACAGCTCCGGCGCCATGCCCGGGCCGGCGTGCTACGGACGGGGCGGCCGCGAGCCGACGGCTACCGACGCCGACCTGGTGCTCGGCACGCTGGTGACAGTGCGCTTCGCGTCGGGCGATCTGGTGCTTTCCCCCAGCGCCGCTGAGCAGGCCATCGAGCGACGGATCTGCGAGCCGCTGGGGTTGTCGCTCATGGGCGCGGCGTGGGGGATCCGTAAGGTGCTCGACAGCAACATGGCGGACGTGCTCCGCCGGGTCACCATCGAGCGGGGGCACGACCCGCGGCAGTTCCTGCTCGTGGCCAACGGCGGGATGGGACCCTCGCATGCCTGGGCCCTCTGTGCCGACCTGGGGATCCCCCGGTTCCTGGTGGCGCCGACGGCGACCGTGCAGTCGGCGGTGGGTGCGGCGACGCTGGATCTGCGGGCGAGCGCCGAGCGGACCTGCTTCGTCCGGGTGTCGCCGGGCGACGGCTTGGATCCCGAGGCGCTCGACCGGGTCGACGCCGCGCTGCGGGCAACGCTCGATCGGGCGCTGGCAAAGGTGGCCGGAGCCCGCCGGGGAAGGTGGTCCTGCCTGAGGTTCGTCGCCGTCCGCTACCGCGGGCAGGCTCACGCGATCGACGTGCCCATCGGTAGCGGTTTCGGGGTGCCCCGGCCGTGCACCCCGGACATCCTGGCTCGCTTCGAAGAGGAGCACGAGACCCTGTTCGGGGCCGGCTCTCGGTCCAGGCATGCCGGCTTCGAGGTGCTCTCCGTCCGTTCCGACGTGCTGGTGCGCCTCGGTCGGGGCGACGCCGGCGCCGGAGCGGCGCCCATGGGGGACGAACTGGAGCGGCTCGGCACACGTCCCGTGGTGTTCGACGACCCGTCGTCCCCGTGCCATTGCCCCGTATGGTCGACCAGCCATCCGGCACCGGACCAGGTGGTCGAGGGCCCCTGCCTCGTCGCCTACCGGGGCCAGACGCTGGTGGTGCCTCCCGGGGCCGTCGGGCGCACCGACGGGCACGGCAACATCCTGGTGACGCTGGCGTTGGCGGAGCCCGAAGCCGACGGAGCGGCGGCGTGAGCCGGCAGGGCATCGCCGCCGTCGACCACGAGATCGTCCGCAACCGCCTCCTGGCCATCACCGAGGAGATGCGGGTGACGCTGCAGAGCGTGTCGGGTTCGCCGACGGTGACCGAGGCGAGCGACTTCTTCACGGGCATCTACTGCAACGGTGGCGAGTTCGCGACCATGGGAATGCAGGTGACCCACGAGGCTCCAGTCGTCGGTGCCCTGGTGCGCTACATCGAGTCGCACCGCCGGGTGGAGGAGGGCGACATGTACGTCGCCAACGATCCGTACATCGGGGCGCTGCACCAGAACGACGTCCAGATGGTGGTGCCGATCTTCTGCCACGGCGACCGGGTGGCGTGGGCAGGCGTCATGGCGCACGAGACCGACGTGGGGGGCATGGAGTTCGCCTCGTGGTGCCCGAAGGCGACCGAGATCTACCAGGAGGGCCAGCGGATCCCGGCGGTGAAGCTCGTGGAACGGGACCGGGTACGCGACGACGTGCTGGAGATGATCGTGGCCGCCAGCCGGCTTCCCGAGGCGCTCGAGCTGGACATTCGCGCGTTCATCGCCACGCTGCACGTCGCCCGCGACCGGTTGCTCGATCTGATCGGTGCGTACGGGCTGCTGACGGTCGAGCGGGTGATGGCATGGATGATCGACACCGCCGAGGAGGCCATGGAGGAGCGCCTCGAGGCGCTGCCGGACGCCACGGTGCACGTGCGTGACTTCCTGGAGCACGATGGCCACGAAGACACCCTGTATGCCGTCGACCTGGTGGCGACCAAGCTCCGGCGACGGCTCCGCCTCGACTTCGGCGGGTCGAGCCCCCAGGCCCGCGGGTTCATCAACGCCACCCGAGCCGGCCTGCACGGCGGCGTGACCGGGGCGCTGATCCCGACCCTGGGCTTCGGGCTGCGATGGAACGCCGGCCTGCTGCGGCCGGTCGACGTCGTCGCTCCCGACGGTCTCATCTGCACCGCGGTCCATCCCGCACCCGTGGGTGCCGCCACCGTGGAGACGGTGTGGACGGTGACCAACACCGTCCAGCGCGCTCTCAACCTCTTGCTGGGGTGCTCCGATGGATTGGCCCAACGCTGCCAAGCAGTCAGCTCGGGGACGATGGCCACCTTCAACCTGGGAGGTGTCAACCAGTTCGGGGAGCGCTTCGGGCTCCACCTCCTCGATCCGCTGGGCGGCGGCTCGGGCTCGTTGGCGTGGCGCGACGGCATCGACGCCGGCGGCCCGATCGCCGTGCCGGTGCCGGCCATCGCCGACGTGGAGTCGAACGAGCAGGTCTCGCCCCTCTTCTACCTCTACCGCCGGCTGGCGCCGGAGACGGGCGGCGCTGGGAGGTTCCGGGGCGGCAACAGCGCCGAGATCGCCGTCACCCTTCGGGGGACGGAGCGGGGCGACGCCATCATCATGACTCACGGCGCCGAGGTGCCCAATGCGGTGGGGATGTTCGGAGGCTGGCCCGGAAGCACGGTGAGCCAGTGCTTCAGCACCGAGGAGGAGCGGGTGCGCCACCTGCCCCCGCGCCGGCTCGGCCCCAAGCCCGGCAACGTCACCATGCGCCCGGGTGACGTGTTCTCCGTCACCTGGCAAGGCGGGGGCGGATGGGGCGATCCCATCGACCGCGAGCCCGAAGCGGTGGCCGACGACGTGCGCCGGGAGCTTCTGCTGCCGGCGACCGCCGCCTCGGTGTACGGGGTGGTCCTTACGGAGGAGGGCGTCGATCTCGCCGGCACCGACCGGCGGCGGGAGGAGATCCGCCGGACGCGGTTGGCTGCGGCATCAGCCCCGGCCGGCACTGTCGCGGCGAGCCCGGAGGTCCCCGAGCTCAGGGAAGCCCCGGTCGTCCGGCACCTCGGGCCCTGTCTCTCGATCGTGCGCCACCGGACAGGGACGGCGGTGCGCACGGCTGCCGGCGCCACGCTGTCAGATGGACCGGCCGGGTGGCGCCGGGGCGCGGCTGTGGTGCCGGTGGCTCCTGCCGAGCACGGCATCACCCTTCACCCCGACCTGGCCATGACGGCCTACTGCTGCCCGGCAAGCGGGACGCAGCTGGCGGTGGACGTCCACCGGAGGGGTGAGATGCCCGACGACGACATCCTCGTCGAGGTGGGACGACCGTGACCGGCCCCGTGCCGCCGGCGCAACCGGCAACCGATCCTCCGGGGCGCTCAGCGATCGGTCCCGACGAGGACCACGGCGAGCGTGGCCGGGGAGTCGCCGTGGTTGCGCCAGGCATGCCGGGTGCCGTCCTGGACCACGACGTCCCCGGGGCGCAATCGGGTCTCGTGGCCGTCGTCGAGCTCGAGCCAGAGCTCCCCCCGCACGAGGACGGCGTAGTCGACCGTGGGCGTGGTGTGCATCCCCGGCGCGCCCTCCTCGAACCGCTGCGCCAGCCCCGGAGAGGCGGCCAGCTGCTCGGCTCGTGCCGCCGCTGGATCGAACCCCGTGCCGGCCGCCGCCGTGTCGGGGGGGATCTCGAGCCAGATCAAGCGGGTCCCGCCGCGAGGTGGCACGTAGGAGCGAGCGACCGCCGTCGGATCGGTGCCGTCGCCCTCCGAGGGTTCGACGTCGGCACCGGTCGCCCAGACGAGGGTCTCGACGAGACCAGGGATGTGCTCGTAGGCGTGGGAGCGAGGGGCCGACCCGTCGCTTACCACGACCGAGGCGCCTGTCGGCGATCGGCCGGTCACCACCCGTCTCACCTTCTCACCACCGTTCTCAGCGCTCCACCGCGGCCGGCGACCGCCCCACCGCGGCCGGCGACGCCCGGAGGTCGGTGCCAGGCCGTATTCTCGCCCGGCTCTGCCCATTGGCGCATCGGAACGGCTCCGGCATCGCCGGTCCCGAGGCGAAAATGTCCACGATGTGAGATGATTTGATTCGAATGCCGCATCATATTACAATCGCAACAAACGAACCCAAAGGGGGGGTCATGAGGGCAACCAGGCACTTGCGCCGGAAGGCGGTGGGCGGCACCATCCTCACCGCCAGCCTCGCTGTCGTGCTCGCCGCGTCCGGCTCGGTCGCGTCCGCGGCTTCACACGGGACACATCGAGCCCAGGAGGCATCGGGATCAGGCGGCGCGGTCAACGAGGGGATCGTCATCGCCTACACCGGGCCCGTCTCGTTCGAAGGCGGCGCCGCCGACTCCGGGGTCTACCCGGCGATCCATGAGGTCAACGCCGCCGGAGGGGCGGACGGGCACAAGGTGAACATCGTGACCGAGGACACCCGCGGTGACCCGGCGGACGCCGTCCCCATCGTGGACAAGCTCATCGCCACCACCTCGGACCTGATCGGCGTCGTCGGTCCGGGTACCGCCACGGCCCCGACGGTTGTTCCGATCCTCAACTCGGCCGACGTCACCGACATCAACATGGGTGGCAACGCCAGCTTCGACAAGTCCCACTACAAGTACATGTGGCGGCTCATCCCGCCCGACCCGGCCAACGGCGAGGCGATGGCACTCTGGGCGAAGGAGAAGGGGTACACCAAGGTCGCCGCCGTCTTCGGCACCACAACAGGCTCCCAAGGCGACCTACCGGGCGTGCTCCACGGCATCAAGGCCATCAAGGCCACAGTGGTCGCCCAGGTCACACTCACGCCTCACCAGCCCTCGTACCGGGCAGAAGCCGAGAAGGTCATCGCTGCCCACCCGCAGGTGGTCATGACCGAGTCCGACGGCACCACCGCCGCCACCTTCTTCTCCGAGCTGAAGCAGCTCGGAGGGCTGACGCCGATCATGGGGACGACCGCCACGGTGATCAGCACATGGCTCGGCCCGGTCCGCCAGGCCATCGGTGCCACAGCCTTCAAGAAGAACTACACGGCGGTGATCGACGGTACGCCGAAGACGACGGCGGCGACCAGGGCGTACACGTCAGCCCTCAAGGAGGTGAAGTCGAAGGTCCCGGCACCGTGGACACAGTGGGTGACGAACCCCTATTCGGGTGCTGACTACGACGGGGTCATCGCTCAAGCTCTTGCCATGGACGCCGCCCACAGCGTGTCGCCGAAGGTCTACAACCGCGACCTCAAGACGGTGACCGAGCCGGGTCGTGGAAAGCAGAAGGTGTACACCTACGCCCAGGGCCAGAAGGCCCTGAAGCAGGGGAAGAAGATCCAGTACGTCGGGGCTACCGGATCGATCCGGTTCGACAAGTACCACAACTCGTTCGGGGACGAGGCGGCAGTGACGGTCAACGGGCAGGACAACCCGGTCGTGGTCAAGGGGATCACTGAGAAGCAGATCCAGGCGCTTGGCTGAGCCGCCGACGAAGGGCGTACCGGCCCGCACCACGGCGGTTGGCGCCGTGGTGCGG
>JBOGGE010000135.1:0-12161 GCA_050743865.1 Acidimicrobiales bacterium
GGTCGAGGGTGGCGGGTGCCGGGGTGGCGGGTGCCGGGGTGGCGGGTGCCGGGGTGGCGGGTGCGAGCCCGGCTCAAGATGGCGGCAGTGAGGAGACGGTCGGCGCCTCGGTCGTCGGCCGGCCGGAGGGCGATGGCACTCGGGACGACAGCCCGGAGGACGAGGAGCTGGCGGCGTACAACCGCTACCTGGCGGAGCTCAACGCCACCGGGCGTCCCAAACGCTGGTGAGCGTCGAAGCGCCGCTGCGGCGACCCTCCCGGATCGATCCGCACGGCCGGCCCGGAGCCATCGGGCGATAGGGTGACCAAGGGGGCTCGCGGAGACGTGCCGGCCGCCCTCCTGGCGTGCTGACTCAGCAGGCGCGTGCTGACCCATCAGGCCCAGGAGCGGACGCTGATGCCGTCACGGCACATGAACCAGAAGATCGCCGTCAGCGTCGTCTACGTCGCGGTCCTGTTCATGGCCATCATGGACAGCACCATCGTCAACGTGGCACTGCCGACGCTCGGGCACGAATTCCACACGACCAGCGACGCAGTGGACGGCGTGGTCATCGCCTACCTGGTGAGCCTGGCCGCCTTCATCCCGACGTCCGGGTGGCTCGGGGACCGTCTCGGGGGACGGCGGGTCCTCCTGGGCTCGATCGTTCTGTTCGCCGGAGCCTCGGCGTTGTGCGGGATCGCGTCGAGCCTCGGAGAGCTCGTGGTGTTCCGGGTCCTCCAAGGCATCGGGGGCGGGCTCATGACCCCGGTCGGCATGGCGATGCTGTGGCGGGTCTTCCCTCCGGCCGAGCGCATCCACGCGTCGAGCATCCTCGTCATCCCGACGGCGCTGGCGCCGGCGGTGGGACCCGTCCTCGGCGGCGTGTTCGTGACCGACGTCTCGTGGCGCTGGGTCTTCTACGTGAACGTCCCGATCGGGCTCGGCGTGCTGGCCTTCGGCCTGGTGTTCCTCGCCGACCAGCGGCTCGACCGTGCCGGCACCTTCGACTTCCGAGGTTTCCTGCTGGCGGGGGCGGGCTTGGCCCTCCTCATGTACGGGGTGTCGGAGGGTCCCCTCAAGGGCTGGGCGAGCGGGCAGATCGTGGTGACCTGCGCCATCGGGGCGGCAATGCTCGTGGCGCTGGTCTTCGTCGAGCTGCGGCGGCACGAACCCCTCCTCGACCTCCGGCTGCTGCGCGACCGCCTCTTCTCGGTGTCCAACGGCGTGATGTTCCTGGCGTCCATCGCGTTCATCGGCACCATCTACATGGTGTCGCTCTTCTATCAGGACGGCCTGGGCCTCAGTGCGCTGGCGTCCGGGTTGAGCACGTTCCCCGAGGCGCTGGGCGTGATGCTGGGCGCCGAGATCACGGCGAAGCGCCTTTACCCCGTGCTCGGGCCCCGCCGGATCATTTGCGGGGGCCTGGTGGTGACGGCGGCGGGGATGGTCCTGCTCCTGGCGATCGGACCGGGCACGAACCTGTGGTGGGCCCGGCTGATCCTCTTCCTCATCGGCCTCGGGATGTCGGGCGTGTTCATCCCGACGCAGACCGCAGCGTTCGCCACCATCTCGCAGGACGACATGGGCGGCGCCTCCACGCTCTTCAACACCCAGCGCCAGCTCGGCGGTGCCGTGGGGGTGGCCGTGCTCACGACCGTGCTGGCCGCCGTTGGGCCGTTCTCCCATGCGGGCGGTCACCTGGTGGCGAACCTCACCTCGTACCGGGTGGCCTTCCTGGCGGCGGCGGCGGTGGCGCTGGTGGGAGCCGGGCTCTCACTCCGGATCCGCGACCAGGACGCGGCGTCGACGATCACGCGGTGGCGGGCCGCGGAGCCGTGCGACCAGAGCGGGGTCTTGCCGCGAACCGGGCGGCCGGCAACCGCCGACCATGCCCTCGAGGGTTCGGGCGTCGACCGGCTGGAGGCGGACCGGGCAGCCGCATCTGGACCGTCGTAGCCGGTGCTAGCGGTGCCAATCGGCCCGCCGGTGGCACCGGCCTACCCCAGGCGTGCCAGCAGTCGCTCGGCGCCGCCCGCCAGCTCCCGCACGATGTCGCCGGCCGGTTGCCGGGCGCGCACGGAACCGACCGACTGGCCGGCGTACTGCGCCATGGCGCCGACGGCGCCGGTGGTGTGCCGCCCCGGCGGCAAGACGGACCGGCGGGGGACGCCGAGGCGCCGGCCGTCGTCGAGCTCGATGTGGCCGGCCGGGTCACCGGGCATCGCCTCGGCGGCGTCGATGCACGACTGGAGCACCCGGTGGGGGGCGTCCGGCCACTCGACCGAGAAGGTGGTCGTCACCACCGTGTCCTCCGGCTCGGCAGCGATCAGGGCGTCGACGTAGGCGGGGTGGGCGTCGGCCTCCTCGGCCACCACGAAGCGGGTGCCGACACGGGCCCCCGCCGCCCCGGCCGCCAGCACCGCCGCCATCGCCCGGGCGCTCCCGATCCCGCCGGCGGCGACCACCGGCACGTCGATCGCCGCCAGCACCTGGTCCAGCAGGACGAGCAGACCGATCTCCCCCCGGACGTGGCCTCCGGCCTCCACCCCCTGGGCCACCACGAAGTCGCAGCCGGCATCGGCAGCCATCGCCGCCTCCGACACCGAGCCCACCTGCCAGCACGCCAGCGCGTGCTGCTCGTGCACCAGGGCGACGAGGGCGGCGTCGGGGTCCCCGTAGAAGAACTCGACCACTCGAGCCCTGCTGGCGGCGACGATCACCGCGTCAAGATCGAGAAAGGGAACGAGGAAGTTGTAGCCGACGGGACCCGAAGTACGCGACTCGACCACGTCGAGCGCCGCCGTGGCCGCAGCAGCGGAGACCACGGGCGACGCCAGCGTCCCGAGCCCACCGGCGGCGGTGACCGCCGCTGCCAGTTCGGGCGTGGCCGTCCCGCCCATCCCCGCCTGCTGCAGCGGTACCCGGCAGCCCACCAGCTTCGTGAACGCCGTTTCCATGCCACGATCATGCCCCGCCGGCCCTGCGCCATGCCGGCGCCCGGAATTTCCCGGTGGGCCTGCCTCCTTCTCGGGCTCGGCGCCCCTGCGGCCGGGCAACCTCGGCGCCGGGAGACGCCCCACCCGGATCCGGTCAACCACCTCGATGATCCATGGAGCCCCGCCCGACGTACCGCAAGGTTGATGGCTCACCTGCCAGGAGAGGCGCTAGGAAGGTGGCGTGCCGAGGACCGGTCGACCGCCGACGCCGATGCCGAGCGAGGCCGGCGATGGCCGCCGCGGCCTGGGAACGGTCGATGCCCTCCGAGCGGCCGGCGCCGCGCACCGCCGGCGCCGGGCCACGGCCCGAGGCCGTCGTTGAGGGCCGGTCGAGACCGGCGCCCGCCGTCGCCGTACGTCCCCGCCCGACGATCCGGTGGCGGCGACGCCGCCGTGTCCGACGAGGTGCTGCTCTCGGCCATGGCGATCGGCGACGACGGGGCCAGCCTGACCTTCGTGCGGCGCTACCAACAGCGGCTCTTCGGCCTGGCGGCGGGGATCGTGGGCGATCCCGTCCTGGCCGAGGACATCGCCCAGGAGGCGTTCGTCCGGATCTTCCGCCACGCCGTGATGTTCGACCCCCGGAGGGGCCGGGTCAGCCAGTGGGTGCTCGCCATCACGCGCAACCTGGCCATCGATGCGCTGCGGAGGCGTCGGGGTGTCCCGACCGACCCCGACGACCACGTGTTCCTCCGCCTCACGAGCACCGATCGACAGCCCGAGGAGACGGCGATCGGTGGGCGCGACGGGGCGCGGATGCACGACGCCCTGGCCCACCTGCCCCCCGGCCAACGGCGTGCTGTCGTGCTCGCCGCCATGTACGGATGGACGGCAGCGGAGATCTCGGCCCACGAGTCGATCCCGCTCGGGACGGCAAAGGGTCGGATCCGGCTCGGTCTGGCCAAGCTGCGCCAGGCCGTCGTCGCCGAGGACGGGACGTGACCGAGGGCCACCACACAAAGGGATGCGAGGCGGTCGGAGGCCACTTGGCCGAGCTGGCCCTGGGGATCCTCCCCGGCCAGGAGCGCTCCGAGGTGCTCGACCACGTGGAAGGGTGCCGGCCCTGCTCGGTGGCGCTGGCCGAGCTCTCGACGGTCGTCGACGCGCTGGCACAGCTGGCACCGGGGGCCGAACCGCCGGTCGGGTTCGAAGAGCGGGTCCTCGGCGCCTGTCGGGCCCCGGCTGCGCCCCGGAGGGCTCCGGTCCGGCGCCGGGTCGCCCTGGCCACGGCGGCAGCCTTGGTCGGCCTCGGTCTCGGTCTGGGCATCGGGACGCTGGTCACCGCACCGCCGGCCAACGGTGGCCGGGCGGTGGTGCCCGGCGGGCTCGCCTCGGCGCCCCTGCGCTCGGGCGGAGCGGACCTCGGCCGGCTCGTGGTCGTACCCGGACGGCCCTCGTGGGTGCTCATGACGCTCGGCGAAGGCGTCGGGCACGGTCCGCTCACCTGCCAGGTGACCCTGGCCGGCGGCCGGGTCGAGACGGTCGGGCGGTTCGACCCCCGCCGTGGGTACGACACCTGGGCCGCACCGCTCGACGTACCGGCCGAGCGGGTGCGGGGCGCCGCCCTGGTGGACGCGGCCGGGCACGTGATCGCCAGCGCGCACCTGACGTAGGGACAGCCAGCCGCCCCTGCCCTCGGACCTGGCCGGGGAGCCGACCGGCCGAGGCGGCGGCGAGGTCGTGCGCGCCCCGCCGGTCGATCTCCGGATGCCGCCGTCCCGCATGCGGGACGGCGGGCGCACCTCGGGCGTGATCCGTGACCGGCCCCCGTCCGTACTGCCATTGAGAAGCAGCGAGACGAGGGAGATGTTCGACATGGCAGGAGGACCGGGTTCGACGGCGGCGGGCGTACGGGGCGGCACGGGCCACCGTCGGGCGGGCGGACACGGGGCGGAGCGCCGCCGGCCGTCCGGGATCCTGGCGATGAGCGGCCTCGCCGCCGTCGGGCTGGTGGCATCGGGGGCGGCCTTCGCCCCCGGTGCCGGGGCGGCGACGCACCATCACCGGGCGAAGGTCGTGATCGCCACCCGGCACGACCACCAACTGGGCACCATCCTCGTGAGCAGGGGCCGGGCGCTCTACTTCATCAAGGGTCACGGGTCGTGCACCGGATCGTGCCTCCAAGTCTGGAAGGCGGTCGTGCTGCCCAGGGGTGTCAAGCACGCCACGGCGGGCACCGGGGTCAAGAGGTCGAAGCTGGGAGTGGACCACGACGCCGCGGGCCGCCAAGTCACCTACGGCCGAAAGGCGCTGTACTGGTTCACGGCGGACGGGTCGGGCGGGGAGGTGAACGGCAACGGGGTGAAGGACACAGCCGGCACCTGGGCGGTCGCCGTCACCGCCCGGGCCAAGTCGACGGCGCACGTCCCGAGCACGTCGCCGTCGTCGACCACGACGTCCGGCGCCGGGGGCTACGGCTACTGATCCGGGTGGCAAGCGGCAGCGGCGGCGGCAGCGGCAGCAGCAGCAGCAGCGGGGGGCGGCCGGGCACCGGGCTCTACCTCCCCTCCCTGCTGCTCTTGGCCGTCACGGCAGGGCTGGTGCTCCACGGCGTGGCGACCCTCGTCCGTACCGGTCAGCTCGGCCGGGCACTGGCCAGCGGCCAGAACGAGCTGGCGGGCCCCGTCGTCGTCGGGTTCGTCGCCCTGATCGTCGCCTGCGAGCGGCTCTTCCCCGCCGTCCCCCGGCCGCTTGCCGCCCGTGGCCAGCTCCACGATGCGTGCTTCTTCGCCGTCTTCGTGGTCGTCGCCGTCCCCTTCACCACGCTCCTCGGCACCGGGATCTCCTCCCTCGTGCTCGCCGACGCGCCATGGCTGTCCGTGCGATCCAGCGCCGCGCTCCCGGGCTGGGTCGCCATCGGGACGGCGCTGGTGCTCATGGACGGGTGCAACTGGCTCACGCACGTGGCCGACCACCGGCTCACCGTCCTGTGGCGGGTGCACGCCGTGCATCACTCCCAGGAGGAGCTGAGCGTCCTCACGACCTTCAGGGTCCATCCGCTGGTCCACACGGCCAGCACCTTCGCCGCCACCCTGCCGGTGGTGGTCCTGACCGGCTACCACCCCATGACGCCGGCGTTCATCACCGGCTACCTCGTCCTCGGCGCCTTGCCGCACGCCAACGTCCGATGGTCCTTCGGTCCCTTGGGAAAGATCTTCGTCAGTCCCGCCTACCACCGCCTGCACCACCGGATCGAAGGCCCGCAGGGGATCAACCTCGGCATCGTCCTCTCGGTGTGGGACGTCATGGCCCGGCGTGCCCTGTTCCCGGCCGGGGTGGGGTCGCCCTGCCGCACGGGCCTGCCCGGCCGGCCGCTCGAGGTGGAGCAGGGCGGCGTGGGCTACCGTCCTCTGCGGCTGCTGGCCGCGCAGCTCCTCGAACCGTTCACTTCCGTCTCCCGCTCGCTGGCCGCCGCCGCACCGTCCCCGGGACGCGTCGCCTCCACGGCAGTTCCCGGCACCCGGCTGGGAACGTGGTCGGGCGGCTGGTCGGACGGCTGGTCGGGCGGCTGGACGGCACCGGCCGACCTAGTGGCCGGGCGATCGGTCGGCGCTCCCGGTCCCGGGGACGACCAGGCCGCTCTCGTAGGCCGGGACGACGAGCTGCGCCCGGGCCCCTGCGCCCAGCTTGGTCAGGATGCGGCTCACGTGCGTCTCCGGCGTGAGCGGGCGCAGGTACAGCTTGCCGGCGATCTCGTCGTTGGAAAGGCCGGCGGCCACCGGCGCCAGCACCTCGCGCTCGGTCAGGGGCCCCAGGCCCTTGCCGGCGCCCGGCGGGAGCTCGGGACGGGCCGCCACGAAGGCGACGCGGGGAGCTACTGCCGCCCGATGCAGCACTGGTCATACGAGGCGACGCGCTGGACCCAGATGAGCTGGACGAATCGGCCGACGAGAACTTTGACGTCTACGGCTACTACGGAGTCTCGGTCTTTGCCGAGGTGAACGGCGCCGTGCTCGACACGATTGCTGCCACCAAGATGACCAGGCACCAGTGGTTGGCCATCTTCACCGTCGGTGACCTCCACCGGAGCGGCCTTGAGCTGTGGGACACCGGGGAATCTCCTCACCACGATGTAGTCCACGAGAACAAGGCGCAGTTGGTGGTCCACATGCGGGGGTGCTCACATCGCCTCATCGTGAACACCCACTACAACACGCCGGAAGGGGATGCCTGACGTGGAGCTCGACCTCAGAGCAGACCTGAACAACGAGGACGACACAGGGTTGAACTGGGCACTGCTCTCGAAGGCAGTAGACCCAGATGCCGTGAAGCCCGGTGCCGTCCTGCGGGCAGGGACCTCCCGTTCGTGGTCATGGGTGCGCATTGTCGCAGTTGATGACGACGGTCAGGTGCACTTCCGCCAGATCAGCGGCGCCGAGGCGAGGCAGTCCCTGCCGCTGGCCGCCACCGGGTAGTCCCGACACCCGCCGCAGTGAAAGCACTCCCGCCTTTCGGCGGAGTGCTCTCGTTCATGGCTACACCCGAAGAGCCACCGCGTGCTCGCGCCGCGAGTAGAGGCCGCTGCCATCAGGATGGAAGGCGGTGGGATCGGCCAGCCTTCGTGCTTTCGTCCGGGAGCGGCGGAAGTCGAGGGTGCCGTCGGATCTTGACGGGCTCTGGCGCCATGCCTGGGCGAGGTCCTCTTCGATGACCTGGGTCCAGTCGTTGGCATTGCCCTGGCCGTCGATGTGGAGCCGGACGAGCATGAGGAGGTGGTTCATACGCACGAGATTGCGGAACGTCCACCGCCGGCGCTCGAACATCTGGCGGATATCGGCGCAGACGATGGTCTCCGGCCAGGCGTCGTTCGTGTAATGGCGGTCGATGGCCGGTGCGAACCTGTCCACCCAGTCGGCCACGGTCTGGCCGTTCTCGACGGTGCCAATTCCACGCCGTGACTTCCGAGCCGTGTCACCCCGGCCTCGGGCTCACCCGGGGATCGTCGGGACCGCCCCCACCACGTCGGACACGTTCAGCCCCAGGCCGGGCAGCGAGCCGATGGTGGTGGCGTCGCCGAAGCTGAAGACCCCGCCGTCGGCCCCGATCAGCCAGTACCCGCCCTCGTCGACCGTGGGCACCAGGGCGACAACCGGGCGGTTGGGGGTGATCCCCAGGGCCGGGAGAGAGCCCAGGTACCGGGCGTCACCGAAGGCCTGGACGCCGCCGTCGGCCGTCACGATCCAGTAGCCCCGGCCCGACGGGCTGGCGGCGATCCCGGTGACCGGGCAAGGCGAGCCGGCGGCGTTGCCGTGGTAGGTGGCGTCGCCGAAGCTGAAGACCGCGCCATCGGCACCGACCAGCCAATAGCCGCCGTCGTCGGAGGTGGCGGCGATGCCGACGACGTCGGAGACGTGGACGCCCAGCGCCGGGAGAGAGCCCAGGTACCGGGCGTCGCCGAAGGCGAAGACCCCGCCGTCCCGGCCGACCAGGAAGTAGCCCCTGGCGTCGGTGGTGGGCACGATGCCGGCGATGTCGTCGACATGGATGCCCAGGCCGGGCAGCGAGCCCTCGAAGGTCGTGTCCCCGAAGCTGAACACCCCGCCGTCCGAGCCGACCAGGAAGTAGCCCCGGTCGTCCGCGGACGGCACGATCCCCACGATGTCGCCGACGTGGATGCCCAGGCCGGGGAGGGAGCCGTAGTAGCCGGACGGCTGGCCGGTCGGGAACACGAAGACCCCGCCGTCCGAGCCGACCAGGTCGTAGCCCGAGGTCGACCCCGGTGCCGACCTGGTGCTGACGGCGACCACGGTCCCGGTCAGCTGGGTGAGCGTGGGCGACGTGGACCCGGTCACGGTGGCCTCCAGGCAGCCGTCGGCCGCCGACTGGTCCGAGAAGGCTGCCCAGGCCGTGCCGCTCCACCACTCGAGCGAGCGGCCGGTGCCGGGGTCACAGATCCTGATGGTGAGCGAGGAGAAGGCCGAGCCCGTCGCCACCGCCACGTCGTAGAAGGCGCCCGTCCCGTCGCTCACCGCCGGACCGGTCGGGTCCGAACGGTAGGTGGCCACGGTCAGCGAGCCCGGGCCGTCGGCGGTGGCGGCGACGTTGCCCTGGGCGGCATGGACGGTGCCGGCGTCGGACGAACCGGCGGCGGCGCTGGAGCCGGTGGTCCCCGACGGGGCCGGCGGGGCGGGGACCTTCACGGCCACGCTGGCCGATCCCGACGAGGCGGCGTAGTTCGCCGCGCCGGGGTAGGTGGCCGTCACCGGGTAGGTGCCGGCCGTCGAGAGCATCGCCGGGCACGAACCGGAGCCCGAGGCGAGGGTCGCCGTGCACAGCAGCGTCGACCCGGTCTCGAACGTCACTTGGCCGGTCGGGGTCCCGGCCCCCGAGGTCACGGTGGCCGACAGGGCGAAGGGGGTGGCGCCGGTGGCGCCAGCCGGGGCGGTGACCCCGGTGGTGGTGGCGGCCTGGGCCACCTCGATCCGGAGGTGGGCGGTCGCCTTCTGGCCGGCGTGGTCGGTCACCGTGACGGTGAACGCCGTGGTCCCGGCGGCGCTGGGGGTGCCGGTGATCGCCCCGCTGGCCGGGTCGAGCGACAGGCCGGCGGGCAGGGTGCCCGGCACCATGGCCCACGTGTAGGGGACGACACCGCCGGTGGCCACCACGTGCGCCGAGTAGGCGACCCCCAGGGTGCCCGGCGGGAGGGTCGTCGTGGCCACCGACAGGGCGGCGGCGCCGGGACCGGACAGGACGAGGGCACCGACCGTGCCCACCCCGTGCCCGACGGCGGCGCAGGCTCCTGCCGGCGGGCACGAGACGGCGGCGAGATCCCCGACGCCGGGCGGTGCGGTGGCGCCGGCCCACGACGTCGCGCCGTCGGACGTGGTGGCGATGGCGCCCGCCCCCTGACCGGCCTGGACGGTCGTCCCGACCGCCACGCAGGTGGCGGTCGGGAGGCAGGCGATCCCCTCGACGTCGGCGATCGCCGGGACGGGATCGAGGGCCCATGCTCCGGGGGGATCGGTCGTCGTCAGCATGCCGCCGCTCCCACCGGCGTAACAAGCGGCGCCGGCAAGTGTGGCGGGAGCACAGGTGACGGCATCGAGGGTGCTGGGCGAGCCGGCCGGGACCGTCTGGGTCACCCACGTCGTGCCGTCGTCGGTGGTGACGACGGCGCTGCTCCCAGAGCCGTCGGAGCCGACGGCAAGGCAGTCGGTGGTCAGGCCGCAGGTGACGGCGTCGACGGTGATCCCGAGAGGCAGGGACTGGTTGGTCCACGTCGTCCCGCCGTTCTTGGTGGCCAGGACCGTGGTCCCACCGACGGCGAAGCAGGCTGTCGCCGACGGGCAGGCGATGCCGCTCAACGGGTTCGTGAGCGCGGGCACCGTCTGTCCGGTCCACGTCGTCCCCGAGTCGGTGGTGGCGAGGACCTCCCCACCGCCGCCGGTCGTCGATCCGCCCACGGCGAAGCAGGTGGTGGTCGCCGGCGGGCAGGCGATGCTGCGCAGGGCGTCCGTGCCCGCCGGGACGGTCTGTCCCGCCCACTGGGCACCGGCCCCGGACCCGGCGTCGGCGGTGGCGAGCACTTCCCCGCCGCCGGTGGCCGTCTCGCCCACCGCGTAGCAGCGTGTGGTCGACGGGCAGGCCACGCCGCTCAGGACCGGGGTCCCCGAGGGCACGGTCTGGGCGCTCCACGACGCGCCGGCGTCGGAGCTGTGGAGGATGTCGGCCGGGAAGAAGTTGCCGGCATCGCCGGCGGCGAAGCATGTTGTGGTCGCCGGACAGGCCACTGCCTTGAGGGGGGGCGTCCCGGCCGGCACCGCCTGCACGGTCCATGTCGTGCCGGCATCGGTGGTGGCGATGACGACCTGGCCCGTGTGCGACGAGTCGCTGCCGACGGCCACGCAGTCGGAGGGTGAGGTGCACGAGATCGCGTTCTCGCCACTGACGCCGGCCGAAGACGTTGCGACCGTCCAGTGCTCCCCACCATCGGTGGAGGTCACGATGCCCTCGGCCGCGTCATAGCCGACGGCGACGCAGTGCGAGGTCGGCGAGGTCGGCGCGCACCACACGCCGCTCAGCACGGACACGCCCTGCGGCACCGTCGACGGCGTCCAGGTCGTACCCCCGTCCGCCGTGGAGATCGACGGATCCTTCGTGTTGTAGCTCAGCACGGCGGCACACGTCTCGGGGGAGGAGCACGAAATGCCCGCGAACCCACCCTCGCCGCTCGGGGGCGACTGGGAGACCCACGTGGTGCCGCCGTCGATGGTGGCCAGGATGGCGCCGGTCCCGGCGTCTCCGCCCCCGACGGCGAAGCAGGCTGTCGCCGACGGGCAGGCGACGCCGGCCAACCCCGGGGTTCCCGCCGGCAACGTCAGGGGGGACCAAGTCCCGCCTGAGTCGGCCGTCTTGAGGACGACGCCTTCCTTGGCGGTACCGGTGCCGGCCGCGAAGCAGGCTGTCGCCGACGGGCAGGCGATGCCCGAGAGGATGCCGATCCCGGCCGGGACCGTCTGGGTCACCCAGGTCGTGCCGCCGTCGACGGTGGCGAGCACGTCCCCGCTGCCGGAGCTGTTCTCTCCGACGGCGTAGCAGACGCTCGTCGACGGGCAGGCGATGCCCGAAGCCCCGGGGACGGCCGGGTAGCTCTGCTGCACGGTCCAGGCCGAGGTCGCCGCTCCGACGGGGGCGGCGGCCAGGACCGGCACCAGGGCGCTCGATGCCCCGATCAGCAGCGACGTCACAAGGACCACGCTCCGGGGCAGGTGCGCTCGCCGCCCGTCACCCTTCACCGGCACCGGCCGGGGCCGTTTCCAACCACCATTTTGCACCGGAGAGGTATCCCACCCGGCCATCCCACGGCCATCCCACGGTGGGTCAGTGGTGGGGCAGTGGCGGTGAGACGCCGGAGGGACGGTCACCGGGGGCCGCGGCGGGCGCCGGCCCCCGAGGGCCGCCAGCCGTCCCATAGTGTTCGACGCCGATGGACCCGTCAGCGGCCCGGCGCGGCACCAGGCCGCTCGTCCTCCTCGGCGCCCTGGCCGGCTCGCTCCTGCTGCTGGCGTCGTGCGGCGCCGGCGCCGGCCGGGCGACGGCCCACCGATCCACGTCCACCACGGGCACCACCGGGCCGCCGGTCACCACCACCACGACCACCACGACCACCACCACCACCCCGCCGGCCGGACAACGACCGGCGCCGGCCGGCCGGCCCCTGCCCGTACCGGCGGCCCTGGCG
>JBOGGE010000136.1:0-2013 GCA_050743865.1 Acidimicrobiales bacterium
ACCCCGCCAGCCGGCGATGAGCCCGCGCCGCTCGAGCGGACCGAAGCGGTAGCTCCGGCGTTCAGCCGCCACGGCTCCCTCCCGGTCCCGGACCGCCGGCATCCCCACCTGTCACGAGGCCGGGGACGCCCGGCCCCGGGGTCCCGGGCCCGGCCCGGTTCCCCGCCTGTCCCGAAGCAGCCGGTCCCCCAGCACCCGGTCCCGCGGCAGCCGGTCCCGCCGGCTCCCAGCGCAGCGTCGGTCCACCCTCGTTGTGATCGATGACGGTGCGCCGGGCGGCACCGCCCCCACCACCGCCCCCACCGCCCCCACCACCCCCACCACCACCACCACCGGCGGCGGCAGGCACCTCGTCCCTTCCCCCGGCGTCGGGGACCAGGCCCCCGTAGAGGGGCAGCGTGGTCGAGCCGGGGAGCAGGTCGCCGGCGCCGTGGTGCGGCCGCGGTGGGGCGCCGCCCTCCAGCACCTCCCGGTAGGCCTGGTTCGACGCTGGCTCCCCGGGCACGAGCGCCGAGCCCCCGCCGGCCTGCGGGTCCGACCCGCCGCCGGAGCCCGGCTCCCCGGTGGCGAGCCCCGGCCGGCGGCTCTCGGCCACGTTGTGGAGGGCGTGGGACGCCGCCGACCGGGGGACCCCGGCGGCGGCCTGGTGGACCCGGTGGCGGGCCCCCTCGAGCTGGTGGACGGCGCCGGCCTCGATCACCGGGACCAGGCGCAGCAGGGCGAAGGGGGCGAAGGCGGCCAGCAGCAGCAGGGCGGCGCCGGCCAGGACGGCGGAGAAGCCACCCTTGGTGCCGGACCCGATGGCGTCGCCGGCCATCGAGAGGATGGCCACGATGACAAACTTCGACAGCACCAGGGCGGCCAACGTGTCGACCAGGCGCCGGCACCAGTGGGAGACGGCGGGCCATACCAGGCTGGCCAGCGCCAGGGGCAGGAAGAGGACGGCCACGTAGACGGCGGAGGCCCGGACGAGGAGCTCCGCCCACAGGGCCAGGGCGCCCATCACCACGAGGAGCGCGCCCAGCGCCACCACGAAGAGGGGCGCCGCGCCGCTGCCCCCGGCCACCTGGGTGGCCAGGGCGTTGGAGAGATCGCCGAGGGCGCGTCCGATGCCGCCGGGGGTCCCGGCCGACACCGTGGCGCACAGCTGGTCGGTGACCGCCAGTCCCAGCTTGACCAGCTGGATCCCGACGCCGGTCAGCAGGGCGGCCAGCGGGAGGTGGACGAAGGCCGATCGGACCAGGGCGGCCGGGCTCTGGCGGTAGACGGCCTGGATGGCGCTCAGGAGCAGCATGGGCAGGGCGGCCGCCATGGCGACGGCCACCATGACGCCGTAGTGGTCCCGGAACCAGCGGGCCCCGACGTCGACCGTCGTGGTGGCCGAGATGACCGTCCCGATCTGGCCCAGCAGCCAGTCGGCGCCGGTGACCACCCAGCCGGCCATGGCCGAGAGCACGGCGTCGGCCCCGGCGCCGAGGATGCCGGAGCCGGCGCCGGCGGCGGCGCCGCACAGCGGGCCCAGCGGTCCCGGGCAGAGCGGCAGTGTGAAGGCGGGGACGGCCACGGCCTCGGGGCTCGGCGCGGCTTGGGAGGGCTCGGCGCGGCTTGGAAGGGCTCGGCGGGGCTCGGCGGTCATGGCCGCAGCGGGTGCCTTCGTCGGCTTCGCGGTGTTCGGTCTGTTCACGTCCCTCGCTCCGGGGTTCGTCGGCGCCACCTTGCATCACCCCGGCCCGCTGTTGGGCGGCGTGGTCCCGTTCATCACCTTCGGTGCCGCCGCGTCGGCCCAGACAGCCACCGGAGGGCTGGACAACCGCGCGAGGATGCTCCTCGGGATCCTCGGGCAGGCGGTAGGGCTCATCGTCGTGGCCGTCTCCATGCAGGACGCCAACCTAGCGGCGTTCCTTATCGGCGGCGGACTCGCCGGCGCCGGTGCCGGGGTCCTGTTCAAATCGGCGCTCGCCGCGTACCTGGGGGCCGCCGAGCCAGCCGCGCGGGGCCAGGCCGCCTCGAGCC
>JBOGGE010000137.1:0-6454 GCA_050743865.1 Acidimicrobiales bacterium
GCGGCGGCGCGATGGCTCGGCGGGGCGGCGGTCAGTGGAAGGGGTTGGCGGCCGGGTGGGCGATGTCGAGGAACACGGCCGACCCGACGAACACCAGCAGGGCCGCCATGAAGGCGTAGGCCACCGGGAGCAGCTTGGAGGCATCGGCCCGGTAGTAGGGCCGGCCACGCCGGGTCCGGATCCGCTCGTAGAGGGCGATGACCACGTGCCCGCCGTCGAGCGGCAGCATCGGCAGCATGTTGAGCAGGGCGAAGACGATGTTGAGGGCGATGAGGATCTCGATCAGGTACAGCATCCCCTGCTGCTCGGCCTGGGTCGCCACCCGGGCCGCGCCGACCAGGGACATCACCCGATTGGCCGACTGGGGCTGGCTGGCCGCTTGTTGGGCCCGCTTGGGATTGGTCACCTGCGTGAAGAACGAGTCGAGCCCGTTGGCCGAGAAGACGTGCCCGAGCCCGACGACGGTGGCCGAGGTGACCCGGCCCACGTCGATGACGGAGGTGCCCACCGCCCGGACCGGTCCCTCACCGGTCAGCACTGTCACCGCCTGGGTCGTGACTCCGACCAACCACTCTTGCTTGCCGCCGTTCCCGGCGCCCAGGGTCTCGAGCCCCCCCGAGGTCCGGCCCGCCTTGGGGGACACCGTCGTGGTCAGGTGCCGGCCGTCACGCTCGAAGGCGACGGTGACCGGCCGGCCACCGGCCGCCTGGATGTCCGCCGACAGGGTGGTCGGTGTCGTCACCTTGTGGCCGTCGACGGCCAGGATGCGGTCGCCGGATCGGAGCCCCGCCGTCTGGGCCGCCGTCTTGGCGTGCCCCGGCCACTTCACGAAACCGTCGACCCGCACCGCCGAGGTCGACGGGACCCCGAAGCTCACCACCGCCACCCATGCCAGCACGAAGGCGATGACGTAGTGCGTGGCCGAGCCGGCCACCGCCACCAGGATCCGACGGTGGAACGGCTGCTGGCGGTAGGTGCGCGGCTCGTCGGCCGGGTCGACCTCCTCCAGGCTGGTCATCCCGATGATCTTCACGTAGGCACCGGCCGGGATCGGCTTTATCCCGTAGTCGGTCTCGCCCCAGCGGAACGACCACAGGCGGGGCCCGAAGCCGATGAAGTACTCGGTGACCTTCATGTGGCTCCACTTGGCGGTGGCGAAGTGCCCCAGCTCGTGGAGGGCCACGAAGAGGAAGATCAGGGCCACGAAGACCAGCAGGTCCGACAGGCCGGCGACCAGGAAGGCGGTGACGACGGCCGCCAGGACGACCGCCACCCTCACGACCCGGATCACGCCGCCGCCATCTTCCTCTCCACCGCTGCCTCGGCCCGGGCCCGGGCCAGCCGGTCGGCCTCGAGCACGTCGTCCACCGAGCGGAGAGGACCGGCGTCGCAGCCCTGGAGCGTGTCGTCCACCACTTCGGCGATACCCAGCCAGCCCAGACGCCCCTCCAAGAAGGCCGCCACCGCGACCTCGTTGGCGGCGTTGAGCCAGGCCGGTGCCGAGCCGCCCTGGCGCCCGGCCTGGTAGGCCAGGCCCAGGCAGGTGAAGACACCCCGGTCCGGCGGCTCGAAGGCCAGTGACAGGGGCGCCGACCAGTCGACGGCCCCGAAGGCGGTAGCCAGCCGGTCGGGCCAGCCCATGGCGTACCCGATGGGCAGGCGCATGTCGGGCATCGACAACTGGGCGATGGTGGCCCCGTCGACCAGCTCCACCATCGAGTGGACGACCGACTGGGGATGGACCACCACGTCGATCCGGTCGTAGGGGATCCCGAACAGCTCGTGGGCCTCGATGACCTCCAGGCCCTTGTTCATGAGGGTCGACGAGTCGACGGTGATCTTCCGGCCCATCCTCCAGGTCGGATGGGCGAGGGCATCCTCGACGGCAACCGCCGCCAGCTGGTCACGGGTCCGGCCCCGGAACGGCCCGCCCGAGGCCGTCACCCAGAGCCGGGCCACGCCGGCCGGCGCCGCCGCCAGGCACTGGTGGATGGCGCAGTGCTCCGAATCGACCGGGACGAGCTCGGCGCCGGCAGTGGCGCGGGCGCGCTGGACCACCGGGGCACCGGCGATGAGGGACTCCTTATTGGCCAGGGCCAGGCGGCGGCCGGCCTCCAGGGCGGCCAGGGTGACCGGCAGCCCGGCGAAGCCGACCACGCCATTGACGACCACCTCGGCCGAGCCGGCGGCGGCCACCAGCCCTTCGGGCCCCGACATGACCTCGGTGCCGGCCGGCACCCGGGCCGCCACCTCGGGGACCAGCTCCGGGTCGCCCACCGCCACCAGCTCCGGCCGCAGCCGGGTGGCCTGGTCGCACAGGACATCCACGGAGCGCTGCGCGGCCAGGGCCACGACCCGGAAGCGGTCGGGCGAGGCGGCGACGACGTCGACCGCCTGGGTGCCGATCGATCCCGTGGACCCCACCAGGCTGACGGTCTTCATGGCGCTCCTCGCGTCGGTGCCGGCGGTCCCGGCTTCGATGGCAGCGGCTGCCGCGGCGGCTGCCGCCCGCCCTGGTGCGGCGGGGACCCCAGCTTGCCATTCACGCGAGGTGGAAGGCCCTCACCAGGTAGTAGGTGGCCGGCAGCACGAACAGCAGCCCGTCCACGCGGTCGAGCAGGCCGCCATGGCCCGGCAGCACCCGGCCGATGTCCTTCAGCCCGACGTGGCGCTTGACCAGCGACTCGGCCAGGTCGCCGAGGGGGCTCACGATCAGCACCACCACGCCGAGGGCCGCCGCCTTGCCGATCGTCCACGGGTGGATCAGGTGGAGGATCACCACCGCGGCCACGATGGCCGCCACCGATCCGCCGACGAGCCCCTCCCACGTCTTGTTGGGGCTCACCGGGGTGAGCGGCCGGTGCCCGATCCACCGCCCGACGGCCAGGGAGCCGACGTCGTAGGCGACGACCGTGATCACCGCCCCCAGCAGGTAGGCGATGCCGTGCCGGTGGGGGAAGTTGGCCGGCGAGAGCAGCAGGGCGGCGTACGAGCCGAACACCCCGACCCAGCAGTACACGAACACGGTGGCGACGGTGGAGCGCACCGGGTCGGCGGCCCGGTCGACCCTGGCCAGGTGCCACACCAGGGTGGCCGCCACCAGGAGGACGAGCACCAGGGGCTCGGCCGCCTCGCCCTTGTCATAGGCGGCGATCATCACCCCCACCACCGCTGCCAGCCCGAGGAGGGTGGCCGGGTGGTACCCCGCCTTGCGGAAGGCGGCAAAGCCCTCGACCGCGGCCAGGCCGATCACCACCGTGGCGACGGCCACCGCGCTCACCGAGCCGAAGGCGAAGCACACCAGGACCACGGCGCCGACGACCAGCCCGCTGGCCACCGCCAGCGGGAGGTTGCGGCCTCCGCCGTCGGCTCGATCCGCACTGTTCGCCGGGCCCCCGCCGGCGGCCGCCCGCCGCTTGGTGGACGGGGCGCGCCGAGCTCCGGGGACGGGAAAATCGGGGCCGGGCAAATCAGGGCCGGGGGTGCCGGGGCCGGGCGTGGTCACGGGTGGCCCCACGGCGGGGGTGCCGAGGTCGCCGGGGCCGGGCAAATCGGGGGCGGGCACGGCGGGCGTCCCGGCGGTGTCGAGGATGCCAAGGTCGCCGTAGAGGTCGCCGTAGGGGTCGCCGGCTGCGGCGTGGGACGGCGTGAGAGCGCCGCCGGCGCCGCCCCGGGTCCCGGCCTTGGGTACCGGCACGTCGTCCGGGTCGCCCGCCGCGTCGCCGGGGCCGGCCGGCGGGCGTTCGCCGACCTCCTCGGGCTGGTCACCGCCTGCCACGACCGGGACCGCCATGGTCTGGGCCAACGGATCGACCGGCTCCGGCGAACCGGGGAGGTCGAAGCTCCACGGCCGGCGCTCGTCGTCCTCCTCGTCAGCTCCCACGGCGTCGCCGGCAGCCAGCATCGACGGATCGAAGACCTCTTCGTGGGCCGCCCAGTCGGTGTGCTCCTCGCGCCAAGTCGGCTCGGGCAGCGACGCCCACGGGTCGTCCTCGGGCCCAGCAGGGCCGGACAGGACCGCCGGAACCTGGCCGGTCGGCGCCTCGGTCCAATGGGCCATCCCGGGAACGCCGTCCCCGCCGGGGCCCGGCGCCTCCTCCGGCGCGCCGGGGTCGCCGGGCTCGCCGGGAGGCGGGGGCTCCACCTCTCCGGCCGGCTCGGCGCCGACGATCCGGACTCGACCGGTCCGTGGCGCTGTGCGGTCCTCGCCCATGTCAGACGCCCGTGGTCATGTCAGGAGCCCATCTCAGACTTCGAGGAGCTCCTGCTCCTTGTGGGCCAGCAACTGGTCCACTGCGGCCACCTGCAGGTGGGTGGTCCGCTCGATCTCCTTCTCCACCCGCTCCAGCTCGTCGGAGGAGATCGACCCGTCCTTCTCCAGCCCTTCGAGCTCGTGCCGGGTGGTCCGGCGGAGGTTGCGGATGGCCACCCTGCCCTCCTCGCCCTTGTGGCGGACCACCTTCACCAGCTCCTTCCGGCGCTCCTCGGTCAGGGGTGGGAAAGCCAGCCGGATCACGGTGCCGTCGTTCGACGGGTTGATGCCGAGGTCGGAGCTCTGGATGGCCTTCTCGACGGCCCCGAGCGATCCCTTGTCGTAGGGCGAGACGATCAGCAGCATGGCGTCGGGCACGCTGAACCCGGCCAGCTGGCGGAGCGGCGTCGGGGAGCCGTAGTAGTCCACCGTGAGGTGCTCGACCAAGGCCGGCGTCGCCCGGCCGGTCCGTACGTTGGCGAACTCGCCCCGGACGTGGTCGACGGCCCGGGCCATCTTCTCGCGGGCCTCTTCCACGAGCACGGCGATGAGGTCGTCGTCCATTACCGGACAAGCGTACCGATCTGCTCGCCGCTGAGCGCACGGCGGAGGTGCCCGGGGGTCATCAGGTCGAACACCAAGATGGGCAGCCCGTTGTCCTTGCAGAAGGTGATCGCCGTCAGGTCCATGACCCGGAGGTCCTTCGAGACCACGTCCATGAACGAGAGCTCGTCGAACCGGGTGGCCGACGGGTCGAGCTTCGGATCGGCGCTGTAGATGCCGTCGACGCCTCCGTGCGTCCCCTTCAGCACCAGGTCGGCTTCGATCTCGGCCGCCCGCAGGGCGGCGGAGGTGTCCGTGGTGAAGTACGGGTTGCCCATCCCGGCGGCGAAGATCACCACCCGCCCCTTCTCCAAGTGCCGGATCGCCCGGCGGCGGATGTAGGGCTCGGCGACTTCGGCCATCTGTACCGCGGTCAGCACCCGGGTCGGTTGGCCCCGGTGCTCGAGGGCGTCCTGGAGGGCCAGTGCGTTGATGACGGTGCCCAGCATGCCCATGGTGTCCGAGGTCGCCCGGTCCATGCCGGCGCCGGCCCCGGTCGTGCCCCGCCAGATGTTGCCCCCGCCGATCATGACCGCCAGCTGGAGCTGCTGTTCACCCAGCACGCTGGCGATCTCCCCCGCCACACGTTCGACCACTCCGGAGTCGATGGTCTCGTCGGAAGCCGACGAGGCCAACGCCTCGCCCGACATCTTCAGGACGATCCGCCGGGCCTGGATCAGGAGCCGATCACCACCTGGGCGAACCGCACCACCGTCGCCGCCCCGAGAAGGTCGGCGATCGACCGCTTCTCGTCCCGGACGTACGGCTGCTCCATGAGGCAGCGCTCCTTGAACCAGCCCGTCATCCGGCCTTCGATGATCTTGGCCAGCGCTGCCTCGGGCTTGCCCTCGTTGCGGCTGATCTGCTCGACCGTCGTCCGTTCGGCCGCTGCCTCGGCTTCGGGGACGTCCTCCCGGCGCAGGTAGACCGGACGGGCGAAGGCGATGTGCACCGCCACGTCGTGCGCGAGCTCCTGGGAGCCACCGTCGATCAGCACGGCCACCGCGTTGACCCCCCGCCCCGCCTGCTGGTGGACATAGGTATCGAGGACCTGGCCCGGACCCGCCTCCATCCGGACCACCTGGCCTACACCGATGTTCTCCTGCAGGGAGACCCGGAGCCGGTCGACCTCATCCTGTCGCTCGGCCACCGCCCCCTCTCCCCGGGCGGCAACGAGGGCTGCCAGCTCGTCGGCCAGCAGGACGAACTCGGGTGCCTTGGCCACGAAGTCGGTCTCGCAGCGCAACTCGACGATGGCCGCCGAGGATCCCTGACGGACAGCGGCCACCGCACCCTGGGACGCCTCCCGATCCTCGCGACCGTACGCCTTGACGAGGCCCTTCTCCCGGAGCCAGCGCAGGGCTTCCTCGATGCCGCCGGTCTCCTCGAGGGCCCGCTTGGCGTCCAGCATCCCCACGCCAGCCCGGTGCCGGAGGGCTTGGACGTCCTTGGCGCCGAACGCGGCCACGGTCAGGCCTCCGGGGACGCCGGTGAAGGCTCGGCCGGGGCAGCGGAGCCGGCGGCGGCGACGGCTGCCTGGTCGGCGGGAGGAACGGGAGCGGGGGACGCGGCGGGAGGAACGGGAGCGGGGGACGCGGC
>JBOGGE010000138.1:0-5982 GCA_050743865.1 Acidimicrobiales bacterium
GGGCCGGGCTGGGGCCCGGCCGGCCGGAGGTCGAGGTGCCGGCGCCCCCGCCCCTGCTGCGTCGGGTGCGCGCCAGGCTGGCCAGGGCACCGCGCCGGGTGCCCAGGGGGGTGGTCTGACCAGCCCGGAGCCCGACGGGTCGAGAGGATCCAGTGCCGGGGCGGCCGGGACTGCCGCCGGGAACGGCCAGGCCGCCGGGACCGCCGCCGGGAGCGGCCAGGCGGGCGGGAGCGCCGCCGGACGCCCCCAGAAGGGTGGCAGCGGCCAGGTGGGCGCGAACGGAGGCGCACCGGCCCCGCGCCGGCCGCCGCCGCGGGCCCGCAAGACCGGCAAGGGCGGGAAGGGGCGAAAGCGCCGCTGACCGGGCGCTGACCCGGCCCTGAGCGGCCGCCGGGGCCCGCCGTGAGCTGGCCGCCGGGCTCGCAGCGCGTGCCTGGCCGAGCTCATCGCGTGCCTGGCCGTCCGCGGGAGCGGCGGAAGGGTCAGGTAGCGTAGAAGGATGGTATCCCTGGTCGGAGTGTTCCCCGGGAACGGCGCCAACGCCGACCCGGCGCGCCCCTCCGGCCCGGGCCTCGATCCAGGGACCGGTGATGGCGGCGACGACATCGTCGAGCTGCTGGATCCGGTGCTGCGCATCTTCGCCGCCCGCCGCCCGGGTGAGGACACCTCGTCGATCGTGGAGGCGGCCGGGATGGCTGCCGTCGCCCACACCGGGCAGTTCCGCCAGTCGGGGGAGCCTTACATCACGCACCCGGTGGCGGTGGCCGGCATCGTGGCCGACCTGGGGCTGGACGCTCCGACGATTGCCGCCGCCCTCCTCCACGACGCCGTCGAGGACACCGACGTCCGCCTCGAGGCCATCGCCGACGCCCTGGGGCCGGTGGTGGCGTCCGTCGTCGACGGGGTCACCAAGCTGGACCGCCTGCAATTCGATTCGAAGGAGCAGCAGCAGGCGGCCACCATCCGCAAGATGCTGCTGGCCATGGCCAGCGATTGGCGGGTGCTGCTGATCAAGCTGGCCGACCGGCTGCACAACATGCGGACCCTGGCCGTCATGCCGGAGTGGAAGCAGCGCCGCACCGCGCAGGAGACGTTCGACATCTACGCCCCCTTGGCCCATCGGCTCGGGGTCCAGCAGGTGCGGTGGCAGCTCGAGGACCTGGCCTTCGCCACGCTGCATCCCCGGCGCTACGCCGAGATCGAGCAGATGGTTGCGGTGCGCGCCCCCCAGCGCGAGGAGTACCTGGCCCGGGTGCTGGTTGCCGTGCGCGAGCGCCTTGCTGCGGCCGGGATCGAGGCCGAGGTCACCGGGCGCCCCAAGCACCTGTGGAGCATCTACGAGAAGATGGTGGTGCGGGGCAAGGAGTTCGACGACATCCACGACCTGGTGGGGCTCCGGGTCGTCGTCGCCTCGGACAAGGACTGCTGGGCCTCGCTGGGGGCCATCCACGCCATCTGGGCGCCCGTCCAGGGTCGGTTCAAGGACTACATCAACACTCCCAAATTCAATCTCTACCAGTCGCTCCACACCACGGTGATCGGCCTCGACGGCAAGCCGATCGAGGTGCAGGTGCGCACCCACGAGATGCACCGCCGGGCCGAGTACGGCATCGCCGCCCACTGGGGCTACAAGGAGAAAGAGGACGTCTCCTCGGAGATGGCATGGATGCAGCGGATCGCCGACGTGGACCGGGAGACGGCCGACCCCGTCGCCTTCCTGGAGGCGCTCAAGCTCGACCTCGAGCAGGACGAGGTCTACGTGTTCACCCCCAAGGGTCGGGTCATCTCACTGCCGGCCCGGTCGACGTCGGTCGACTTCGCCTACGCCATCCACACCGAGGTGGGCCACCGCTGCATCGGGTCCCGGGTGAACGGGCGGCTGGTCCCCCTGGACAGCCGCCTGGTCTCGGCCGACACGGTCGAGATCTTCACCTCGAAGTCTCCGACGGCCGGGCCGTCGCGCGACTGGCTCGAGATGGTGGCGTCCTCGCGGGCGCGCAACAAGATCCGGCAGTGGTTCAGCCGGGAGCGGCGGGAGGACGCCATCGAGACCGGCCGGGAGGAGCTGGCCAAGGCGCTGCGCCGGGAGGGAATGCCGCTCCACAAGGTGATGGCGTCGAACGCGCTGGCCCAGGTGGCCTCCTCGATGAACCTGGTCGACACCGACGCCTTGCTGGCTTCGATCGGCGAGCATCAGGTCTCACCACAGGCCATCGTGCAGCGCCTGACCCGCGAGCTCCGGACCGGCGAGCCCGAGCAGCTCCCGACCACCGTCACCCACGGCATCCGTCGACCCCACCGTGGCCCCAAGGGGTCGGTGCCCGGCCTCTACGTCGAGGGGCTCGACGACGTGATGGTCCACCTGGCCCGGTGTTGCACCCCCGTTCCCGGTGACCAGATCGTCGGGTTCGTGACCCTGGCCCGCGGGGTCTCGGTCCACCGGGCGGACTGCTCGAACGCCATGGCCCTCACCCGGCGGTCGGAGGAGCGCCTGATCGAGGTGGAGTGGGACCGTGGGGTCGAGGGTGTGTTCCTCGCCACCGTCGAGGTGCTGGCCTTCGACCGGTCGCGCCTCCTGGCCGACGTCAGCCGGCTGGTCTCCGAGCACCACCTCAACATCGTGGCGGCCCGCACGGCGACGACCCCCGACCGGGTGAGCAGGATGGCCTTCGACGTCGAGCTGGCCGACCCCACCCATCTGCAGTCGCTGGTGGCGGCGCTCAAGCACCTCGACGGGGTGTTCGACGCCTACCGTCTGGTGCCGGGCAAGAAGGCGTAAGCCCTCCGTGGCCGACGAGGAAGGGGCACCGCGCGCCCCCACCGGGACCCGTGACGTCCTGTGGCCGGAGTCGTGGCGGTGGCAGGTGGCGGTGACCCGGTTCGCCGAGCAGGTCGAGCGAGCGGGCTACGGCCTGGTCCAGAGCCCGCTCTTTGAGTACGCCTCGGTGTTCCGCCGAGGGATCGGCGAGGGGAGCGAGGTGGTCGGGAAGGAGATGTACGAGTTCGCCGACCGGGACGGCCGGATCCTGGCCCTCCGCCCCGAAGGCACCGCCTCGGTCGTCCGCGCCTACGTGCAGCACCGCCCGGCCCTGCCATGGAAGGCCTGGTACGTGACGCCGGCCTTCCGCCACGAGCGCCCCCAGGCTGGCCGGTACCGCCAGCACCACCAGGTCGGGGTGGAGGCGCTTGGGCCGGCCGACCCCGACCTCGACGTCGAGGTCGTGTGGCTGGCCGACACCTTCTTCCGCTCCCTCGGCCTCGAACGGTTCCGGCTCAAGCTCGGCTCCATGGGGGACGGCGCCTGCCGCCCGGCCTACGTCGAGGCCCTGCGGGCGTACCTGGCGCCGCGACGCCAGCACCTGTGTGACGAGCACCGGGACCGGCTCGATGCCAACCCCCTGCGGATCCTCGACTGCAAGCGGCCGGAGTGCCGGGCGGCCACCGAGGGGGCACCCCACCTGGTGGACCGCCTGTGCGAGCCCTGCGCCGCCCATTTCGCCCGGGTCCGGGCCGGGCTGGACGTGCTGGACGTCCCCCACCAGGTGGACCATCGGCTGGTACGGGGCTTCGACTACTACACCCGGACGACCTTCGAGTTCGCCTCGGCGGCGATCGACGCCGCCCAGAACGGCATCGGGGGCGGTGGCCGGTACGACGGCCTGGCCGAGATGCTCGGTGGCCCGCCGACGCCGGGCATCGGCTTCGGCATCGGCATCGAGCGGGTGCTCCTGGCCTGCGACGGCGAGGGGGTGCTGCCGGCCGATCCGCCGCCACCGGCTGCCTTCGTGGTCGACGTGGCCGGCGGGGACGGTGCCCGCGACCTCACGGCCGAGCTCCGGGCTGCCGGGCTGCGGGCCGACCGGGCGTTCGACGGGCGGTCGATGAAGGCGCAGATGAAGTTGGCCGATCGGTCGGGGGCGGCGGTGGCGCTCCTGGTGGGCGAGCGGGAGGTCACCGAGGGGACGGTGACCTTCCGGCCGCTGCGCCGGGCGGGCGAGCAGCGCAGCGTGCCCCGAGCAGATGTGACGGCGCAGGTGGTGGCAGAGGTGGCGGCGGCAGCAGAGGTGACCCCGGTGGCAGAGGTGGCAGAGGTGGTGGCAGAGGTGGCAGAGGCGGCGGCGGTGCCCGGGTCCCGGAGGCGGCAGGGGCCATGAGCTCGGCGACCTCCATGCGCACCGGGCTGTGCGGCGAGATCGGGACGGACGACGTGGGGCTCCGGGTGCGGCTGTGCGGATGGGTGGCCCGCCGGCGCCAGCACGGAGAGCACCTCGCCTTCGTGGACCTGCGCGACCACAGCGGGATCGTCCAGTGCGTGGTCGACGGGTCGGTCGACGTCCGCAGCGAGTACGTGATCGCCGTGACCGGCGTCGTCCGCCGCCGGCCCGAGGGCATGGACAACCCTGCCCTGGCCACCGGCCGGGTCGAGGTGGGCGACTGCACCGTCGAGGTGCTGGCGACGGCCGAGCCGCCGCCCTTCGTGGTCGAGGACCGGGTCGAGGTCGACGAGGTGGTGCGGCTGCGCCACCGTTACGTCGACCTGCGCCGGCCCCGGATGCAGGGCAACCTCCGGCTCCGGGCCACGGTGTGCGCCGCCATCCGGCAGGCCATGGACCGCCAGGGCTTCTGCGAGGTGGAGACGCCGCTCCTGTGGGCCCCGACGCCGGAGGGCGCCCGCGAGTTTGCCGTGCCCAGCCGGCTCCACCAGGGGTCGTTCTACGTCCTCCCCCAGAGCCCCCAGCTGGCCAAGCAGCTGCTCATGGTGGGCGGGGTCGACCGCTACTACCAGATCGCCCGGTGCCTGCGCGACGAGGACCTGCGGGCCGACCGGCAGTTCGAGTTCACCCAGCTCGACATGGAGGCGTCGTTCGTGACCCGCGACGACATCCTCGGGTTCGTGTCGGAGGCGGTCCTCGACGCCGCCCAGGCGGCGACCGGCGAGCGTCCACCGCCGATCGAGCGCCTGACGTGGGCCGAGGCGATCGACCGGTACGGGACCGACAAGCCCGACCTGCGGGCCGGACCACCGCTGGACGACCTGACCACCGCCTTCGCCGGCACCGAGGTCCGGGCCTTCGCCGCCCCGTCCGTGAAGGGGCTGCGGGTGGCCGGCGGCGCCACCACCGGCCGGGCCCGGCTGGACGCCCTGGTGGACCGGGCCAAGGCCCTGGGGGCCAGGGGCCTGGCGTGGTTCCGGGTCACGCCCCCGGGACCGGGCGAGCGGCCGGGGCTCGACTCGCCGCTGGCCCGGTACCTCGGTGACGGCGAGCGCGACGGGCTCCTGGCGTCCACCGGCGCCGTGCCCGGCGACCTCGTGCTGGCGGTGGCCGACGAGCACCGGGCGGCCTGCTCGGTCCTCGGCCAGATCCGCCAGGAGGTGGCCGGCCGGCCGGTCGGCGAGGGGCCGCACCGGTACGCCTGGGTGGTCGAGTTCCCGATGTTCGACGGGGTCGACGGCTCGGGCCACCCCGTCGTCGCCCACCACCCCTTCACCATGCCGCACCCCGACGACGTCGACCTGATGGCCACCGAGCCCGGGGCGGTGCGGTCGGAGGCCTACGACCTGGTGCTCAACGGGTGGGAGCTGGGCTCGGGCAGCGTCCGGATCCACCGGGCCGACATCCAGGCCAAGGTGTTCTCGGCCCTCGGCATCTCCGACGAGGAGGCCGAGGCCCGCTTCGGCTTCCTCATGGGAGCGTTCCGCTACGGCGCGCCGCCCCACGCCGGTTTCGCCTTCGGCATCGACCGCCTGGTCGCCGTCCTGGCCGGCGAGGAGAGCATCCGGGAAGTGATCGCCTTCCCCAAGACCCAGTCCGGCGCCGACCCGCTGACCGGCGCTCCCAAGCCGCTCGATCCGTCCTCGCTGGCCGAGCTGGGCATCCGGCCCTCCGCACCGTCTCCGGCCCGGCCCTCCCGGCCCGCCGCACCCACGCCGACCCAGCCCGCCCAGCCCTCCCGGCCCGCCGCACCCACGCCGACCCAGCC
>JBOGGE010000139.1:0-40245 GCA_050743865.1 Acidimicrobiales bacterium
GCCACCCCCGGCGCCGGTGCGGCGGCGACGGCCACGCCCGGGACGGCGGCCCCGATCACCGCCATCAGGGCCAGCGACCGCACACCTGCCCGGCCGCCGCCGGTCGCCGGTGGCGTCCGAAGACCGACCTTCCGCATCCCTTCGATACTGACAGACGTCATGCGACCAGGTGCGGATCGGCGGTTGCACCGCCGCCACCTGGGGCGGCCCGGGTCTCCGGGGGCGGCCGGCGGAGCCGGTACCGGTGCCGGTTGCACGGGCGGGGGGCACCGGGCGGCAGAATGGGACCATGACCCACCCCGACACCTTCCACGCCCGGACCTCGCTCGCCGTCGGTGACCGGCGACTCGAGATCTTCGCGCTGGACGCCGTCACCGGCGCCGAACGGCTCCCCTACAGCATCAAGGTGCTCCTGGAGAACCTGCTCCGGCACGAGGACGGCGTCCGGGTGTCGGCGGCCGACGTGGAGGCGGTGGCCGGTTGGGGCGGCGAGCAGGCCAAGGCGGCCGAGATCTCCTTCACCCCCGAGCGCGTGCTGATGCAGGACTTCACCGGCGTCCCGGCGGTAGTGGACCTGGCGGCGATGCGCGACGCTCTGGCCCACCTGGGCGGCGATCCGGCCCGGATCGACCCCCTGGTGCCGGTCGAGCTCGTCATCGACCACTCGGTCATCGCCGAGCGATCGGGGACCTCCAGCGCCTTCGGCGACAACGTGCGGATCGAGTACGACCGCAACCTCGAGCGCTACCAGCTGCTGCGGTGGGCGCAGGGGTCGTTCGACCGGTTCAACGTGGTGCCACCGGGAACCGGGATCTGCCACCAGGTCAACCTGGAGTACCTGTCCCGGGTGGTGTTCGCCAGCCCCGAGGGCCAGGCGTACTGCGACACCCTGGTGGGGACCGACTCGCACACCACGATGGTGAACGGGCTCGGCGTCCTGGGCTGGGGGGTGGGCGGCATCGAGGCCGAAGCGGCCATGCTGGGCCAGCCGCTGTCGATGCTCCTCCCGCCGGTGGTGGGGCTCCATCTCCACGGCGAGCTGCCCGAGGGCACCACCGCCACCGACCTCGTGCTCACGATCACCGAGCTGCTCCGCCGCCACGGGGTGGTCGGCAAGTTCGTCGAGGCCTACGGGCCCGGCGTCGCCGCCGTCCCAGTCGAGAACCGGGCCACCATCGGCAACATGTCCCCCGAGTACGGTGCCACCTGCACCATCTTCCCGATCGACCGGGCCACCATCGACTACCTGCGCTTCACCGGGCGGGAGGAGGACCACCTGGCCCTGGTCGAGGCCTACGCCAAGGAGCAGGGGCTGTGGCACGAGGCGAGCGGTGGCCCCGGGGCCGGCGACGAGGTCGCTTACACCGAGACGGTGGACCTCGACCTCTCGAGCGTCGTGCCCAGCCTGGCCGGCCCGGCCCGGCCCCAGGACCGGGTGGACCTGGCCGGGGCGGGACGGGCCTTCCGCACCGCTCTCGGCCGGGAGCCCCGTTCGGGGGCGACGGCCGACGGCGGCACCCTGACCGACGGCGACGTGGTCATAGCCGCCATCACCAGCTGCACCAACACCTCGAACCCCCAGGTAATGGTGGCGGCCGGCCTGCTGGCCCAGCGGGCGGTGGCCCGGGGGCTGGCCACCAAGCCGTGGGTGAAGACGTCGCTCGCCCCCGGCTCACGGGTCGTCATGGACTACCTCGAGCGGGCCGGCCTGATCGAGCCGCTCGAGAAGCTGGGCTTCTACCTCGTCGGGTTCGGCTGCACCACCTGCATCGGCAACTCCGGGCCTCTCCTCCCGCCGCTGTCGGAAGCCGTGACCGAGCACGACCTGTCGGTGGTGTCGGTGCTCTCGGGCAACCGCAACTTCGAGGGCCGGATCCACCCCGACTCCCGCATGAACTACCTGGCATCGCCGCCCCTGGTGGTGGCCTACGCCCTGGCCGGCACCATGGACATCGACCTCTCGACCGATCCGCTGGGGAACGACCAGGAAGGCAACCCGGTGATGCTGGCCGACCTGTGGCCGTCCAGCCGGGAGGTGGCCGAGACCATCCGGTCGTCGCTCACCTCCGACGAGTTCCGCCGGCGCTACGCCTCCGTGTTCGAGGGCGACGAGCTGTGGCGGTCGGTGAGCGTCACCGGCGGGGAGACGTTCGCCTGGGACGACCGGTCGACCTACGTGCTCCGCCCGCCCTTCTTCGACGACATGGGAGACGAGCCGGCACCGGTCGGCGACATCGAGGGGGCAAGAGTGCTGGCTCTGCTGGGCGACAGCATCACCACCGACCACATCTCCCCGGCCGGCTCCATCCGGCCGTCGTCACCGGCCGGCCGGTACCTGACCGAGCACGGCGTCGAGCGCCGGGACTTCAACTCCTACGGCGCCCGCCGGGGCAACCACGAGGTCATGGTCCGCGGCACGTTCGCCAACCCCCGGCTCAAGAACCTGCTGGCGCCGGGGACCGAGGGCGGCGTCACCCTCCACCTCCCCGACGGGGAGCAACTGTCGATCTTCGAGGCGGCCGAGCGCTACGCCGCCGAATCGGTGCCGCTGGTGGTGATCGCCGGCAAGGAGTACGGATCGGGGTCCAGCCGGGACTGGGCGGCCAAGGGGACCCTCCTCCTCGGGGTGCGGGCAGTCCTGGCCGAGAGCTACGAGCGCATCCACCGGTCCAACCTGGTCGGCATGGGGATCCTGCCGCTCCAGTTCCAACCGGGCGACTCGGCCGCCTCGCTGGGCCTGACCGGCCACGAGACCTACTCGGTCACCGGCCTGTCCGCCTTGAACGACGGGGCGGCGCCGAAGGAAGTCTCGGTGAGGGCCGCCGGGGACGGCGACGCCGTGGAGCTCACGGCCCGGCTGCGGATCGACACCCCGATGGAAGCGGCCTACTTCCGCCACGGCGGGATCCTCAATTTCGTGCTCCGCCAGCTCGCCCGCTCGTAGCAGGCAGGGGGCGGACGGCGAGGTGGCTTCAGGCGGTGGTGATCGCCCGGAAGGCCTCGGCCAGTGACCCGTCGGGGAGGCCGGCGTCCCGGGCCGTCGCCAGTGCCCACTGGCGGATCCGGTCGCCCATGCCGGCCGGGTCGCCGATCTGGCTGCGGTGGCTGAGGAGGGCCGCCAGCTTGGCGTCGAAGGTGGCGGTGGTCTCGACCACCACCGTGCTGCCGGGGAAGGCCATCAGCCACAGCTCACCGACGGTCCATGGCTCGAGCCCCTCTTCCAGCAGCTCGGGATGGGCAAATGGGTTGCGGGCGTCGGGGTAGACGGCGGCGACGGCGGCCTCCCCGGCCGCCAGGTGGTCGGGATGGCTGGCGAAGATCCGACCCCAGTCCCGCTGGGGCGACGGGGCGAGCACCCGCTGGGGCCGGAAGCGCCGCACGACCCTCGTGACGTCACGGCGGAGCTCCAGGCTGGGAACCAGCCGGCCGTCGGGGTAGCCCAGGAACGTGACGTCGGTGACGCCGACGCAGGCGGCAGCCGCCTCCTGCTCCCGCCGCCGGAGGGTGGCCATGTCCCCCCTCGGCAGCGACCGGTCATTGCCGCCAGCCTCGCCGTCGGTGACCACGCAGTAGGCCACGTCGACGCCGACGGCGGTGAAGGCGGCGACCGTTCCTGCCGCCCCGAAGTCCACGTCGTCGGGATGGGCGGTGACGACGAGCACCCGGTCCACCCCGTCACCCGGCGCCCACCGGTCGGTCAGAGGATGCCCTCCGCCGCCTCGGGCTCCCAGGCCGCCAGGTCCGCCAGGCGGGGGTCGTTCGAGAAGATCTCGACGATCGGGATCCGCAGGCCGAGGCGGCGCTGGACCACCTCGGCCTCCACCACCTGGTTCCACAGGAGCAGGCTGGCGACCACTCCGGTCGATCCGGCTCGGGCCGTGCGCCCGGAGCGGTGAAGGTACGCCTTGTGGTCCTCGGGCGGGTCGAAGTGCACCACCACGTCGACGGCCTCGATGTGCAACCCTCGGGCGGCGACGTCCGTCGCCACCAGGACCGGCAGCTTCCCCGAGGAGAAGTCGGCCAGCGCCTTCTCTCGATTGGTCTGCCGCAGGTCGCCGTGGATGGCGGCCGCTCGCACGTGCTCACGGTGCAGTTGCTCGACCAGGCGGTCGGCGCCCCGCTTGGTCCGGACGAACATGAGGGACTTCGTCTGGGCCCGGCAGATGGCGGCGGCCACCCGCACCTTGTCCATCTGGTGCACCTGCAGGAAGCGGTGCTCCATCGCCGCCACCGTCTTGGTGCTCGACGCCACCTCGTGGTGGATCGGATCGGTGAGGTACCGCTGAACGAGCCGGTCGACGGCGCCGTCGAGGGTGGCTGAGAAGAGGAGCGTCTGGTGCCGCCGCTCGAGCCGGCGGAGCACCCATTCCACCTGCGGCATGAAGCCCATGTCGGCCATGCGGTCGGCCTCGTCGAGGACCAGCGTCTCGACCCCCGCCACCGACAGCTCCCCGCGGTCGCCCAGGTCGATCAGCCGGCCGGGGGTGGCGATGACCACCTCGACCCCCTTGCGCAGCAGGTTGATCTGGCGGTCGACGTCGGCGCCGCCGTAGACGGCGGCCACGCGGAGATCCAGCACCGCCCCCAGCGGCTCCAGCACGTCGTGGACCTGGACCGCCAGCTCCCTCGTCGGCACCAGCACCAGTGCCAGCGGGGCGGCCGGCCGTCCCTTCCCCGGGCCGGCGGACGCCACCGTGGCCGCCGTGCGCTGGAGCAGCGGCAGGCCGAAGGCAAGCGTCTTGCCGGAGCCGGTCTTGGCCTTGCCGCACACGTCGCGCCCGGCCAGGCCGTCCTCTACGGTCAGCGCCTGGATGGGGAAGGCGGTGACGATGCCTTGATCGGCGAGCGCCTTCACCAGCGCGTCGTCGACACCGAGGGAGTCGAAGCTCCGCACGGTCTCGTAGGTGTCTATGGTCATCCTGACCTCTCGGAACGTTCGGGCCCGGCGACACCCACGAACAAGGAAGAAGAGGGGACCGCCCGAACGCCGGTAGCGCCCGTAGCCCAGTCTACCTGGGAGATCGCGACACCCGGCGCATGGGGGCGGCCCAGGGTCCCCACCGGCGCACGACGGCCCGGCGAGCGGGTACCTTGCTCGGTACGGGCCGACCGGCCAAATCGCCGGCGGAGGCGACGGAGCCGGCGGGGCCCGGCCGACGCGGCCAGCGGGGCACGGTGGCAGCGACGAGGAGGAGGGCGACCGATGGCGAGGTTGGACGCAGGCGACCGGGCCCCGGCCTTCACCCTGCCGGACCAGGACGGGGGGGCGGTGTCGCTGGCCGACTTCGCCGGAGCACCGCTGGTGGTCTACTTCTACCCGGCCGACGACACCCCCGGCTGCACCAAGGAGGCGTGCCAGTTCAACGACAACCTGAGCGCCTTCGACCGGGCCGGCGTCGCCGTCGTCGGGATCTCCCCGGACGGGGCGGCCAAGCACACCCGGTTCCGCCAGAAGTACGGCCTGCGGTTCCCGCTCCTCTCCGACCCCGACCACCACGTGATGGCCGCCTACGGCGCCTGGGGGGAGAAGACGATGTACGGCAGGAAGACGGTCGGCACCATCCGCTCCACGTTCCTGGTGGGCGCCGGGGGCGCCGTCGACCGGGCCTGGTACAACGTGCGGGCCGACGGCCACGCGGCCAAGGTGCTGGAAGAGCTCGGCGCCGCCTGAGCGGCCTCCGACGGGACGGCGCCGTCCGAGTCACCGCTTGTGAGCGGGGCACCACCAGGTGGTCCGCCCGCCGACCGTGGCCCGCACCAGGGGGGCGCCGTCTCTCGGGCACCGGCCGCCGGGCCGGCGCTCCCCCACCAGGTCGCCGGTGTGGGAGCCGCCGCCGGCGGTGAGGGCGGCGACGGTGGCCCGCAGGTGCCGGTGGAGCCGGCGAACCTCGGCGCCGGTCAGCGACCCCCCGGGGCGCTCCGGCGACAGGCCGGCCCGCCACAGCACCTCGTCGGCCATCAGGTTGCCCACCCCGGCCAGCCGGGCCTGGTCCAAGAGGCGAGCCTTGACGGGGGCCGTCCGGGGTCCCCCGCTCCCGCCCGGCGCGGCACCCAGCGCGGCGCTCAGGCCTCCCAGGGTCACGGTGGCGGCGTCGGGGCCCAGGGCGTCCTCGTCGGGGTCGAGCTCCACCCGCCCGAGGCGGCGCGGATCGTGCAGGACGAGCTGCCCGTTCCCCCGGCCGGCGAAGACCAGCCGGAAACGCTCCCACCGCCCGGCGGCGGGGGCCGGGGCGGAGCGGAGCCGGTCCACCCCCGGGGTGCCGTCCACCACCAGGGTGCCCGTCATGCCGAACCGCAACCCGAGGGTCGGGCCGCCGGGGGCACCGGAACGCACCCCTCCGGTGTCGAGGAGCAGGAGCTTGCCCCGCCGCCGGGCCGCCGTCACCGGGCGGCCCCGCAGGGCGGCCGCCAGCTCGGACGGGTCGACCTTCCCCCCCAAGACGTGGGGATCGACCACGCGCACCTCGCCCACACGGCGCCCGACCACCCGCTCGGCCAGGAGGCGGTACCGCTCAACCTCGACCAGCTCCGGCACGCCGGCACGGTACCCGACATCGGGCCGAGCGGCTCGGTAGGGTGATCCCGTGCCTCCCGAGAAGCTGCACTGGACCCACCTCTACCAAGAGGTGGTCACCTCCGGGCTGTGCACCGGGTGCGCGGCCTGCGTGGTCGTCTGCCCCTACGACGTCCTGGGCTACGACGACACCGACGGCCGCTACCGTCCGTTCCACGTGGAGGCCACAGGCGGAGCCGAAGGCTGCACCCACGGGGACCGGGGCTGCACCCTGTGCACCCGCGCCTGCCCGCGCTTTCGGACATGGGAGGCCGAGACCGACCTCCACCTCTTCGGTCGCCAGCGCGACCCGGAGGAGGTGTCGGGCATCGCCGCCGACGTCGTGCTGGCCCGGGCCACCGATCCCGAGCTCCAAGGGGCCGGGCAGGACGGCGGCTTCGTCTCGGCCCTCCTGGTGTGGGCCCTGGAGCACGACGTGGTCGACGCCGCCCTCGTCTCGGCCCTGGAAGGCGACGGCAGCACGTGGAAGGCCGTCCCGGCCGTGGCCAGGAACCGTGCCGACGTGCTGGCCACCGCCGGCTCCCGGTACACGTACTCGGCCAACCCCCTGGCCTACGCCGACGCCATCGCCGGGGGCGCCGAGCGGATCGCCCTGGTCGGAATGGGCTGCCAGGCGTCCGCCCCGCCGATGATGGCGGCCCGCAAGGCCGGGAAGGTGGCCCGCCGCTTCACCCTGTCGATCGGCCTCATGTGCTCGAAGACGTTCGACGACGCCATGTTCCCCGAGCTGCTGGAGGCCCGCCACGGTCTCCGGCGCCAGGACATCGCCAAGATGAACATCAAAGGTGTCCTCCAGCTCTGGATGCGGGACGGCACCTACCACGAGGTCCCGCTCAAGGAGGCCCACGCCTTCACCCGGGAGGGGTGCAAGGCATGCCCGGACTTCGCTGCCGAGCATGCCGACATCGCCACCGGCGGCATCGGGGCGTACAACGACTGGACGCTCACCATCGTGCGCACCGAACGCGGCCGGGCCGTGTTCGGCGCCATGGTGGACGGTGGGGCGGTCGAGGTACGGCCGGCCGACGACGACCCGGGGGCGGTGGCCCTCATGCGCAAGCTCAGCCGGGTGAGCCGGCGGCGGTGGCCGGCGACCGCCGTCGCCCCGCCGGGCCGGCTCCCGGCACCGTCGCCGGCCTGACGCAACCGGCCGCCGGCAGTCAGCCCCCAGCCGGCGGTCAGGCCCCCAGCCGGCGGGCCCGGGTGAGCACGGCGTCGAGCATCGGCTCGGTCAGCCGCCCGGTGAAGGTGTTCTGCTGGCTCGGGTGGTACGAGCAGAGCAGGGTCCTGCCGCCGGGAAGAGCGTGCTCCGCCAGGTGCCCGAAGGCGGGCCGAGGGTGGAGGTGGTAGAGCCCGGCCAGCGCCGAGCAGGCGAACCGGCCCAGCGCCACGACCACCCGCAGCTGCCCGAGGAGCTCCAGCTCACGGGCCAGGAACGGGAGGCACCGGTCCCGTTCGGACGTCGACGGCTTGTTGGCCGGCGGGGCGCACCGGACGGCCGAGGTCACCCAGGCCCGGTGCAGCACCAGGCCGTCGTCGCGGGCCGAGCTGGCCGGTCGATCGGCGTAGCCGGCGCGCCACAGGGCCCGGTAGAGCCACTCGCCCGACCGGTCGCCGGTGAACATCCTCCCGGTCCGGTTGGCGCCGTGGGCGGCGGGAGCCAGGCCCACCAGGGCCAGCCGGGCGTCCGGGTCGCCGAAGCCGGGAACCGGCCGGCCCCAGTACTCCTCGGTGGAGAAGGCGGCACGCCGGCCGGCCGCCACCTGCTCGCGCCACGCCACCAGGCGGGGGCACCGACGGCAGGCCACGACCTCGCCGGCCAGGGCGGCCAGGGCGGGACCGGCCGGGCCCGGGGCGTCTCGGCGGGGGCCGGTCATCGGGCAGAGCCTACGATGGTCACCCGTGCCCGCACCTCCCCGACGCGCCCACGCCAGCCGCAGCCGCCCCCCGGAGACCACCGTGCTCCTCGTGCGGCACGGACGCACCCCGACCACCGGCAAGGTGCTGCCGGGACGGGCGCCGGGCCTCCACCTCTCCGGGGCGGGCCGCGACCAGGCCGAGCGGGTGGCCCAGCGGGTGGCGGCCCTGCCCCGTGCCCCGGTGGCCGTGTACGCGTCGCCCCTCGAGCGGGCCCGGGAGACGGCCGCGCCCATCGCCCGCGCCCTGGGCCTGCGGGTGCGGACCGAGCGGGGCCTCGTCGAGTGCGACGTCGGCACCTGGACCGGGATGTCGCTGGCCCGGGCGGCGCGACGCGCCGAATGGGCGACCGTGCAGCGCTGGCCGGGAGGCTTCCGGTTCCCCGGCGGCGAGTCCTTCGCCGAGCTGGCGGCCCGGGCCACCGACGCCGTCCTGCGCCTGGTGGCAGCCCACCCCGGCCAGAGCGTGGTGGCCGTCTCCCACGCCGACCCGATCCGGGCCGTCCTGGCCACGGCGGCCGGGGTGCCACTGGACCTGCTCCAGCGCCTGACGGTGTCGACCTGTTCGGTGTCGGCGCTGGCCTACGGCCCCGCCGGGCCCCGGGTGCTGTGCGCCAACGTGTCGGTCGACCACCTGGTGGCGCCGTGAACGGGGACCTCGACCTCCAGCACCCCGAACGGTTCTCGGTCGGCGCCACCGGCCCGGTCGGCCAGCGGCTCTTCCTCCTGCACTTCGCCGAGGGCCCGACCAGCGTCACCGTCAAGGCCGAGAAGCAGCAGGTGGCGGTGCTCGCCGCCTACCTGGCCCGCATCGTCCGCGAGCTCGGGCGCCCCGGCCACCTGCCCCAGGACCTCGACTTCGACCTCGACGCCGAGCCGGCCTGGGCGGTGGGCACGATCGGCGTCTCCTACGACGACGACGCCGATCGGCTGGTGGTGGTGGTCGAGGAGTCTGGCGAGGAGGGCACCGTGGCCCGGCTGGCGGTGACGCGGGAGCAGGCAGCCGCCTTCGCCATCCGGGCGACCACCCTGGTCGAGGCCGGGCGACCCCCCTGCCCCCTGTGCGGGCTGCCGCTCGATCCCTCGGGCCACGACTGCCCTCGCACCAACGGGCACCGCCCCCCGGTGACGTGACCCTCGGGGCCGGCGCCGCCTGGGGCCCGGACCGACGGGGAGCAGAGCCGTCGGGGGCCCCCGCGCCGACGGAGGTCCTCCGACGGGGGGACATCGACGTCCACGGCCGCATCGCCGGGAGCTCCAACATCACCCTGCTCGTCACCTGCACCCTCGGGAAGCACGCGGTGCCGGCCGTCTACAAGCCCGTCCGGGGCGAGCGCCCGCTGTGGGACTTCCCGCCCGGGCTCCACCGGCGCGAGGTGGCCGCCGGTGCGCTGTCCGACGCCCTCGGGTGGGGCCTGGTGCCCGAGACGGTGCTGCGGGAGGACGCCCCCTACGGGACCGGGTCGCTCCAGCGGGTGGTGGCGGAGGACGGCGAGTCGCACTACTTCACCCTGCGCCAGGAGGTGTCCTGGCACCCCCTCCTGCGCCGGATCGCCGCCTTCGACGTGGTGATCAACAACGCCGACCGCAAGAGCGGCCACGTGCTCCTGGCCGAGGGGACGCTGTGGGCCATCGACCACGGGCTCGCCTTCCATCCCGAGCCCAAGCTCCGCACCGTCATCTGGGACTTCGCCGGGGAGCCGCTCGCCGACGACGACGCCGCCGACCTCCGCCGGCTGGCCGGCGGGCTGCCTCCCGGGATGGAGGAGCTGCTCGACGGCGCCGAGCAGGAGGCGACCCTCGGCCGGGCGCGGCGGCTGCTGGCCGCCGGTGCCCTTCCGGCCCCGGGGCACGAGCGGCCCTACCCGTGGCCGCTGGTGTGAGCGGAGCGGGGTGGGGGGTGCCCACGGGTTCGGTGACGTCAGTGGTCGGTGAGCCCGCGGCTGGGAAGGCTGGGCTCGTAGCCAGACCACCGGAGCCAGGCGGCCACGACCACGATGGCGGCGATCGGCACCACCAGCGCGGCGAACGACCACTCCCGTTCGGCCGCTCCGCCGGCCACCGCTCCGGCCAGGTACGTCAGCCAGATGGACCCGAGCAGCCCGGAGAAGCGCAGCAGACGGCGGCGGTGTGACCGTCGGGTGGACAGGGCGACCACGAAGGTCTCCGCCATATTGGTCAGGATGCCGGTCACGAAGGTGGTCCGCACCGTGCGGCGGTGGACGCGCCGCAGGATGACCGATTGGAGCCCCATGCCGCCGGCCAGGGCCGCCGCCGCCGCCGCGTAGGGGCCGCTGTTGGCCGAGGTGATCGTGCCCCCGACGGCCGCCGCCTGACCCACGCCGAGGGCGACGCCCAGCGCCGCCAGCTCGGCGATCGCCACCACCGTGCCCGACCATCGGGGACGGCTCCGCCGGCACCGCTCGACCAGGTAGGTGCCGAGGGCGACGCCCATCACGTAGGCGCCGATGGCGGTGCCCCGCCGCCAGGCTGTGGTCCAGTCGCCCCCACTCAGGGCGACGCCCAGACCGGCGCTGTTCCCCGACTGGTGGGCCGTGAAGAGCCGGAGCAGGGCCACGTAGCCGACGCCGTCCACGTAGCCGGCCGTGGCCGCCAGCAGCCGTGCGAGGCGCTCGGTGCTCATCGACCGCCGGCCCGCCCCCGACCGCTCCGGTGCTCGTTCGGCCACCACTTGGCGCTACCCGGGGCGGAGGAGGACGTAACGGCCGTAGCCGGATCGACCTGCCGGTCCGGGGTCGACGGGGGTCGGCCGGCGCCGCTGCCGAGGGTTGGGCGGCGAGGCCGGCCGGCGCCGCTGGCCGGCGATCTAGCGGTCGGACCCTGTGCTCTCGGCCGACACCAGCGTCGGGTAGCACTCGCGGTCGAAGGCGGCCGTGAAGTCGCGCACCGGTCGAGGCAGGGCCACGGTGACGACCGGCTGGCCGAGCACCTCCATGGCGACCGACACGGCGGCCCCGTCGACGGAGACCGCCGACACGTCCGGGTCGGCCCCGACCACGGCTGCCAGGTAGCGCCCTACCGGTTGATGACCCGGATCGTTCGGCACCCCCCGAACGCCCGCCGCATGGAGCGACCCGGCCACGTGCCCGGGAGTGTCGCCGAGCCCGCGCAGCAACCGGTCGACGGCCCCGGCGAGCCGCCGGCGGGCCGGCTCGCCCGGCGGGTCCCCCGGTCCGAGGCTCCCGTGCCGGCTCGGGTGGTCGGCGGGGAACCTCACGGGGTCCCGGTCGCCCGCCCACGAGCCGTAGATGCACCAGCTCCCGGCGGATCGCAGGGCCCTCAAGATCGCGACGCCCATGTCACGGAGCCGGCGGAGGGTGCGGAGCGCCACGGCGGTCCCCCTTTCTGATCTTCCCGAAATATCGTAGGACGATCAATTTGTTTCCGCTGGGTCAGCGCGCCAAACAAGCCGCCTCGAGGCGCCGGTTCAGCCACGGCCATGGGCGGGCCGGGAGGGGTGCCGGGCCGGGAGGGGTGCCGGGCCGGGACGTGGCCCGGGCCGGGAGGGGTGCCGGGCCAGGACGTGGCCCGGGCCGGAAGGGGTCAGCCCCGGCTCTTCAGCGCCTCGATCAGCGCCGGCAGGACCTTGTGGACGTCGCCCACGATCCCGAGATCGGCGACCGAGAATATGGGGGCGTCCCGGTCCTTGTTGATGGCCACGATGTTCTTGGAGCCCTTCATCCCGACCAGATGCTGCGTGGCCCCCGAGATCCCGCAGGCCACGTACACTGTCGGCTTCACCGTCTTCCCGGTCTGACCGACCTGGTGGGAGTACGCCACCCAACCAGCGTCGACGATGGCGCGGCTGGCACCGGGCGCCCCGTGCAGCAGGGACGCCAGCTCCTCTATGAGCGAGTAGTGGTCGGCGCCTCCCAGGCCGCGGCCGCCGGAGACCACCACCGGGGCCTCGTCGAGCTTGGGACCGGACCGCTCCTCGGCGTGCTGCTCGACGATCCGGGCGCCGCCGGCGGCGCCGGCCTCGGGAGCCGGCAGCGGCACGACCTCGGCCGGCGGGCCGCCCGCCGGCTCGGCAGCGAACGACTTGGCGCGAACCACGAAGATCCCAGGCCCCTCCCCGACAAATTCGGCCGTGACGACCTGCGTCCCGCCGAATGCCAGATGCTGGCTGGCCAGCGAGCCGTTCGCCTTCAGGTCGACGATGTTGGTGAGGAGCGGCCGGTCGAGCTTGGCCGAGAGCCGGCCGGCGATGTCGCGCCCGTCGTAGGAGGCGGGGACGAAGATGGCGTCGGGCCCGTCCCCGCCGGCCACCAGGTCGGCGATGGCGCCGGCCACCGGCACGCCGGGCAGCGCCCCGGCGAGATCGCCCACGTCGTACAGCCGGGTCGCCCCGTGCTGACCGAGGGTTGCGGCAATCTCCGCCGTGCCGGCGCCCCAGGCCACCGCCTCCACCGTCGAAGCCACGGCGCGGGCCTCGGTCAACAGCTCCAGGGTCACCGGGGTCGGGCCGGAACCGGTGACCTCGGCCACCACCAGGATCTTGTCGATCGCCATCTAGATCACCTTGATCTGCTCGAGGAAGGCGACAATGCGCTGGGCGCCGTCACCTTCGTCCTCCACGACCTCACCGGCCGAGCGGGCCTCGGCGTCCGACACGTCGGTGATCTCCTGCCGGGCCCCGGCGGCACCCACCGCGGCGGCGACGATGCCCAGGTCGGCGACGGAAAAGACGTCCACCGGCTTGGACTTGGCCGCCATGATGCCCTTGAACGACGGGTAGCGCGGCTCGACCACCCCGGCGGTGACGGTCACCACCGCCGGGAGCGGGCACTCGACCTCGTCGTACCCGGCCTCGGTCTGGCGCTCGACCTTCAACGTGGTGCCGTCGGTGGAGACGCTCTTGGCGAAGGTGACCGAGGGGAACCCGAGCAGCTCGGCCACCTGCACCGGAACGGTCCCGGTGTAGCCGTCGGTCGACTCCGTGGCCGCCACCACCAGGTCGGGCTCGGCCCTCTCGATCGCCGCCGCCAGCACCTTGGCCGTCCCGAGGGCGTCGGACCCAGCCAGGGCGTCGTCGCTGACCAGGATGGCTCCGGCCGCCCCCATGGCCAGCGCCGTGCGGAGGCCGGACGTCTCGCCGCCGGGCGCCATCGACACGATGGTCACCCGGCTCCCCTCGACGTTGCCGGCGAGCTGGAGGGCCATCTCGACCCCGTAGGAGTCGGAGTCGTCCATGATGAGCTTGCCGGAACGGTCCAGGGTGTGGGTGGTGGGGTCCAACGACGCCGGGGCCGCCGGATCAGGGATCTGCTTGACACAGACGACGACGTTCATCCTCCGATCATCGACTACCGGGCGCCGGTCCCGCCATTCGACGCCTGCCTGACGGCGGCGAGCGCCTCGACGAGGCGGTCGGTGACGACGGCGTCCACGCCGAGCGTCACCATCTCCACCAGGTCCTCGTGCCGGTTGACGGTCCAGGGGCCGACCTCGAGGCCCAGCTCGTGGGCCTGCTCCACGAACGGGCGATCGACCTGGGTGACGAAGGGGTGGACCGACGAGCACCCGTGGGCCACCGCCTGCTCCAGGCCCCGCCAACGATCGGTCGACCAGTGCAGGATCAGGCCGGTGGGCAGGTCCGGGGCACGCCGGGTCACCACGTCGAGGCTCCCGGCGTCGAACGAGGAGACGAGGATCCCCTCGCCCCCCTTGCCTTCCATCAGCGCGGAGGCGACCGACGCCGCCAGCAGCCGGCCGGGATCGTCCTTCGGGTCGTGCTTCAGCTCGACGTCGACCAGCATCGGACCGCAGGCGGCCAGCGCCTCGGCGAGGACGGGAACATAGCCAGGGAGCTCGGCTCGGCGCAGGTTTGCCAGCCGCCCGGCCCCGGGTATCTCGGCGTCGTGGTGCACCACCAGCGCGCCGTCGGCGCTGCGGCGGACGTCGAGCTCGACGCCGTCGGCACCGGCCGCTCGCGCCGCGGCGAAGGCCTCCAGGGTGTTCTCGCGCCGGCCGCCGGTGTTGTCGCACCCTGGCGCAGGGCCTGGACCCCGGACGCGGTGGCCCCGGTGGGCCAGCACCAGCGTCATCTCCCGATCTTCTCCCCGTCGCCCGGGCCGCGGCCATCCGGGCAGGACTCGCCGGGGCCGGCCCCGGACTGGCGGCGCCGGATCGGCCCAGGCCGGCTGGCGGGTGCGGGTACGGGTGCCATGCACGGGCTCCTTGCAATTTGCGTATGCCACCGTATAATTCCTATTGCAATTTCCATTTTCCGCGCCCGTCTCCTTTGCAGACCGGGCATGTGAAAATCTTCACAACCGGGTGGAGGACCTCGCAAATGGCGCTCATCTGGAACCGCACCGTGGACTGGGACGCCGGGGACTGGCGACGCGTGGCCGCCTGCCGCTACACCGAACCGGACCTCTTCTTCCCCGTAGGGACGACCGGGCCGGCGGTCGAGCAGATCGACGCGGCCAAGCGGGTCTGCCGCTCGTGCGAGGCCCAGGAGCCGTGCCTCGACTTTGCCCTGGCGACGAATCAGGAGTCGGGCGTCTGGGGCGGCACCTCAGAGGAGGAGCGCCGCAAGCTCCGCAAGGCCTGGCTGGCCGCACGCCGCCGGGCCAGCTGACCGCCGGGCCAGCTGACCGCCGGGCCGTCCGAAGGCCGTGCCGTCCGGCGTGGCCGGAGCGACCGGGGCGCCGACCACGGGCGTCACCGCTCGGCGCCTCCGGTCGGGACCTCGATCATCACTTTCGTTCCCCCGCCACCGGCCACCCCCGTCATGATGGACCCCCCGAGCTGGCTCAGCACCAGGTCTCGCACGATCGAGAGGCCGAGGCTCGTGGTCATCTCGATGTCGAAGCCCGGTGGCATCCCGATCCCGTCGTCGCCGACCGTCACCGCCAACCGGTCGCCACGGTGATCGAGCCCCACCACCACTCGTCCGGGCCGGCCGTCCTCGCCATCGGGTCCGTCCCCTGATCCTGGTGGAACAGCGAAGGCGTGCTCCACGGCGTTCTGCAGGAGCTCGGCCAGGATCACGGCCAGTGGGGTGGCGATGTCCGCCGACACGTCGCCCAGATCGCCGGTCACCGAGATGTCGACGGGGCCCGGCGAGACGACCGAGTCCTGTGCCATCTGCACCAGGGAGCCGACGATCTCTCCGAACGGAACCTGGTCGCCGGGATCCCGGGACAGGATCTCGTGCACCAGCGCAATGGAGCGCACCCGGCGTTCGGCCTCGCGGAGCGCCTCCCGCCCCTCCCCCACCGCCACCCGCCGCGCCTGGAGGCTCAGGAGGGAGGAGATGGTCTGGAGGTTGTTCTTCACGCGGTGGTGCACCTCCCGGATGGCGGCGTCCTTCGACAGCAGGAGCCGGTCGAGCCGCCGGACATCGGTCACGTCGCGTAGCAGGATGACGGCGCCGGTGACCGTTCCGGCCGACAGCAGCGGGATGCAGTGCACCAGCACGATGACGTCGGGACGCCGCTCGACCTCCTCCACCACCGGGCGGCCGGTGGCCAGGGCCCACTCGACCGCCGACTCTTCGATCCCGAGATCGGTGAACCGGCTGCCGTCGGGCGGCGAGTACACACCCATCCGGTGGAAGGCGTTCATGGCATTGGGCGAGGCGAACTCCACCCGGCCTTCGGCGTCCACCACCACGAAGCCGTCCCCGACCCGAGGGGTCTCCTCAGTGCCGACGTCCTCTTCGGGGAAGGGGAAGGCCGACTCGACCACCATCGCCACAAGACGCTCGAACACCTCCAGGTAAGACTTTTCGAACGTGCTCGCCGGGCCGCGCACCGGGGACGGGGGCAGCGGTGACGACACCCGGACCACAACCGCCACCACCCGCCCACCGCAGCGGACCGGGATGTTCTCGACCGGAACAGACTCGCCGATCATCGGATGATGGATCGTCCCGCTGACCACCTCGCCGCTTCGCAGGGCGGCGGTGGACAGTGACCACGACGACTGGCGCACCGCCTGGCCCACCAGGTCCTGGTCGATGAGGGTGGGGCGATTGCTGGGCCGGATCTGACCGATCACCACCAGCTCCGGATCGTCCGGCGCCCCCTCCGCCGCCCCGTCCGGCGCCCCCTCCGCCGCCCCGTCCGGCGCCCCGTCCGCCGCCACCACCAGCAGGAGATCGGAGAAGGACAGATCGGCAAGCACCGACCATGAGCCGAGGAGCCGCTGTAGGTGCTCGATCTCGGCCGATCCGAGGTCGGTCCGCGCCAGGACCAGCTCCGACGGGTTGGGCACGACTTACCCCGCCATTCCAGCTGGACGTGCCCGGCTTGCGGTGGGGGCACCCGGGTCCGGCGCCGGTGGCTCGATCGGGACCGTGTGCCCCTGCCGGTGCCGGAAGCCCTGCAAACGGTCGACGCCCACCGACGCCAGCAGCGTGCGCAGGTCGTCGATCCGGTCGGCCACCCGGGCGAGGTGGTGGGCGTCGGACGCGGTGGTGAACGGCACACCGTGGGCGGCGAAGCGCACCAGGAGCGGCTCCGCCGGGTACTGCTCGGCGACCGGCTTGCGCCACCCGGCCGACGAGAGCTCGGCAGCCAGCCGGTGGCGAGCCGCCGCCTCGGCGATCCGGTCCCACCATTCGGCGGGGCCGGCCGGGACGTGCCCGGCCACCTTGACCAGATCCGGGTGAGCCAGCACGTCAGCGCAGCCGCTGCTCGCCAGCTCCTCCATCGCCTCGGTGTACGCCGTCCAGGTGTCGTCGACGCGGCGAGCCGGCCACTCGGCCATCGAGACCGGATCGTCGAGGTCGTCGAAGCGCCAGGCACCGAGCCAATGGACCGAGCCGAGCAGCACGTCGAACGGGTAGCCGCCGACCAGCTCGCCTACCTCGCCCATCCGGCCCCGGTAGTAGTCGATCTCCAGGCCGAGCACCACCGGGAGGCCGGCCCGCTTGGCGGCCAGCACGGTCTCGACGTAGGTGTCCAGGTCGGCCCGCGCATGGAACGACCAATACCTGCCCATCGACGCCGCCAACCCGGGATCGGCGACCGAACGGTCCCAGAACCCCCCCAACAGGCGGTCCGCCTGGACGAAGCGGAACAGGTGCTCGGTGAGGGCGATCTCCACCACCCCAGCAGCCGTCGCCCGCTCGCAGTACGCCTCCACCGCGCCGAGATCGAGGGGCGTGTCGGGCTCACTGTGGGGCCAGAGGTGGAGGTGGTAGTCGAGCATTATGGCCTTCGCAGCATCGTAGGGCGGCTATCCCCACATGGCGGCGCCGAGGCGCAGGAGGCCCTCCATGTCCACCACGTCCCCGTCGAAGAAGGGGACGGTGGCCAGCACGTCGGGCCGGGTGGCCAGCTCCGCCCGCTGCTCGGCCTCCCTGCGGGCGACCACCTCGAAGTTGAGGAAGCTCTCCGCCACCTCCTCCAGGACCCGGCGGGTGTGGTCCGTCTCGGTGGGCAGCGCCGCGGCCAGCTCGGCCGAATGGTCGCGGACCGCCGCCGCCACCCTTTCGGCGGCTCGGTCCCGGAAGGTGGCGGGAAGCACCTTGTTGAGCACCACGGCACCGAGGTGCAGATCCCGGTCGGCCAGCTCGCGAGCGAAATGCTCGGCCTCCCGCACCGGCGCCGCCTCGAGGGTCGAGACCACGAGGAAGGTGCACCGGCGGTCGGCGAGGAGCCGGGTCACCGCCCCGGCCCGCTCGACGAAACCGTCGTACATCGACTGGAACAGGATGAAGAATTCGGCGATGTCGGCCAGGAACTGGGTACCGAGGATGCGGTCGGCGACCTGGTAGAAGGGCCGTGAGGCCAGGTTCATCAGGCGCGAGCGATAGGGCACGATGAGCCACCGGAGCAGCCGGCTGGAGAAGAAGTCGGCCATCCGCTGAGGGGCATCGAGGAAGTCGAGGGCATTGCGGGTGGGCGGGGTGTCGACCACGATGAGGTCGTAGGTGCCCTCGGCGTGGATCTCGTAAAGCCGCTCCATGGCGATGTAGTCGTGGCTCTGGACGAAGCGTCCCGAGATGTTCCGGTACAGCGGATTGGCCAGGATGCTCCGGCGGGTGGCGGCATCGGGCGAATGGCGGCGCACCAGGGCGTCCCAGCTCTCCTTGGCGTCGAGCATCGCCGCCCACAGCTCTCCCCGCGGGGTGGCGCCGGCCTGGCGGAAGACGCCGTCGGGGATTCGGCGCTCGCCGTTGCCCAATCCCTCCTTCGGCAGCCCCAGCGCGTCGGCCAGCCGCCGGGCCGGGTCGACGGTGAGCACGAGCACCCGGCCTCCCAGGTGGCAAGCGGCGGTGGCGGCGGCAGCGGCGGCGGTGGTGGTCTTGCCGACGCCCCCCGGCCCGCAGGCGATGACGATCTCCTTTGCCGCCAGCAGGCCCTCGAGCGACCCGCGGCGGGTGTCGGGGGACGGCGCCGGATCCCGCGGGTCCGGCGGCGGCGCGGATCCGGTCACAGCCCCAGCTCCTCGGCCAGCGACGTGGCCACCTGGGCGGTCGTCCGGAGCCCGTGCGACCGGGTGAACAGGTAGGGCAGGTACAGGGTCGGGACCGACGGCGGCAGCCCGGCCCGGAGCCGGTCGAGATGGCCGGCCCGGGTACGCCGCATGGTGACCGCCAGGCGGGCTCCTTCCATCACCGGCGTCACGTCGCCACCAACGTGATCAGAGAGGGTTCGCAGGTTCTGCGGCTCGCAGAGCTCCTCGAACACCTCTTCCTCGTGCACCCCGAACAGCTCGGGGAGCACCCGGTTGACGACCACCGCGGCCAGCCGCACGGTGGTCTCGGTGGCCACCCGCTCGGCCAGTTCCAGGGTCTCGGCCACGGGCATTTCCTCGGGGGTGGTCACCGCCACCAGGCCGGTGCGGGCCGGATCGGAGAGGATGTCGAGCATCCAGTCGGTCTGGGAACGGATGAGGCCGACCTTCACGAGGTCGTTGATGGCCTGGGGGGCGGCCAACTGACCGATGATGTGGCCCGTGGCCGGAGCGTCCACCACCACGAGGTCGTAATGGCGCTCGCGGACCTCGTAGCACAGCTTGCCGACCGTGAGGATCTCCCGCACCCCTGGTGCGGCGGTGGCCACGAAGTCGAACGCCCGGGCCAGCGGCCCGATGCGACCGGCAATGGGGATGCGGAGGTGCAGCTTCAGGTACTCCCGCAGTGACGCCTCGGTGTCCATCGACATGGCGAACACGCCAGGGGCCACCTGCCGGCCGGCGAAGTCGGTCGGGGCCGCCTCGAAGAGTGCGGCCAGGTCGCCCTTGGCGTCGACCTCGCACGCCAGCACCCGCTGGCCGCGGCGGGCGGCCAGCTGGGCCAGCGCCGCCGCCACCGTGGTCTTGCCCACCCCGCCCTTGCCGGTGACGAGCACCAGGCGCAGGTCGAGGAGCCCCGGGTTCAAGGGGCGCCGAAGCCCACCCGGCGGTCGGTGGCCGGTGCCCCGACCTCGACGTAGGCCACCTTGGCCACCGGCACGCCGACACGCCGTCCCCGGCGGTCGGTGAGCCAGAGCACCTCGTCACCCCCGAGCGCCCGCTCGATGTCCGCCAAGAGCTTGTCACGGTCGGCGTCGTCGCCGAGCTCCACCTCGAGCTCCTTGGGGGTCTGGACGATCCCGATCCGCACGTCCACCTGGTGTCTCGCTCCTCGGTCCGGGGCGGCTGCCACCACCCGCCCAATGGCACGCATCGTGGGGCGGGACGCCGCCGGTGCGGCCGGCCCGGCGCCCCGGTGGCGCCCGATGCCCGGCACCGCCGACGATACAGGTACCGGGCAGACTGGGCGGCATGGTAGGCGCGGACGATCGGGACGCGGACGGGACGGGCGACCGGGGCGCCGACGGGGCGGGCGACCGGGGCGCCGGCAGCGCCCTGCCCGGGGCGGGTTCCGGCGATCAGCGCGAGCGGGCGGAGGTCTCGTCGGCCCGGGCCCGGAGGTGGGCGGGCACCATGGCCGGCCACCGGTCCGAGGTGGTGGGGCTCCGCCAGGCCCATGCCGGCCCGACGGCGCCCCTCGGCGCCACGTCGATCCTCGATCGCGCCGCCAGGGAGGCGGCGGAGCACGACGCCCTGGCCCCGGCGGCCACGCGGTCCGCCGGTGCCGGCGACCGGCGGCGAGCGGAGGAGCCCGACCCCTGGCGCACCTGTTTCGAGCGCGACCGGGACCGGATCCTCCATGCCACGGCGTTCCGCCGGCTGGCCGGGAAGACGCAGGTGTTCGTCTTCCCCGCCGACCACCAGCGCACCCGCTTGACCCATGCCCTCGAGGTGGCCCAGATCGCCCGTTCCCTGGCCGCCGCCCTCCGGCTGAACGTGGCGCTGGCCGAGGCGATCGCCCTCGGGCACGACTGCGGCCACGGCCCGTTCGGGCACGCCAGCGAGGACGCCCTCGATCCGCTGGCTCCCGGGGGGTTCGACCACGCCCCCTGGGGCGCCGACATCACCCTGGCCCCGCTCAACCTGACCCGGGAGGTCAGCGACGGCATCCGCAATCACAGCTGGTCGCGGCCGCCACCGGTGACGCCCGAAGGGGAGGTGTGCTCCCTGGCCGACCGGATGGCCTATGCCACCCATGACGCCGAGGACGCAGCCCGGGCCGGCATCGTCGACCTCGACGACCTGCCGGGGGCGGTGCTCGAGGTGGTGGGCCGGTCGCGGTCCCGCCAGCTCGACACCTTCGTCACCGACGTCGTCCTCACCAGCCAGGACCGGCAGGCCGTCGGCATGAGCGCCGACCCGGCCGACGCCCTGGCCGCCCTGCGGGAGTGGTGCTACCAGCGGATCTACCTTCGTCCGGAGTCGGTGACCCAGGCGGGCATGGTCCACCGGATGCTCCGGGCGCTGGTCGAGCACTACGTGGCCCATCCCGATCGGCTCCCCGACCGGCCGGACCTCGACCGTGACGGCGAGCGGCAGCGGGCAGCGGTCGGGTACGTCGCCGGCATGACCGATCGCTTCGCCTGCGCCCAGGCTGCGCAGCTCCTCGGCTGGAGGCCGAGCGAGATGCCCGCCGGTTTCGACACCTCGGCGCCCCCGGGAGATGGCTGAGCCGGCAACCCGGTCCGCTGGCGCCGCGGCTCAGTACCCCGGGACGTAGCCTCCCCGGCCGAGGCTCACGCTCTCGTACACGTCCATCGAGTCGTCGAGGCCCCCCACCACCTCGCGCACCCAGGGAAGGCGGTCGGTCAGGATGCGCTCGACCCCTCCCTGCAAGGTCGCCGAGCTGATGGCGCACGAGCTGCACGCCCCTTGCAGCTGGACCTCGATCACCCCGGTCTCGACGTCGGCCCTCACCAGGACCAGGTCGCCGCCATCGGCCTGGACAGCGGGCCGCATGAGCTCGATCAGCCCCCGGAGCTGGCCGAGGCGTGCCTCGCGCTCGGCGTCGTCCAGCGGGGCGGCCGGACCGGTCCCACCATCGCTCTCGAACTGCTCGTCCATCTGCCCGTCCATGTCGTTCCCCGGAATCACTCCCCGACACCTCTATTCTGCCGTGGACCGGCCGTCGGCCGTGCGGTGACCGCCCCGATCTGCGCCGGGTCGGCCACGACCGGGTTCTCGAGCACGCCGATCGACTCGATCTCGACCCGGACGACGTCGCCGTGCCGCAGCCACCGGGGCGGTCGATGGCCACGGCCGACGCCGGCCGGGGTCCCGGTGCACAGCACATCGCCCGGCTCCAGGGGGAAGACGGTCGTCAGGTACTCGATCATCTGGCCGAAGGTGAACATCAGGTCGGCGGTGACGGCGTCCTGGCGCAGATCCCCGTTCACCCAGGTCCGGAGGCGCAGGGAGCCGGCGTCACCCACCTCCTCGGGCGTCACCACCCACGGGCCCATGGGCCCGTGGGTATCGAACGACTTTCCCATGGTGAAGGTCGGGGAGTATGCCTGCCAGTCCCGGACGCTGACGTCATTGACCACCGTGAAACCGGCCACGACGTCCAGCCAGCGGTCGGCCGGCACCGACTTCGCCCGGCGGCCGACGACCATCGCCAGCTCGCCCTCGTAGTCGACCTCGTCCGAAACGGTGGGGACCACGACGGCCGAGCCGGGCCCGGTGACGCACGTGCGCTGCTTGTTGAACCACTACCGGTGGCTCGGCGGCTACCTGCCCATCTTGGCGGCGTGAGCACGGTAGTTCATCCCAGTGGCCAGCATCTTTGGCGGCGCCGGCACTGGCGCCAGCAGCCAGGCCTCGTCGATCCCCCGGCGACGGGCCCCGCTCCTCGCTGCCGTCGCCGCCGCGTCGAGGGCATCGGGGCCGAGCGCAAGCAGCGCCGCCATGTCACCCGGGACGCCGACGGCAGCATCGGTGAGGTCCACGATCTGCCCGCACCCGCCGTCCGCCAGCACGCCGGTCCGCGGGGCCGGAGGCCGACCGGCGCCGCCCAGGTGGATCGCAGCCGCTCGCCGTATGGTTGACCGGGTGCGGCCGGACGAGGTGCTCAGCGTCGACGAGATCGACCTGGCCGACCTCACATTCTGGGCCCGATCGTGGGAGGAACGGGAGGGTGCCTTCCTCACCCTGCGCCGGGAGCGCCCGATGGCGCATTTCGACGAGATGGACCTGCGGAAGCGGTCGGCCCTGGCACCGCCGCCGGGTGCCGGGTATTGGGCGGTGACCCGCTACGCCGACATCGCCGAGGCCAGCCGGCACCCCGAGATCTACCGCTCCGGGGCGGGCGCGGTCAGCGTGATCGACATGCCGCCGGAGATGGTTGAGTACTTCAGCGGGATGATCAGCACCGACGACCCCCGGCACGCCCGCTTGCGGCGGATCGTCTCGTCCGCCTTCAACCCTCGGATGGTCCGGGACATCGAGGACCACATCGAGGAGGTGGCGGCCCGGATCGTCGATCGGGTGGCCACGTTGGGCCAATGTGATTTCGTGACCGAGATCGCGGCGCGCCTGCCACTCCAGGTCATCTGCGAGATGATGGGGATCCCCGAGTCCCGGTACCACGACGTGCTGCGATGCTCGAACGTCATCCTCAGCGAAGGGGACCCGGAGCTCGTTCCCGAGGGTGCCGACCCGGTGGCCGCCTTTCTCCGGGCCGGTGAGGAGCTGACCACCCTCATGCACGAGATCGGCGACGAACGTCTCGTCCACCCGGCCGACGACCTCACGACCGGCCTGGTGACGACGAACGTGGACGGTGAGGCGTTGACCCACGCCGAGCTGGCGTCCTTCTTCATCCTCCTGGTGGTCGCCGGCAACGAGACGACCCGGACCGCCATCACCCACGGGCTGTGGGCGCTGACCCAGTATCCAGACCAGCGGGCCGCCTGGCTGGATGACGTGGCCGGGACGACGCCGACCGCCGTCGAGGAGATCGTGCGGTGGGCGTCACCGGTCACCTGGATGCGCCGCACCGTCGCCACCGACACCGAGCTTGGAGGGCAGACGTTGCGTCCGGGCGAGAAGGTGCTCCTGTTCTACAACTCGGCCAACCGCGATGATGACGCGTTCGACGATCCGTTCCGCTTCGACGTCCGCCGAACCCCGAACCCGCACGTGGGGTTCGGCGCTCCGGGCCCGCACTTCTGCCTCGGCGCCCACCTGGCCCGCCGGGAGCTGGCGGTGATATGGCGGAAGTTGCTGGTCCGCCTCCCCGACATCCGGGCCACCGCCGAGCCCGATCGGCTGCGATCCTCCTTCGTCAACGGCATCAAGCACCTGCCGTGCACCTTCACCCCACCGGCCGTCTCCGGCCCGATCCACCGCTGACGGCGTCGGCGGTGGCGTCGGCGTGGCGGTGGCGGTCTCGACGGGAGCCGTCAGGGGCCCGACCGGGCCGGCAGGCTCGGCTCTGGCGACCCGATTGGCGAACGGGGAGCGGTTGACCCCGAGCGCCCCGGGGCGGACCCGGAGATCCCCGAACACGGCTGTCGATCAGCCGGTGCCCACCTCTTCCCGGGTACATCAGCCCGCCGCCCCCGAAGAAGCCAACCAGGAGCGCCCCGAGGCCACGGCGCCTTCCGGCCGGCTTGGCGAGGCCGCCCACGACCACCCCCCGCTGCCGGCCAGTCGGGTGGCGGTCCCCGCGTCCGCCCGCGCCATGCAGCGCCCAGGCGGCGGCGCCCGGAGCAAGCGCTCCGGGGCTCATCCGGCCGGGGCGCGGCGCCCGGGGGCAGCGGAGCGCAGCCGGCGGAGCAGGTCGACCATTTCGTCGAACCGGTAGCTGGCTTGGAGGCCGCTCGGGTTGGGCAGCACCCACAGGGCGGAGGACCCCAACCCGTCGGGCTGTTCCCCGGGGCCGGCCGCCGGACGTTCGAAGGCGATGCGGTAGGCGCCGAGGCCGAGGACGGCGATCGCCAGCGGGCGCCAGCGGGCGGCGGCGACAGCCAGCCGGGCGGCGCCGGCGCGCAGCTCTTCGACGGAGAGCTCGGTCGCCGTCGCCGTCGTCCTCCGGACCAGGTTGGTGATGCCCAGGCCGGCGTCGAGCAGGGCGCGTTCGTCGGAAGGTGACAGCACTTCGCCGGTGAACCCGGCGGCGTGGAGGAGCTTCCAGAACCGGTTGCCGGGGTGGGCAAAATGATGCCCGACGGCTCCCGACCACCGCCCGGGGTTGATACCGCAGAAGAGGACGTCGAGATCGGCCCGGACGACGTCAGGGATCTCCGCCCCTTCGCGTGCCGCTGCCGCCAGGTCGGACGCCGCCGGCCGGGAGGGCCCGGTCGCCACCGACCGGCCGCCGATGGGCACGGCTGTCGGTTCAGGCGGTGCCGGGTCGCCGGACATGCCGGTCCCGAGCGTGCCCGTCCCGGCCGCGGCCCCGTTCATGCCCGCCAGCGTGACCGCCGCCGCCGTGCCCGCCGGCCTCCTCCTCCTCGCCGCCACCGCCACCGTCGCGCTCGGCCGGCACCACGCGACCGCAGCGGCTGCACCAAGCCGCAGGTGAACCCTCGTCGGCGGGATGGACCAGCGCCCCGCAGCTCGCGCACCGCCAGATCGCTGGCGAGCGATGCCTCTCCCGGCCTGTCATCGTCCTCAAGACCCCCGCGGCACTGCCGCTCCCCATGGCGCCACGTGAGCGCCCGATCCATCATCGGCGCCCCGGTCGGGGCGCCCGAGCCCGCATCGTATGGCCCGTCCCGACATTCCTACCCATCCGACCGTTCCCCCTACGCCGGGTGGGCGCCGGCGGGCGCGGACCGGCGGGCACGGCCGAAGGGTACCCGCCGCCCCCAGCGGGCATAGCAACTCGGGTGTGCAGGGAAGGGCGGCGGCCCCCAGGCCGGGCCGTGACGCCGGGCCCGTGGCGACTGCTGGACGGCCGGCGGGGGGCGCTCGCCGGGGTCCGGTGACCTCGTCGCTGCTCGGGGTCGGACTGGCCATGGCCGTGGTGGTGGTGGCCAGCCGCGCCCTGGCTCGTCGGACGGGCGTCCCCTACCCGGTGTTCCTGGTGGTGGCCGGTGCCGCCGGCTCCTTCGTGCCCGGGGTCCCGGCGATCCACCTGGACCCGAAGGTGGTCTTCTTCGGCTTCCTCCCGCCGCTCATCTACCACGCCGGGCTGGTCACCTCGCCCCGCGAGCTGCGGGCCCACGCCCTTCCCATCGGGCTCGGGGCGTTCGGTCTCGTCCTGGCCACCACCTTCGCCGTGGCCGGTTCGGCCTGGGCCGCCGTCCCGGCCCTCGGGTGGGCCGGGGCGTTCGTCCTGGGAGCGGTAGTGGCGCCCACCGATCCGGTCGCCGCCACCTCCGTACTCGGCCGCCTGGGCGCCCCCCCGGGCCTCACCACGGTGTTGGAGGGAGAGAGCCTCGTCAACGACGGGATCGCCCTGAGCCTGTTGACGCTCGGGGTGGCTGCCGTGTCCTCGCCCATCGGGCTCGGCGGGGGTCTGGTCACCTTCGTCAGGCTGGTCGCCGGGGGTGTCGGGTTCGGCCTCGTCGTCGGGTGGGCGGCGACGCGGCTGCGCCGGCCCATGCGGGACACGGCCTCGGAGATCGTCGTGTCCCTTCTCGTGCCGTTCGTCGCCTACCTGCTGGCAGATGCCCTTGGGCTCTCAGGCGTGCTGGCCACGCTGACGACCGGTCTGATGCTCGGGCAGCAGGGCAGCCACGGCATCGGTCCCGGCGGCCGGATCCGGGTGGCGGAGTTCTGGCAGGTGCTCGTCTTCCTCCTCGAGTCGGTGCTCTTCGTGCTGGTTGGCTTCCAGCTCCGGTCCATCGTCGACGGGCTCAGCCCGGGCCGGCCCGGGCACGGCGCGCTCCTGGCCGGGGTCACGGTGGGGGCCGTGGTCGTCGTGCGGTTGATCTGGTGGCTGGCAGTACCGACGCTTCGGTGGCGCCCGGAGCAGCGGATCCTCGATACGGGTGAGGTGCCCTGGCAGGATCGGGTGGCACTCGGGTGGTGCGGGTTGCGGGGGGCCATCTCGCTCGCCGCCGCCCTTTCGATCCCGACGGTGGTGCGGGGTCGGCCGTTCCCCGAGCGCAACCTGGTCGTGTTCGCCGCCTTCTGCGTCGTCGTGGCCACGCTGGTCGGTCAAGGGACCTCGCTGACCTGGCTTCTCCGGAAGCTGTCGCTGGTCGGAAGCGATGTCGAGCAACGCCAGCACGCCCTGGCCGATCGGCGGTGCATCGAGGGCGCGCTCCTCTGCCTGGACGAGATGTCCGCCACCCACCATGTGCCCGACGCCGTGGCCGACACCCTCCGTCAAGCCTATGAACGGCGCCTCGACCGCCTCCGCTCACAGCTCGACGACGACATCCCCGACCCGACCGGCCTCACCTTGGCAGCGGTCCGTCACCGGCTGATCGAGCGTCAGCACCAGGTGCTCCGCCGCTTGTACCGCGATGGGGAGATCAGCTTCACCGTGATGCGGCAGGTCCGGCGGGAGCTCGACCTCGAACAGGCGAGCCTCGACCCGTGACGGCGGCCCGAGCCGCCACCTGGCCCCGGCCGGCGGGTCGGCACCGGTGGCCCGGGTAACCGACCCGGACCAGCAGCCGCCGCCACCGAATGAGAAGCTCTGGGCAGGAGGTCGACATGCCGTACGCCGACCGTTTCGAAGCCGGAGGCCGGTTGGCGGCCCGCCTCCGCTCCCTCGGGACCGTTCCGGTGGGTGCCGAGGCCGTGGTCCTCGGCCTGCCGCGGGGCGGCGTCCCGGTCGCTGCCGCCGTCGCCCGGGATCTCGGGGCGCCACTCGACGTCGTGCTGGTCCGCAAGCTGGGGGTCCCCACCCAGCCCGAGCTGGCCATGGGAGCCATCGGGGAGGGTGGCGTGCGGATCCTCGACCCCGGGGTCCTCGCCTCGGCCGGCGTGACCGGCGACGAGCTGGCAAGGGTCGAGTTGAGAGAGCGTGACGAGCTGGAGCGCCGGGCTCGCCGCTACCGAGGTGACCGGCAGCCGCTGCCGGTGGCCGCCCGCACGGTCGTGGTGGTCGACGACGGGATCGCCACCGGGTCGACGGCTCGAGCGGCGTGCCAGGCCGTCCGGGCCCGGGGCGCGGCCAGAGTGGTCCTGGCCGTGCCCGTGGCCCCTCGGAGCTGGACGGATCGCCTGGGGGCGGCAGCCGACGACCTGGTGGCAGTGGAGACGCCCGAGCCGTTCTTCGCCATCGGCCAGTTCTACGACGATTTCGCCCAGGTCTCCGACGACCAGGTGGTCGCCAGTCTCCGGCGCGCTGATTGGCCCGGCGAGGCGCCGGTCGCCCGACCGGGTGGAGCAGACGGACCGGGCGGCAGTGACCGTCCGCCGGGAGCTCCGCCGTCTCCCTGAGACCCTCGCTGGTGGGACCGCTCCGCGGCCCGGACGCGAACGAGAGCGCCTCCGGCGGTGGTGGGGGTGACCGGCTCGAGCTTCAACTCACCAACAAGGCGCGCCCACCTTCATCGAGACGGCGACCACAACATCGAGTGCGAGAAGTGCGCTCGGCCAGTGCCGACACGAAGGCCCGGCCCTCGCTGGGCGCGAGCTGACGCAGAACCCGGCTTACGATCTCCCGATCCCGGCTGACTGGCCGGGGGGACCAAGGGCCACGCCGTCACCGGCGGCCCACGACTTCACCGGCCTTTCAGGTGGACCCGGCGTCGAGCGGCCCGGTCGGCCCGAAGAACGCCTGACGATACGAGGCGGCCAAACCGGCCTGGCGGTACGTCAGGCCGTGCTCCGCACAAAAGGCTTCAACGATTACCTGAGCTCGCACCAGGTTCCCGCGCGGCATGTTCGGGAACAGGTGATGCTCGATCTGGTAGTTGAGCCCGCCGTAGAGCCACGTGATGCATCTGCCGCCGAGAACATTGCGTGCGGTGACAGTCTGGCGTTCGAGGAACGAGACATCGGCATCCCGCGCCAGGACGGGCATGCCCTTATGGTTCGGAGCGAACGTGCTGCCGAGGTAGAAGCCGAACAGGCACTGGTGAACAGTGATGAACACCATCGCCTTCAAGGGAGAAAGGACCCAGAAGACGAGCGTGAGGTAGAGGGCGGCGTTGCCGGCCAGCAGCAGCCCGTCGGCTGCCCTGCCATCCTTGGCGCGCTCGAAGGCTGACCGGACGCTGGTCACGTGGAGCCCGAGACCCTGAAGGAGCAGGAGGAGGAGCACGATCCGGCGCTGGGTCCGGGCCCGAGCACGAACCGCGCTGCTGTCGCTTGAGGACAGGCTCGAGGACGCGACGAAGGCGACGAGTCCCTCGCCCATGTCCGGATCGCGACCGACTTGGTTCGGGTACGCATGGTGGGCGTTGTGCTTGGGGACCCACCATCCGTAGCTCAGGCCCGTGAGGACGTTCCCGACGAGCAGGCCGACCATCCTGTTCACCCGCGGCGAGCTCGAGACCTGCCGGTGGCCGGCGTCGTGCCCGAGGAAGACGACCTGGCTGGACATGACGGCGAGGAGCACGGCGATCCCGACGGTCGCCCAGGAGTCGCCGACGAGGACGAAGGCTACCCAGGCCGCGAAGAACGCGCCCAGGGTCGAGCCGATCTTCAAGCTGTAGTAGCACGGTCGGCGCGCCAACAACCCGGCGTCATCGACCATTCCCCTGAGCACCCGGTAGTTGCTGACGTCTCCGGCGGTTCCGGGGACCGGAGACGATCCCGAGTGGGGGACGAGTGACCGAGGCGGCGCCGTCAGACCGGCCGGACGTTCTGTGCCTCGGGACCCTTCCGGCCGGCGACCACGTCGAACGTGACCTGCTGGCCTTCTTCGAGGGACTTGAAGCCTGTCCCGGCGATGTTCGAATAGTGGACGAAGACGTCGCCCTCGCCACCGGCCTGGGTGATGAACCCGAAGCCCTTCTGGGCGTTGAAAAACTTGACAGTTCCGGTTGCCATGGTCATTTCCTCTGTTTCCGTTGATTGGATGGGTTGGGATGGTGGAATTGGAGAAGGGCGACGCCACTGCCGCGAGCCTGCCCCGCCAGCAGGGCCATCACTGAGCGGTCCGGCCCGGTGGTCGGCAGTCGGCAGTCGGCCACAGCGCGACCAGCTCCAGTCCCGCCGGCCATCGACTCATCGTCGGCAGAGCCGGCGTCGGCCGATTGCCCCGGCGGCTGCGAGACGCTCCATGCTCCGGTGCAACGAGTACTTTGCATCGAGAGCCTTTCGCGCCACGCACGACATGTGCCGACCACTCGGAGAGAATCGTCGGATACCCGGCCTGCGTGAACTGAACCGAGCCGGGGTGAGCGTACTACGAGGACCGCCCCGACCGTCGGACACTCTCCTGAAGGCCGTGACCGCACGCGAGGCGAGCGTCGTCGTGCCGGCTGCACCGTCTGTATGCCCGTCACCGTCGTCGGAAGGATCGGCGGTGGTCAGCGCACCGGCCGCCGGGTGCGGCGGCGGCGTGCCGTATTGGGCGTGCCCGCCGTCGGGTGGCCCGGAGACTGCCGCGCCCGGTGGGGGCGCTCGGACCGCCGTTGAGAGGCCGCCTCACGAGCGGGGCGGATTCCGGTGGGGCCGTCGTCGGAGAAGGGAAGCTCCGTCGTCGCCTCAAGGCCGAGCGCCCGCTGCAGCGCTCGCACCTCTGCGGGAGACTCCCCCGGCACCAGCGAGACGACCGTGCCGGTGTTGCCGGCGCGTCCGGTGCGTCCGGATCGATGGAGGTATGCCTCGGGTCCGTCGGCCGGGTCGAAGTGGACGACGCACGGCACCCCTTCGACGTGAATGCCACGGGCGACGACGTCGGTGGCCACCAGGGCGTGCGTGTCGCCGGCCGAGAACGATGCCAGGGCCCGAGTCCGCTGTGCTTGCGACAGGTCACCGTGCATGGCAGCGGCGGCGACGCCGGCCGACCGCAACTGTCGTGCGACCCGGTCGGCTCCACGCTTGGTCCGGCAGAACACGAATGCTTGGCCATGACGGACGACCAGGCGAGCCGTGACCGCCACCCGCTCGGGCCGTTCGGTTCGCCAGAAGAGGTGCGTCACCGAACCGGGGCCCGGCGCGTCGGCCTCGACGACGCACCGATGCGGCTGGTGCTGGTACCGGCGGCTGATGGCCTCGACCTCGGGTCCCATGGTGGCGGAGAAAAGCAGGACCTGGCGGTCAGCAGCGGTCTGGTCGACGATACGGCGAACCGGGCGGAGGAAGCCCATGTCGACCATCCGGTCCGCCTCGTCGAGGACGAGGAGACGGACCCGGTCGAGCCGCACGTCACCCTGGGCAATCAGATCCTCGAGCCGGCCGGGACAGGCAACTACGACCTGGACGCCACGTCGAAGGGCGGCGCGCTGCTGGCCGTAACCGACACCTCCGTAGATGGCGGCGACGCGGCCCTTTCGAGGCCCGAAGAGCGAGCACAGGACGCTGTGGACCTGCTCGGCCAGCTCCCGGGTGGGGACCAGGACCAGCCCTGTCGGTGCAAGGGGCTCGGGGCGCGGGCTTGCGCCGGCGACGAGCGGGATGGCGAAGGCGAGCGTCTTGCCTGAGCCCGTCGGCGCCTGTCCACAGACGTCCCGGCCCGCCAGCGCGTGCGGAAGGGCCGCCCGCTGGATCGGGAGCGGGTCGGTGATCTTGAGAGCGTTGAGGCGCTCCACTACGGTCGCGCCAACGCCGAGATCGAGAAAAGTGGAGATGAGACGAACTCCGTTCGAGTCGAGAGTAGGGACCGACTCGGCCTTCGGCTCGAACGGGTCACGCCGACATCATGCCGGCCGCGGGCAGCATACCAGATGACCCGAGCCCACCGGACCGGTGCGACGACAAGGACACCGCGTGATGACCACCGACCGGCTCTGGGCCCACCGGGCTGAACGGGCTCGCCCTTGAGCAACTCGGCGAACGGGTCGGCCCCTGAGTCCACGAAGACACCTACTGGGGTCAGCGAGCCGGACCTCTTCGGAGACGATAAGACGATCACCACGACTCAACTGACCCGTCGACGTTGACACGTTGACGCAGCCCGCACCTGTGCGCGGCTGGCGGTCACGAGACGCTTGGCAGGGTGAGCGCGTCGTGCACGCGAAGCGGTCTGCGCAGCCTCCCACCGATCGCGCCCTACCGATTGTGGGGCCCCCGAGGAGTCCGGTCCGTCCGGTCCGTGACGGTCCGTCCGGTCCGTGACGGGGACGCCGATCTCGGCTTCTCAGTCGATCTCTGCAGACCCAACCATGGCGAGCGGGCTTCTCGCCACCCACTCGTCGAGGACGTCCTCGGGCAACGGGCTGTCCGCTTCCGGGCGACGGTTGAGCTCTTCGACGAAGGCGGCGAGGACGCGACGGTGCTCACCCGGGTTGGCCAGCCAGTCCCGGGGATTGGGCCGGGAGATCCCGCCCAGGCAGATGTCGTCGCCGAAGCGGCAGAAGACGATCTCGATCCGCCGCGGCTCACCGGAACGCCGGCCCGTGGTCGTACTATCGACGGGGCCGTCCTCGGTCGCCGAGGAGGCACCGATTGCAGCTGATCCTCTCCTTCGTCACTCAGGCTGCCACGCTGGTCGTTGACCATCGGGGTACGGGGGAAAGTGTCGTGCCCAGTCGGCGGCTCTACCGCGATCACGCCTGGCGGTAGTAGCGGTCCTGATCGAGGTTCTCGGGCTGAGCCCACCGGGCTCCTGTTCGTCGAGCGGCTCCACTCCTCCTCGCAGGCCGTGACCGGGTCCTGGGCTGGCCGCGCACCTGGCGAGGTCAGGCGGATTGTCCGGCGCGCAACCCGTCCAAGATCATCGGCAGCAGCCGGACGCTCTGCTCGTCGGTCAGCGTCGGGCTGGTGCACATGGGTCCGAGGAGCTGCATCACGTCCCCGGCCTCAACGTCGGTGCGAACTGCGCCGGCACGCTGCGCCCGGCCGATAACGAGCTGGGTCGCCTCCTCGATGCGCTCGCGTAGGCGGGACTTGAGGCTCGGGTCCTTGTCGAACGCCTCGCGCAGCTCGTTGAGGAGCGTCCGCTTGCTCCTGGCGTACCGGACGAACGCCTCGAGAAAGGCCTCTACGGCCGGCCACGGCTCTAGGTCGGCGACGGCCCGTTGCGCCGTCTGGACGAGCTCTTCGACGTCGTCTTGGTAGACGGCCTGCACCAGGTCGATGCGCTTGGAGAAGTGCCGGTAGAGGGTGCCGACCCCGACGCCGGCCTTCTTCGCCACCGCGTCCATCGACGCCTCGCCGCCCTCGGCGGCGAACACCTCGCGCGCCGCCGCCACCAACTTGTCGTAGTTCCGGCGGGCGTCGGCTCGCATGGCACGGCAGGCGACGGCGGCACCCGTCACCTCGGCCTTCTCGGCCGTCTCTGAAAGCTCCCTGGTCACCGTCGAATTGTCCATCATACGACCAAACTACTTGACAAGCGGAGGGTGCCTCCGCATACTATCCGGAGAGTTCCTCCGGTTAGGTACCGGAGGAGCCGTCCGGTTCCAGGATACCAGCGCAAAGGTCGACGTCAATGCCTCTCATCGCAATCCCCCGACAGCCCGAGCACGCCAGCTGGGCTCGCCGGGTCCGCCGCCCGAGCGTGGTCCTCATCGTCATCCTCGTGGCCCAGCTCATGGTGGTCCTCGATACCACCATCGTGAACGTGGCCCTTCCCCACATCCAGGCCAGCCTCGGGTTCTCCACCACCAGCCTCTCCTGGGTCATCAACGCTTACATCCTCACCTTCGGCGGCCTGCTGCTGCTCGGGGCGCGCGCCGGCGATCTCGCCGGGCGCCGGCGGGTGTTCCTGGCCGGCATCGCCCTCTTCACCGTGAGCTCCCTCGCAGGCGGGCTCGCCGTCGACTCGTCGATGCTCCTCGCCACCCGGGCGCTCCAGGGGATCGGCGCCGCCCTCGCCGCGCCGTGCGCGCTGTCGTTGCTCACCACGATGTTCCCCGAGGGTGCTGCCCGGCTCCGGGCGATCGCGCTCTACACGACGGTGTCTGCGGCGGGGGCGGCCATCGGCCTCGTGGCCGGTGGCCTTCTAACCGAGCTCGTGTCGTGGCGTTGGGTCATGTTCGTGAACGTCCCGATCGGCGCCGTGGTGTGGCTCGTGGGCCAGGTGGCGATCAGCGAGACCGAGACGCGCCACGGACGCCTCGACCTCTTCGGCGCGCTGTCCTCCACGGCCGGCATGAGCGGCATCGTCCTCGGGCTCGTCGAGGCGGGAGGGGCCGGGTGGCACAGCCCGGTCGTCATTGCGGCGTTCACCGTGGGCACCGTCATGCTCGCCGCCTTCGTCCGCCACGAGTCCCATGCAGACGAGCCCGTCCTCCCCCTGCGTCTCTTCGCCCACGCCACCAGGACGACGGCGAACGTGGCGAGAGGCCTCGTCTACGCCGGCATGTACGGCATGTTCTTCTTCTTGTCGGAGTACCTCCAGAACGTCCAGCACTACTCACCGGTCCGCGCCGGGCTCGCGTTCCTCCCCATCCCGCTCGCCATTTTCGCCTCGTCACAGCTCACGAGCAGGGTGCTCACGAAGGTCCTCCCCGAGAAGGTGCTCATGCTGGGTGGTGTGGCGATCGCCGCGCTCAGCATGGTGCTGGCGACGACGGTGCGTCCCGACACGTCCTACTTCCAGCTCCTCATCCCACTCGTCCTGATCGGGGCCGGATCCGGCATCTCGTTCGTGAGCCTCACGTCGGCATCGCTGGCCGATGTCGCCCCCGGCGACGCCGGTGCGGCATCGGGCCTGGTGAACGTCTCCCAGCAGCTCGGTGCCGCCGTCGGCCTCGCCGTGCTGGTCACGGTCTTCGGCACCCTCACCCGACACGGGCGCACCGGACCATTACAGGTCGCCGGGTACGTCCACGCCATGGACGACATCTTCGCCCTGGCCGCGCTGTTCGCGATGGGGGCGCTGGTGCTCATCGCGGTGTTCGTGCGGAGCCGTCGAGCCCCCGCCGTCGCGCCGACCGAGGCCGAGGCCGAGGTGCGGGCCATCGGCACCAACGGGGTCCAGCCGGCGCTCGAGTCGGAGGGCAAGGGTGAGCTCGAGCCACAGGTGGTCATGGCGGAGGCAGGCTGAGTCGAGGACCAAGAGGAACCGCGTCCTGGGTCATCGCTTTCATGGCCGGCGCCAGACTTGATGGGTCCACCAGGTCGGTGGCTCGTTTGGCGCGGAGCAATGCGCTCGACGATGTTCCGGCCCGTGTCGCTCGGTTGCATCTGCCGCCTCGTCCGACGCGCCTTCTCAAGCGGCATGGTCCGGACGCCCCTCCACTAGCGCCTCGGCGATGTCCCCTGCGAGCCGGGTGGCCTCTTTGGCGAGGAGAGTGGCGGTGGTCACGCGCAGCCCGGGAGGGCTTTCGATGCGAAAGGCGCTGCCGCCCCGAACTGCCCAGCCTCGAGCGAGGAGGCTCTGGGCCACGGTTGCCTCGTCGTCGACAGGTACCCAGGCATTGAGACCGCTGGCGCCAGTGGCAACGACGCCGTGCGCGGCGAGGGCGTCCACCAGCGCCCTGCGACGCGTTGCGTAGGTGTCCCGTGCCCGACCGAGCAGCCTGGTCAGGTCAGGGTCGTCGAAGAGGGCGAGCACGACGCTTTGGAGCAGATGGGAGACCCAGCCCGAGGCGGCTTGCTGGGCGTGCACGACGCGCCGGGCGGTGAGGGTGTCGGTGGCGAGGGCGCCGAGGCGCAGGTCGGGCCCGAGGGCCTTCGAGGTGGAGCGGACGACGGCCCAGTGGGGCCGGTCGGCGCCTTGCGCGAGGGCGTGGAGCGAGGCGTCGGCGACGAGGGCAGAGTGGTCGTCTTCGACCACGAGCAGCCCCGGTCGGGCCGTGAGGACCTGGGCCAGCGCGTCGCGGCGCTCGGGACTGGCGGTGGCACCGGTCGGGCTGTGCAAGCGGGGGGTGAGGACGACGGCACGGACCCGGTCAGCCACGATGTCGAGGCGGTCCGGGAGGACCCCCTCGTCGTCGACGGGCACTGGAACGACCCGCAGGTCACAGACATCGAGCACGTCGAGCAGCCCGCAGTGGCAGGGATCCTCGACGGCGACGGGGTCCCCGGGGCGAAGGTGGGCGCCGAGGACCCGGGCAACGCCGTCGAGGCCCCCGCCGACGATCAGCACCCGGTCGGTGGCGATCCCGTCTTCGGCAAAGGCGCGAGCGAAGTGGGCGACGAGCTCGGGGTTGCCTTCGCCATGCCCGTAGAGCCGTGACCGGCCGCCCTCGAGACGCGCTGCGGCCGAGGCGAGGGCCGGGCCGAGGTCGGGGAGGAGCGCCGGGTCGGGGTTGCCACCGGCGAGGTTCCGGACGCCGTCCGCGATCGCTGGCGCCGAGCGCCGCAGCGAGCGCGGCCTCCCGGCGCGGACCTTGGTGCCACCCCGACCCTCGCCTTCGAGCAGTCCGCGATCCCGAAGCATCCGGTAGGCGGTGGCGGCCGTCGCCGTGCTCACGCCGAGCTCTGCGGCCAAGGTGCGCACCGGCGGCAGGCGCGCCCCCGGGCCGAGCGCGCCCGATGCGATGGCGGCCTCGACCGACGCCGCGATCTGCTTGCCGCCACTCCCGACAATCCCGTAGTTTTGTATTGTCATGTCTACACAATGTACTACTACGTTGACGGGACCGAAGCCGGCGAAGCGGGCGGCGTGGCTTCCGGTAGCAATAGCGCTGGCCGGCATCGGCTGGGGGTCGAACCAGTTCACCCCAATGCTCCTCGTCTACGCCCGGACGCTCGGGCTTTCCACCGGAACCCTCGACGGCCTCTTCGGCATCTACGCCGCCGGCCTCGTCCCGAGCCTGCTCGTGGCCGGCATGGCGTCGGACGCCAGAGGCCGGCGCCCGGTCGTCATCGGTGCGGCGGGCGTGTCGCTCGGGGCAACGGTGGTCGTGGTCTTCGGCGCTCACGAGCTGCCGTTGCTCTTCGTCGGCCGCTTCTTCGCCGGGGTGGCGAGCGGCATGGTCTTCTCGGCTGGCACGTCCTGGCTGCGGGAGATCTCGCTCCCCCCGTTCGGTTCCGCCACCGCCCCCGTGGCGGCGCGGCGGGCCGCGGTCGCCATGACCGTGGGTTTCGGCGCCGGACCGCTCGCATCCGGCCTTCTCGCCCAATGGACCCCCGACCCGGTGGTGACCGCCTACTTGCCCCACCTGGTGGTCATGGCCGTCGCCCTGCTCGCCGTGGCAGGCGTGGCCGAGACGCTGCCTGCTGGTGAACGGCGCCGGGTACGGATCGTGGTCCCCGAGGTGGCCCTGCCCCGCTTCCGCCGAGTCGTGGCCCCGCTCGCCCCGTGGGTTTTCGCCGCGCCCGCGGTGGCCTTCGCCTTCCTCCCCGAGATCCTCGGCGCCCAACGGGCGGGCGACGGAATCGCCCTCACCGCCGCAGTCACCGCCCTCGCCGCCTTCTCGGGCGTTGCCATCCAACCCGTCGCCCGCCGCCTCGACGCCCACGGCGCCCGGAACCTGGCCGCCACGGCCGGCCTCGTAGTGATGGGCGCCGGACTCGGGCTGGCGGCCGTGGCCGCCTTCGTCGGGCAGATCTGGCTGCTCCTTCCCTGCGCCGTGGTCCTCGGCGCCGCCTACGGGACCTGCCTTGTCGCAGGACTCGTCGAGGTCCAGGCCCTCGCTCGACCCGGCGGTCTGGCCTCACTGACCGCCTGTTACTACGCCCTCACCTACGTCGGGTTCTCTCTGCCGTTCCTCCTCGCCCTGGCCGGTCACCTCGTCAATTACCCGCTGCTGCTCCTCGTGACCGCCGTGCTGGCGCTCGCCACCGCAGCCGTCGTGACCAGGAACGCCGCCGACGTTGCCCCCACCTCAGCACTCAAAAAGGACCAGGTGTGAGGGCCGGATCGAACCGGCGACGGCTACCTGGCAGAGCCCCATTCGTTCTTCGACCAAACCCGCTCCAAGACCCCCGAGTGTGCTTGGAAAGGCTGGTGATCGCCCCGGGGACGACGAAGTAGGCGACCGGCTGGGAGGTCGGCTCCGGCCGATGGGGAAGGTCGAACCGGACGGAGACGGGGACGGGGCAGCTGGCGACCAGCGCGGAGAGCGCGGCGTCGAGGCCTCGCTCGTCGAGGATGGACGGGCGGATGCCCCGGACGAGGTTGCCCAGGTCCCCGGCGGCGCCCTTGGCCCCCTCGTAGGCGCGTTCGACCATCTCCCGGGCGGCCTCGGGGTCCGGCGCCGCCCACCAGGGCCACAGGCCCGGTCGGCCCGGATGAAGCAGTCGATCGTCGCCCACGTCCATCCGAACACGGCGCGACCGGTGCAGTGCCCTCGTCACGGGCGTGCGCCGAGCATGAGCGCCGTCTCCGAGCGTCACTCGGCCACTCTGTTCCTGCGCATCCCCATGCCGCGCAATCCGAGATGGCACTCGGCTGGCTGCCAAGGGATGCGCCGTCGAGCGGCCGGACTGCTCCATTCTCTCTCAGGCGAGAGTGATCGGCACTTCGGTCACCCGGCCCGCTACCGCGTTCACGCTTGCTTCACCAGTGGCGCCGGGAGCGAGCGCCCGGAGCGTCCAGGGGCCCGGGCGGGCGAAGAAGCGGAACCGCCCCTCAGGTGACGTGACCACCTCTGCCGTGAAGTCGCCGCCCGAGTCGAGCAGGCGCACGTACGCACCCGCCGCCGGTCCGGAGGGGCTGTGCACGGCCCCCTCGATCACGGTCTCCTTGGTGACGTCCACGCCTTGAAGGTCGCGTCCTTGCTCGGGGGCGCCGCAGCCGGAGGGCATCAGACGCCCTTCTCGACGGGAACGCCGACGAGCGATCCGTACTCGGTCCAGCTGCCGTCGTAGTTCCTCACGTTCGGCAGGTCGAGCAGTTCGTGGAGGGCGAACCACGTGTGAGCGGAGCGCTCGCCGATGCGGCAGTACGCGATGGTCTCCTTGGCGATGTCCAGTCCCGCCTCGGTGTAGAGATGGCGGAGCTCGTCGTCGGACTTGAACGTACCGTCCTCTCGGGCTGCCTTCGACCAGGGGACGTTCTTGGCGCTGGGCACATGCCCGGCCCGCTGTGCCTGCTCCTGGGGCAGGTGAGCTGGGGCGAGGAGGCGACCCGTGAACTCGTCGGGGCTGCGCACGTCCACGAGGTTCAGCTTCTCGATGGCAGACACCACCTGGTCGCGAAACGCCCGGATGTCCCGGCGGGGCTCCTTCGCCTTGTACTGGGTGGGCTTGCGCGGCGGCACGTCGACCACCAGCTCTCGACTTTGCAGTTCCCAGAGCTTGCGCCCGCCGTCGAGGAGCTTGGTGTCCTCGTGGCCGTAGATCTTGAGGTACCAGTAGGCGTAGGCGGCGAACCAGTTGTTGTTGCCGCCGTAGAGGACAACCGTGTGGTCGTTCGCCACGCCTCTCGATGACATGAGCTTCTCGAAGCCCTCCTTGTCGAGGAAGTCCCGACGGATAGGGTCTTGGAGGTCCTTCGTCCAGTCGAGACGGATTGCGCCTTTGATGTGGCCCTTGTCGTAGGCGCTGACGTCCTCGTCGACCTCGGCGAAGACGACGGCCGGGTCGTCGAGGTGAGCTGCGGCCCATTCGGTGTCGATCAATGCGTTCGCACGGCTCATGGTGTTGCTCCTTTTCTCTTGCTCTACGAATCTCAGCGAACCAGCCCGGACTACAGCGCGATCTCGTCGAGTCGGCCCGCTTTCTCGTCGTAGACGAAACCGCGTACCGCATCCTTGTGGGGGAGGAAAGGGCTGGCCTTGATCCGGGCCACCGACTGACGTACGTCCTCGGCCGAGTCCGGGAAGGCCTCGGGGGCCCAGGGTGGCCGGATACCCGTATCGTCTTGGATCTGCCGGGCGAAGGCCTCATCCTTGAAGGTTCGCATCCCGCAGTCAGCGTGGTGGACGATGATGATCTCCTTCGTGCCGAGCAAGCGCTGGGAAATGGCGAGGGAGCGGATCGCGTCGTCGGTGATGGCGCCCCCCGCATTGCGGATCACGTGGGCGTCACCCTCGCTCAGGCCGAAGATCCCGTAGGGGCTCACCCTTGCGTCCATGCAGGTGATGATGGCGACGTGCCGGCCGGGGGGCATCGGGAGGTTCCCCTTGTCGAAGCCAGCGGCGTAGCGCTCGGCATTGCGCAACAGGTCGTCGGTGACGGTCACGATCGCCTCCTCCAGGATGCTCCAGGGAATGTTGACCAACATAGTCGGGATTTACGAGAGTGCCAACAGCCCCCTGAGGAACCGGGAGCCGAGCCTTGACTTGCTCCTCTGGGTGCCCGAAACCCGTCCGTGCAGGTCATGCCACCATCCGGTACTCGTGGATCACCCCAGAAGGGCAAAGCAGAGGAACCAGAGAGCCATGGTGGCATCGTCGCCGATGCTGCGACGGGAAACCAAAAGTGCAGGCCGGAGCGGCGGATGAGGTTCTCGGCATCGGCAGGTTGGCGGGCTCGAACAAGCACCACCTCCTTCAGCCAAATCGGTCGTCGGGGTGGCTCCCGAGCGGTGGACCCGTCAGGTGCCGAGCGCTGAAGCGAAGA
>JBOGGE010000140.1:0-2092 GCA_050743865.1 Acidimicrobiales bacterium
GGTTCGGCCGGGGCCGGCTCGACACCGTTGACGTTGGCCGGCGCCGCGCCCGGCGCGTTGGCCGGCGCGGCGTGGGCCGGGACCGGCTCTACGGCCGGGGCCACCGGTGCAAGCCCGCCGCCACCGACCTGGTCGGGAGCCGACTCGGCGGCCGGATCTCCGGGGACCCCCGACGGCGGCGGGTCCGACGCTGCGCTGGCCCGGGCGGCGCTGGCCACCGGCGCCGGTACCGGCGGGGCGGCTCCGGGGACCGACCCGTTGCCCCGCGCCACCTCGCCCTCCACCGAGACCGTCCGACCGTCGTAGGAGTAGGTCACGGCGTTCTCGAGCAGCGCGTGCATGGCCGAGACCAACTGGCGGCGGTCGCCCATCACCGCCACCGGCGGGTCGGGCTCCGACAGGTCGATGCCGATGCCCCGCTGGTCGGCCGCCGCCCGCACCCGCTCCGCCGCCTCGGCCATGACCAGGCTGACCAGCACCGGCTCCCTGGGTGGCGCCTCCTCCGACTCGATCCGGCTGAGGTCGAGGAGGTCGTCGATGATCCGGTTGACCCGAAAGGCCTCGGCCTGGATCCGGTCGGCCAGGCGTCGCCCGACCTCGACGTCGGGCTCGGCCACCAGCGTCTCGGCCAGCAGCCCGAGGGCGCCCATCGGGGTCTTCAGCTCGTGGCTGACGTTGGCCACGAAGTCCCGCCGGATCTCCTCCAGACGGCGCCGCTCGGAGACGTCGTCGATCATGGCGATCACCCCGAGCGCCCGCCGCCCGTCGTCGATCAGGCTGGCCCGGACGGCCAGGGTGCGCCGCGGCGGGCCGTAGAGATCCAGGGTGCGCTCGGCCTTCCCCCGGTCCCAGGCGTCCTCCAGCACCTCGGTCACCGCCTGGGCGGCCAGGGCGTCGCCGCGGCGGCTGGTCATGAGGGCGTTGGCCCGGGTGTTGCGGTAGACCACCGCCCCGCTCTCGTCGCAGATGACCACCCCCTGGGGCAGCGTGTCGAGCGAACGGCGCAGCCGGATGGCGTCGGCGCTGGTGTCGGCCACGGCTTCGGTGGCGGCCCCGGTGACCTGCTCCAGGTGCGACAGCGCCCGCTCCACGTTGGCGTCGTCGGCCGGGGCCTCGATGCCCAGCCGGCTGCCCAGGGCGGTGATGCGCTGGGCCAGCGCCCGGCGGCCCGAGCGGCGGCCGGCCAGGGCTGCCAACACCGCCACCACGACCAGCACGGCAGCGGCGACGGCGTAGGCCGCCGACGTCAGCGTGGTAGCCACCTCGGAAGCGGCAGCGAAGCTCACGCGCCGCCCGGCGGGCGGCCATCGCCGCCGTTGCCCTTCACCTTCCCAGCATGGCAGGACCGTGGGGCGGTACGCGCGGTTGGTCGCCGGCGCGTCGCCCCCGCGGTCCCGGGGCGCCGGGGGCGTAACGGATGGGAAGATATGGAAATGCACGAAATATATTGACAGGGATCGGGGCCGGGCGTAGGGTGACGGCGTCAGGCACGGGCGGTCGACCGGACACCCGTGCCCCGGCCGGCAAGCGGTCCAACCACGGCCGGCAGGCACACGGTCCAACCACGAACGCATCGGCGCGCCAGCAGTGGCGCGCCGGTCGACCTGGCGCGCCGCAGGCACGCCGGCAGGGAGGCAGCCGTGATGCCGTTGTACCAGCTGGCCGGGGTGACACAGGTCACGCTCCAGGCCACACCGACCAAGCTCCCCGGGGGGACGGTCCTCCAGAGCCTGGCCGACGGCATCGGCGGGTGGGCCCTGATCCTGTCGCTCGTCGGGCTGGTGGTGGGCGCCGCGCTGTGGGCCCTCGGCGCCCATTCGCAGAACTACCAGCAGTCCTTCGTCGGCCGCCGGGCCGTGCTCGTCTCCGGCGTCGCCGCCCTCCTCATCGGGGCGGCCCCGGGGGTCATCAACTTCTTCTTCAACACCGGGCTCACCGTCCACAGCCACTGACCGCCGAGCCCCGCCGAGCCCTTCCAAGCCGCGCCGAGCCCTCCCAAGCCGCGCCGAGCCCCGCCGAGCCCCGAGGCCGTGGCCGTCCCCGCCTTCACACTGCCGCTCTGCCCGGGACCGCTGGGCCCGCTGTGCGGCGC
>JBOGGE010000141.1:0-6307 GCA_050743865.1 Acidimicrobiales bacterium
CACCGGCCCGGTCCGGGACCGAAAGACTCGCCGGAGCCGCAGCACGACAAGCGCTCGTAGCTCAACGGACTAGAGCATCTGACTACGGATCAGAAGGTTGGGGGTTCGAATCCCTCCGAGCGCGCCAGATAAGGCCAGTTCAGGGTGGTATTCCTGCTGGGCGTCACACCCGTGACCTAGGATCCTCTCCGTAAACCCAACAGAGAACCCAACAACGAGTTGGGTGAGGTCGACGGAGGTGCCGAGATGGCCGGGAGCCTGCGGCAGGTGACGGGCAAGGCGAGCACGTGGGAGCTCCGGGTCTACCTGGGCCGGGACGCCGAGGGTCGGGTGCGCCACCGCCACGCCCGGTTCCACGGCTCACGTCGCCAGGCCGAGCGCGAGCTGGCCCGCCTGGTGGCCGAGCAGGACGCCGAGCCGGCACCGGTGATCGAGGAGCCGAGGCGGTGGGGTCCGACCACCACGGTCAACGACGCCATCTTGGCGTGGCGGGACAACGGCTGGGAGGACCTGTCGCCCAAGACCACCCGCCACTACGAGAGCATCTGGAAGGTGCACATCGCCGGCTCGATCGGCCGCCGCCGGATCGCCGACCTCAGCACCTATGACGTCGAGCGCTTCTACCGCTCGCTCAAGGCGGACGGCCTCTCCCAGGCGACCGTGCGCCAGGTCAAGGCCGTCCTGCACCGATCGCTCCGCCTCGCCCAGAAGTGGAGCGGCGGCAGCCTTCGGAACCCGGCGGCCGATGCCGACCTCCCGAGCTGGCGGCTGGAGGAACGGACCGACGCCGTGCGGGCACCCGAGGCTCAGGAGATCCGGGACCTGATCGCGGCGGCGGAGGCCGACGACGTCCGGTTCGGCGTGTTCCTCCGTCTGCTGGCTGCCACCGGCATGCGCCGGGGCGAAGCCTGCGCGCTGCGCTGGAGCGATGTCGACTTCGGCTCCGGGGTGCTCACCGTCGACGAGAGCGTCGTCGGCGCCCGGGGCGGAGCGGTGGTCAAGGCGCCGAAGACCCGGGCGAGCATCCGCCGGGTGGCATCCGACTCCCGGACGCTGACCGGGCTGCGGGCGCTCCGCACCGAGCAGGAGCGCCTCACCGCAGCGTGCGCCGAGCCACTCGATCAGGAGTCCTTCGTGTTCTCGTTCGACCCCGGTGGCCGCACCCCGCCCTACCCCGACTCGTTCAGCCACGCCATGGCTCGAATCCGGGTGAAGGCCGGCCTCGCCGAGGACCTGCACCTGCACTCACTACGCCACTTTCATGCCACGGTCCTCGACCCGGTGATCAGCGAGGCGCAGAAGCAGGCCCGGCTGGGCTGGTCGACGGTGCAGATGGCCCGCCACTACACCGACGGCGTGGCCGAGGAGGACCGCCGGGCGGCCGAGCACGTCGGGACGCTCCTCGGTTGAGGCCGACAGATGCGACCAGGCCGGCCGCATGACGACCGGCCTCTTCCATCGTGGCTGGCGGGGCCCTCCACCCCGGTGCCGTCAAGGCTCCCCTCGTGCCACTCGGCGGCTCCGCCGGCCTTGACCGCCCCTTCTCCTGACGGGAAGGGGAGATCCCCGACCAGGAGCCGCTCGACCGAGGCCCGGGCGATGCGGAGCCGGCCGTTGATCTTGAACACCGGCACGGGTAGGTCACCGCGTTCGATCGACCGGTAGACCGACGACCGACTGGCGCCGAGCAGGATCGCCGCCTCGTCCACGCTCAGGAGCGGCTTGACGGCCCTGCGCTCACGGCCGGCGGGCATTGGCTTGCTCCCTCCGGGTGGTGGCCCGCCGTTCGAACCGGCCGGTTCGGCGGGCGTCGGTCGCCCCACGGGCCGCCGTCTCGGCCAGCCAGGCATCACCCTCGGTGGCCCACCCGCTGCCGACGTAGTGCCAGCTCCCAGACGACACGACGTCGTCGCCGGTCCCCTCCCCGTCCTGAGCGAGGTGCCAGGACTGGCGCGCCGCCCGCAGACGGGTGAGGGTCGTGGAGTAACGGCGGCTCTTGGTGAGCCAGTGTCCCCGGAAGCCGAGCGTGTGCGCCCATGCCCGCAGGCGCAGCTCCTCGAGCTGGGGGCGGCCACCCAGCTCCCAGGCCGTGTGGACCATCGTGGCAAGGTGCGGTGACAGGCGCCCTTCCAAGCGGTCCAGGTCGGACTCTCTCAGGCGGCGGTCGAGAACCCCGAGCGAATCGGTCGACTTCGTCGAGTACTTGGCGACGTAGGACGCGACGACCCTGGGCACCGTCTCGCCGTCACCGATGGGGCGGACGTCCACCTGGCTGCCCCAGCGGATCGTCCGCCCCGATGGTCCGAGCGGGCTGGGCAGCCAGGCGGAGGTGGCGGCCTTGGCAGTGGCCCGGGAGAGCAGCTTGGCCCCGAAGGGGGGCGGCGGTGGATCGGTGCCGTCGCCAGCGGCGTCGAGGCGGATGACGACGTGCAGGTGGACCGAGCCACGGCGCTGGTACTCGACGACCTTGGAGAAGCTCACTCGCACCAGGCCGGCCAGTTCCCGCCGCGAAACGCCGGCCAGGGTGGCGAGGGAGCGTCGGATGCCGATCGCGGTGCGCTGCCAGAGCTTGCCGGCCAGTGCGTTCCACACCACGGCGCTCGGGTAGTCGAAGCAGGAGGAGCAGATGGGCTGGCCGAGCGCGGGGTCGTCGGACCCGTGGATCGCTGCACAGGAGCGCGGCACGCCGTGACAGCAGACGCCTCGAGCACCTCGGGCGGGGTGACAGCGTTCGCCCGTCGACCGGTGGACGGGGCCGAAGCTCGGAGCGGTGAGGGTGGCGAAGATCATCGGGTGATCGGCGACCGACTCGGGGACGCCCTTCCCGCCTCGAAGGCCGGCGGCGACCAGCTGGTAGGCGTCCGCCTGGTACCTCTCCGAGCAGGTGGGGCAGCGGGTCGCCCGGCGACGCCCGCAGGCCTTGAGCACGACACGGTCGGGCAGTTCGCTGCTGGCGAAGTGACCCACGATCTCACCCGTGGTCGTGTTCACGCGGTCGGCCACACCCACCAGACGAACCGGGTGCCGGCACCACCCCGTTGCCTTGGCCCGGCGCCGCCACTCCTCGAACACTCGGGGATCGGTGGCGCGTGCCAGCAACTCCTGGAGCTCGGGCCCGACCCCGCCCGGCGGGCTCGTCTCTCCGGTCATCGTCCTGGCGCCGTTCTCGCCCATGCCGCCCGGGCGGCCAGGTTGCCGAGCGCCGTGTCGTCGACGTAGGCGGCTCGCATCCGCACCGGCACCCCGCCTTCGTGCAGCAGGTAGCCGACGCCTCGGCTCGCCGGGTCGATGTCCGACGCCGCGTAGCCCTCGGTTGCCCACCCCGAACCGAGGATCGTGTCGGAGGCGTCCCTGGTGGCGCAGCGCATGGCCCAGCGGAACCCGAAGAGGTCCCTGATGCTGGTGGGTACGATGTCGGACGAGGGCCGCTGGGTGGCGGCGAGGACAATCACCCCGGCCGCCCGACCTCTGGCGACCAGGTCCCGCAGCGACTCACTGACGCGGTCCCTGGTCTTCTTCTCGCCGGAGGCGAGGTAGAGCGCCAGCTCGTCGATGACGACGACGTGAAGGCCGAGGCCGTCCTCGGGCGAGACCTTGCGGCGCTTCCAAGCGAGGAGCTGGGCGTAGCGGACGTCCATCTCGGCTCGGAGGTGGTCGAGCACCTCGATCGCGTCTCCGAGGCTCGGACCGATAAGGCGAGCAGCACAAGATTCCCAGGGCGCCAGCTCCACCTGCTTGCCGTCGAGCAGCCACAGGGTGACGGCAGGGTCGAGGGCGGCGGCGGCGACCAGGAGCGACAGTGCGGCCGACTTCCCGGCTCCGGGCTCACCGCCGATGAGCAGGTTGTGCTCGGGGAGCGACATCGCCACGGCGTTGCCGTCGACGTCCAGGCCGATCGGGACCGGCTGCCACAGCGACCACCAGCCGGCTGCTTCCAGCGGCCACGGCAGCGTCAGGCTCGAGAGCGGGTCGCGTTTGACGACCGAGACCGTTGCCACCGAGGCATGCTGCGGGTCACGGGTGACGCGCAGGTCGGCTACCCCCATGGTCGCTGCTGCCACTTCGGCCGCGTTGTCCAGGTCGGTCACCGAAGTTCCGGGCGGCACCTTCACGGTGAGGTTGTAGCCGGCCGGGGTCTCTCGGACCCTGACGACCACCGGTGCCCGCCCAGCCTTGACTCGATCGAACGTCGTCGTCCGTATCGCCCGGACGAAGCGTCGGCGGATGCTGGCGTAGCGGAGCTGGCGCCAGGCTAAGCGCCGGCAGGCCGGCCAGGCGACGAGCGCGAGCACCGGCACCCCGACAGCGAGTGAGGCTCCGAGCGCTCGCAGGTTCCTGTCGCCGTACGCCCAGCCCGCCGCCAGCACGCAGATCGCACCCAGCTCGAGTCGGAAGCCCCAGGAGAGACGGAGGGCGGCCGAGAGCATCGCCCCGGCCGCCCCCTCGTCCCTACCCACCGGTGCCCCCGACGAGGGTGCCGATCGCTTGTAGGACCGCCCGAACGACGTCCTGCGCCACGCCGCTGGCGAGGACCGGGAACAGGGCGACGATCAGGATCGCTACGACGATGGTCTTCCACCTCATCGGGCTCGGCCTCCTACGAGGCGGTCCGGCCGGCGCCGGCCGGCTCGACCCCGGACGCCCGGAAGGCGATCCCCGAACGGTCCCCCATCGCCCACGGTTGAGCGGTGAGACCGGTCAACTTCAGGGTGATCCCCTGGGTGACGCCCTTGGGCTCGCCGGCGACCTTCACCTGCATCACCTCGGCGCCACCCTCGGTGAGCGCGGCGACCTGGATGGCGAAGATCGTCTGGCCGGACTCGTCGACCTTGGCGACCTTGGTCTCGAAGTCGATGACCGCCTCGGGCGGCCCGGCGGCGACGAAGGTGACGCCGGTGGTGTCGATGGGCAGCTTCATGGTGCTTCTCCTCTCTCCATGGGCACACGGTTGCGTGCCTCAGGAGCAGTGGTACGCGGTGTGGGCAGGACGGCATACTACTCCGGCGGTCAAATAGCGCGCGTTTGTGGTGCGCACGTGCTACGCTCGTTGTGTGGAGGGTGACGCTCGCTCTTGGTCGCAGGACACCCAGGAGCAGGTGCGCCGCAGCGCGGTGCGCGCCGTCGAGGACCAGGGGCTCACCTATCAAGAGGCGGCCGAGGTGTTCGGCGTCCACTCCTCGGCCATCGGTCGCTGGATGCGGACGTGGCGCGAGGGAGGCGAGAGGGCGCTCGAGAAGGGACGGCGGGGGCGCCGGCCAGGCGAGCAGATGGTGCTCACCAATCGCCAGCAAGGAGCGATCCGCCGGGCGATCGAGGGCAAGTGCCCGGACCAGCACATGTTGGCGTTCTGCCTGTGGACGCGCGAGGCGGTGCGCGACCTGATCGAGCGTCGCTACGGCATCACCCTCGCCATCCGCACCGTGGGCGACTACCTGGCCCGGTGGGGGTTCACCCCCCAGCGTCCGGTCCAGCGAGCCTACGAGCAGGACCCCGAGGCCCTCGCCCGCTGGCTGGAGGTTGAGTACCCGGCCCTGCGCAAGCGGGCGAAGCGCCAGGGTGCCCTCATCATGTGGGAAGACGAGATGGGTCTGCGGTCAGGAGACGTCGGTGGTGGCCGGTCCTTCCACCCCCGGGGGGTGACCCCGGCGGTCCGAAAGACGGGCAAGCGCTTCGGGGTCAACCTCGTCCACGCCATCGCCAATGGGGGCGAGCTCTCCTTCAAGGTCTTCGAGGGCCGGTTCACCGCCGCAGTGTTCATCGACTTCCTCGAACGGCTGGTGAAGGGCCGGACCGACGGCCGCAAGATCATTCTCGTGGTCGACGGCCATCCCACCCACAAGGCCAAGGTCGTCACCGCCTGGATGCGCCAGCACGCTCGCCAGATCGAGCTCGTGTTCCTACCCGGCTACTCGCCCGAGGTCAACCCGGCCGAAGTGGCGAACCACGACATCAAGGCTGAGGTCTTGGCTCGGCACCGGCCCAAGACCAAGCTCGAGCTGCTCAGCCTCCTGCGGAGCCACCTCTTCCGTCGCCAGAAGCAGCCCTCGGTCGTCGCCAGCTTCTTCTTCGAGAAGCACGTACGGTACGCCGCCGCGTGATCGGTCAGCGCTCTATTTGACCACCGGGGTAGTAGCTTCGTCGCCTCCTCCGTCGCCCGGACCTGCCCGATGCGCGGGAGCTTCACGTGGCGGTCGTCGACGACGCCGATAGAACCGGTCGTGAATCGGCAGCTTCGCCGGTGCTCCTTCTTCTTCCGGGTCGGGAAGCCACTGTGTCCGGCCCGCTCGCCGCGACGCCCCTTCGACCA
>JBOGGE010000142.1:0-2138 GCA_050743865.1 Acidimicrobiales bacterium
CGTTGGCAACCATGCCCGGCAACGTGTTCCTTCCCGCGGCCATCACGGGGCCACCCCGGGATTCGGTCGTCAACGTCACCGCCCTCGCCACCTTGAACAAGACCGACCTCACCGACCACGTGGGCAACGCCCCGCCGGCACTCCTGAACGAGGTGGACCGAGGTCGTCGCCGCGTCCTCGACTTGTAGCTACCCGGCGGCGCCCTCACGAGTACGACCAGGTCCGAACATCGCGTCTCCGCCAGTTGCCTCGTAGGGCGGTGGTAGGTCGTGCCTGGACGTCACGCGAACGGCGCTCCCTACCTCAGGGCGAGCTGGCCGGGTGCGAGAGGGGCCGGCAGGTCCGTGGCGCCCATCAGCCAGCGATCGACGGCCGACGCCGCCGACCTCCCTTCGGCGATCGCCCATACGATCAAGCTCTGGCCGCGGGTCATGTCGCCGCACACGAAGACGCCGTCCACGCTGGTCGCCCAGCCGGCGTCGGCCGCCACCGCCCCCCGGGCATCGAGGTCCAGGCCCAGCTCGGCCACCACGCCACCCCGCTCGGCCCCGGTGAAGCCGAGGGCGAGAAGGACGAGATCGCACGGGAGCTCGAAGTCGCTCCCGGGCACCGGGCTGAAGGCCGGCCGGCCGGCCGACCACGTCACCTCCACCTGGTGCCCTCGCAGCCCCGACACCGCGCCGCTCCCGTCGTCGACCAGCTCGGTGGTGGTCACCGCGTAGAGGCGGCGGCCGCCCTCCTCGTGGGCGGCAGCCGATCGCAGGATGAGCGGCCACACCGGCCACGGGTCGTCGGCCGACCGCTGGCCGGGCGGCTCGGGCATGATCTCGAGCTGGTGGACCGAGGCGGCGCCCTGGCGGTGCACGGTGCCCAGGCAGTCGGCGCCCGTGTCCCCCCCGCCGACGATCACCACGTGCTTCCCGGCGGCGTCGACCGTGGTCGACCCGAGGGCCCCCTCCTGCACGAGATTGGCCGGCTTCAGGTACGCCATGGCGAAGTGGACGCCGCGCAGGCCACGGCCGGGGACGGCCAGGTCCCGGGGAAGGGTGCATCCCCCGGCCAGGACCAGCGCGTCGTGCTCCCCCAGGAGATCCCGGGCCGCCACGACGTCCACGTCGGGGGCGCAGGCGACGGCGATCCCCCGATCCTGCCCCGGCTCGGGTCGGGTTGCCCCGGGGCCGTTCGCACCGGCCGGCGCCGGGCCCCGGCCGACCGACGTCGAGCAACGGAAGGCCACGCCTTCGGCCCGGAGCTGGGCCAGCCGCCGGTCGACCACCCGCTTCTCCATCTTGAACTCGGGGATCCCGTACCGGAGCAGGCCGCCGGGCCGCTCGGCCCGCTCGTAGACCGTGACCGTGTGGCCGGCCCGGGCCAGCTGCTGGGCGCAGGCCAGGCCCGATGGGCCCGAGCCCACCACCGCGACCCGTTTGCCGGTGCGCTCCCGGGGGAGCTGCCGGGTGACCCAGCCCTCCTCCCAGGCCCGCTCGGCGATCTCGTACTCGATCCGCTCGATCGTCACGGGGTCCGAGTTGATGCCGAGGACGCAGGCGGCCTCGCAGGGGGCCGGGCACAGCCGGCCGGTGAACTCGGGGAAGTTGTTGGTCGCGTGCAGGCGCTCGATGGCGGTCGACCAGTCGTCCTGCCACACCAGGTCGTTCCACTCCGGGATCAGGTTCCCGAGCGGGCAGCCCTCGTGGCAGAACGGGATGCCGCAGTCCATGCACCTCGCGCCCTGGTGGCGGGCCCGCTCGTCGTCGAACGGGTCGTAGACCTCGTGCCAGTCCCGGATCCGGACCGGCACCGGGCGTCGCCGGGGCAGCTCCCGGCCGAACTCCATGAACCCGGTCGGCTTACCCATGGGCCGCCGCCATCACCGCCGCCTCGACCGAGGTCCCCTCGGCCTCGGCCCGGGCGGTCGCCTCGAGGACCCGCCGGTAGTCGCGAGGCATCACCTTCACCATGTCGGCGACCGTGTTGTCCCAGTCGTCGAGCAGACGGGCCGCCACCGCCGAGCTGGTCTCCTCGGCGTGCCGGATGATGATGCCGCACAGCCACTCGACGTCCTCGGCGGCCAGTGGCTCGGCGTCGACCAGCTCGGGGTTGACCCGGTCGTTGAAGCTGCGGGCGGGGTCGTAGAC
>JBOGGE010000143.1:0-27850 GCA_050743865.1 Acidimicrobiales bacterium
CGGGTGGAGAGCCCCGAGGAGGTGGGGCCGGCCATCGACAAGGCCAACCAGATCGACGACCGCCCGGTGGTGGTCGACTTCCGCACCGACGCCAGCGAGAAGGTCTACCCGATGGTCCCCGCCGGCGCCTCCAACGACGACATAGTGGTCGACCCGTCCCAGGGCGAGGGCGGGCGCTGATGGCCCGGCCCGCCGCCGGCCAGGCCCGCCACCACATCCTCTCGGTCCTGGTCGAGAACCGGGCCGGGGTGCTGGCCCGGGTGGCCAGCCTTTTCTCCCGCCGGGGCTACAACATCTACTCGCTGGCGGTGGCACCGACCGACGACGAGGCGCTCTCTCGGATCACGGTGGTGGTGGACGTGGAATCAGCCCCCCTCGAGCAGATCGTCAAGCAGCTGTTCAAGCTGGTCAACGTGCTCAAGATAAGCGAGCTCGATCCGGCCCAGGCCACAGAGCGGGAGCTGCTGCTGGCCACCATCCGAGCCGAGCCCACCCTGCGCAGCCAGGTCATCGAGCTGGTGGGGGTGTTCGGCGGCACCATCGTCGACGTCGGCCACGACCAGCTCACGGTCATGCTGGCCGGGGAGCCGGCCGGTCTGGACGACTTCGAGCAGCTGGTGGGAGCCTACGGCATCGTCGAGCTGCAGAGGACGGGCCGGGTGGCTCTTCCCAGGCTGGAGCGCCAGGCCCCATCCCGGGGCCTGCGAACCCTTAGTGGAAAGGCGAGCTGACCATGGCAGTGCTGTACTACGAGAAGGACGCCGATCCGAGGCTCATGGAGGGGCGAAGGGTGGCCGTGGTCGGCTACGGCTCCCAGGGCCACGCCCATGCCCTCAACCTGGCGGAGAGCGGTGTCGACGTCCGGGTCGGGCTGCGCGGCACCTCGTCGTCCAAGCAGAAGGCGGAAGAGGCCGGGCTCCGGGTCCTCCCGGTGGCCGACGCCGCCGCCGAGGCCGACGTGATCATGATCCTGTTGCCCGACACCGAGCAGGCCGCGGTCTACACCGCGGAGATCGCCCCCCATCTCAACGCCGGCGACGCCATCTTCTTCGCCCACGGCTTCAACATCCGGTTCGGCCTGATCACCCCGCCGGCCGACGTCGATGTGGCCATGGTGGCGCCCAAGGGTCCCGGCCACCTGGTCCGCCGCACCTACACCGAGGGAGGGGGCGTGCCCTCGCTGGTGGCGGTGGCCGCCGACCCGTCGGGCAAGGCCCACGACCTCGCTCTCTCCTATGCCCATGCCCTCGGAGCCACCCGCGCCGGGGTCCTCGACACCACCTTCGCCGAGGAGACCGAGACCGACCTGTTCGGCGAGCAGGTGGTGCTCTGCGGCGGTCTCACGGCCCTGGTGACGGCCGGTTTCGAGACCCTGGTCGGGGCCGGGTACCAGCCCGAGTCGGCCTACTTCGAGTGCCTCCACGAGCTGAAGCTGATCGTCGATCTCATGTACGAGCAGGGGATCTCGGGGATGCGGTACTCGATCTCGACAACGGCCGAGTACGGCGACCTGACCCGGGGGCCCCGGGTGGTCGACGACCGGGTGCGGGCCGAGATGGGCCGCATCCTGGCCGAGATCCGCGACGGGTCGTTCGCCGAGGAGTGGATCGCCGAGAACCGCAACGGCCGCCCGGTGTTCAACAAGCTGCGGGACCAGGGCCGCCAGCACCCGGTCGAGAAGGTCGGGGCCGAGCTGCGGGCGATGATGCCGTTCGTGAGCGCCGGCAAGCAGCGGGTGGAGGACGTCTCCGGGGGGTGAGCGGTCCGGGGGGTGAGCGGTCCGGGGCGCTGACCACCGGGTGATGTGCCCGCGGTGGCCGGGTCAGGAGGCCATGGCCCCGACCACGTAGTTGACGCAGGCGCACACGGAGGCCACGTCCTCGGGGTCGACGGCGGGGAACATGCCGATGCGGAGCTGGTTGCGGCCCAACTTGCGGTAGGGCTCGGTGTCAACCACCCCGTTCTCGCGCAGGGTCCGGGCCACGGCGGCGGCGTCGACGGCGTCGGTGAGGTCGATCGTCCCCACCACATGGCTCCGGTGCTCCGGGTTGCCCACGAAGGGCCGGGCGAAATCGGATGCCTCGGCCCAGGTGTAGAGGATCTCGGCCGAACGGTCGCAGCGCCCGGTGGTCCAGGCCAGCCCGCCCTGTCCGAGCATCCAGTCCAGCTGCTCGGCCAGGAGGTACAGGGTGGCCAGGGCGGGCGTGTTGTACGTCTGGTCCAGGCGGGAGTTGTCGAGGGCCATCTTCAGGTCCAAGAAGGCGGGCACCCACCGGCCCGACGACGAGACCCGCTCGATCCGCTCGACGGCGGCCGGCGAGCACAGGGCGATCCACAAGCCGCCGTCGGAGGCGAAGCACTTCTGGGGCGCCAGGTAGTAGGTGTCGAACTGCGACGGGTCCACCGCCAGCCCGCCGGCCGCCGACGTGGCGTCCACCACCACCAGTCCGCCGCCGTCCGAGGGGAGCGCGGCGCCGGCCGGGCGGCGGATCTCCATCGATACCCCAGTGGAGGTCTCGTTGTGGGTGAGGGCGTAGAGGTCGACGCCGGGGTCGGCCACCGGCTCGGGGTGGGTGCCCGGCTCGGACTCGATCACCTGGGGGTCCTTCAGGTGCGGAGCCGAGCGGGCGGCGGCGGCGAACTTCGAGGAGAACTCGCCGAAGGAAAGGTGCTGGCTCTGGGCCTCGACGAGGCAGAAGGTGGCGGCGTCCCAGAAGCAGGTGGCCCCGCCGTTGCCCAGGAGCACCTCGTAGCCGTCGGGCAGGGCGAACAGGTCGGCCATGCCCTGGCGGACCCGGCCGACCAGCGACCTCACCGGCTTCTGGCGGTGGCTGGTGCCGAGCAAGGTGGTGGCGACGTCGACCAACCCGGCGACCTGCTCGGGCCGGACCTTGGACGGGCCGGAGCCGAACCGGCCGTCCCGGGGCAGGAGGTCGGCGGGGAGCTTGATGGGGGAGGTGGTCACTATGAGATCATGGCACCCGTGCCCCCCGCCCCTGCACGCGCCCTGGCCCGCTTGTCGGCCCGCGCCGCCGCCGTCTCGCCGTCAGCCACCCTGGCCGTGGACGCCACCGCCAAGGCCCTGCGGGCGGCGGGCGAGCACGTCATCGGCTTCGGGGCCGGCGAGCCCGACTTCCCGACCCCGGACCACATCGTCGAGGCGGCGGTGGCCGCCTGCCACGAGGTGCGGTTCCACCACTACACCCCGACGGGCGGGCTGCCCGAGCTCCGCGAGGCCGTCGCCGCCAAGACCATGCGGGACTCGGGCTACGGGGTCGCCCCCTCCCAGGTGCTCGTGACCAACGGGGCGAAACATGCCGTGGCCAACGCCTTTGCCGTCGTCTGCGACCCCGGCGACGAGGTGCTGGTGCCCGCCCCCTACTGGACCACCTACCCCGAGGCGATCGCCCTGGCCGGCGGGCGCCCGGTGGCGGTCCCCGCCGACGAGCGGACCGGCTTCCGGGTATCGGTCGACGCCCTGGCGGCGGCGGTCACCCCCCGCACCAAGGCCCTGCTCTTCGTCTCCCCGTCCAACCCGACCGGGGCCGTCTACCCCCGGGACCAGGTCGAGGAGATCGGCCGGTGGGCCCTGGAGGAGGGGTTGTGGGTGGTCACCGACGAGATCTACGAGCACCTCGTCTACGGCGGCGCCCGGCACCACTCGATGCCGGTGCTCGTCCCCGAGCTGGGCGACCGCTGCCTGGTCATCAACGGCGTGGCCAAGACCTACGCCATGACCGGGTGGCGGGTGGGCTGGATGATCGGGCCGGCCGACGCCGTCGTGGCCGCCACCAACATCCAGTCGCACGAGACCTCCAACGTGGCCAACGTGTCCCAGGCGGCGGCGCTGGTCGCCGTGGCCGGCGACCTGTCGGCGGTAGCTGCCATGCGGGCCGCCTTCGACCGCCGGCGCCGCACCATGGTGGACCTGTTGGAGCGGATCCCCGGCATCGAGTGCGTCGAGCCCGAGGGCGCCTTCTACGCCTTCCCCAAGGTGACCGGGATCCTCGGCCGCCAGCTCCGGGGGCGGCGGCCGTCTACCAGCGCCGAGCTGGCCGAGCTTTGCATCAACGAGGTCAAGGTGGCCGTGGTCCCGGGGGAGGCCTTCGGCGCCCCGGGCTACTTCCGCCTGTCCTACGCCCTGGGGGACGACGACATGGTCGAGGGAGTGAACAGGCTGGGCGAGCTGTTCGCCGAGTCGAGCAGCTGAGCCCGGCTCAGCGGAGAGGAGCCTGCCGATGGCGCGTGTGCTCGTGACCGAGAAGATCGCCCAGAGCGGGCTCGACCTGCTGGCCGACGCCGGCCACCAGGTCGACGTCCGGGAGGGCCTGGATCCCGACGGCCTCCTGGCCGCGCTGCCCGGCGCCCACGCCCTGGTCATCCGGTCCGCCACCAAGGTCACCGCCGCCGCCCTGGCGGCCGGGACCGAGCTGGTAGTGGTCGGTCGGGCCGGGGTGGGCCTCGACAACGTCGACGTCCCGGCGGCCACCGAGCGGGGGGTGATGGTGGTCAACGCCCCCACCTCCAACATCCTGTCGGTGGCCGAGCACGCCATGGGGTTGCTGCTGGCCCAGGCCCGCAACATCCCCCAGGCCCACGCCGCCCTGGTGGCGGGCCGCTGGGAGCGGTCCCGGTGGGAGGGCGTCGAGCTGTACGGCAAGGTGCTCGGCATCGTCGGCCTCGGCCGGGCCGGCTCGCTGGTGGCCCAGCGGGCCCTGGCCTTCGGCATGCGGCTGCTCGCCTTCGACCCCTACATCTCCCCCGAACGGGCCCGGACCATGGGCGTGGAGCTGCGCTCGCTGGAGGAGCTTTTCGCCGAGGCCGACTTCGTCACCATCCACACTCCGAAGACCCCCGAGACCATGGGACTGGTCGGCCGCGACCTCCTGGCCAAGGCCAAGCCGGGCATCCGGATCGTCAACACCTCGCGCGGCGGCATCGTCGACGAGGAGGCGCTGGCCGAGGCCGTCCGCAGCGGCATCGTGGCCGGCGCCGGGCTCGACGTGTTCTCCGCCGAGCCGGTCACCGAGTCGCCGCTGTTCGAGCTGGGCTCGGTGATCGTGACGCCCCACCTGGGGGCGTCCACCGAGGAGGCCCAGGACAAGGCCGGGGTCACCATCGCCGAGCAGGTGGTCCTGGCCCTGGCCGGGGACTTCGTGCCCTACGCCGTCAACGTGGCGGCGACCGAGGTCTCCGAGACGGTCCGGCCGTTCATGCCCCTGGTGGAGCAGCTGGGACGCGCCTTCGGGTGCCTGCACGACGGGCTCCCCGACCGCCTCGGGGTCGAGTACCGGGGCCAGCTGGCCGGGGCGGCGACCGGCATCCTCACCCTGTCGGCGCTCAAGGGCCTCTTCGCCACCACCACCGAGGATCCGGTCTCCTACGTGAACGCCCCCCAGTTGGCCGAGCAGCGAGGGCTGGAAGTGACCGAGACTTCGACCCTCACCTCGCCCAACTACAAGAGCCTGGTGACGCTGCGCTCGGGTACCCACTCGGTGGCCGGCACCCTGGCCGGCGCCGGGGTGCGGGCTGAGCCCCGGGTGGTGATGGTCGACGACCACTCCGTCGAGGTCCCACCATCCCCCCACATGCTGGTGGTCCGCAACGACGACCGTCCCGGCATGATCGGGGTGATCGGCACGGCGCTCGGCGAGGCCGGGATCTCGATCTCGTCCATGGCCGTCGGGCCGAGCGAGCAGGCCCGCACCGCCCTCATGGTGCTGTCGACCGGGGCCCCGGCCCCCGACGAGGTGCTCGACCGGCTCCGGGGGAGCGAGGGCATCCTCGACCTGCACCGGATCAGCCTGTAGCCGTGGCCCTTCGGGTGGCCTGCCTCCAACTGGAGGCACCGGCACCCGGCGAGGGGGTGGAGGCCAGGCAGGAGCGGGTGCAGGACGACCTGGCCGACCTGGCCGGCGCCGGGACCGGGGTCGACCTGGTGGTCCTGCCCGAGCTTTGGCCGGCCGGCTACTTCGCCTTCGACCGCTACCGGGAGGTGGCCACCCCGCTCGACGGGCCGCTTCTCGGCGAGTCAGGAGCGCTGGCCGGACTGGCCCGTCGCCTCTCGGCGGTGGTGCACGCCGGAAGCGTCGTCGAAGCCGGCCCCGGGCCCGAGCATCCCCTGCACAACACGAGCGCCGTCTTCGGCCCCGACGGCCGCCGCCTGGCCGTGTACCGAAAGATCCACGTCTTCGGTTACCGGTCGGCCGAGCAGGAGCTGGTGGCGCCGGGGGAGGAGGTGGCCACCTTCGAGCTGTCCGGCCTCCGGGCCGGGATGGCCACCTGCTACGACCTGCGCTTCCCCGAGCTCTTCCGCCGGCTGGCCGGCGACGTCGCCTGCTACGTGGTCCCGGCGTCCTGGCCGGCGGCCCGGGCCGACCATTGGACGACCCTCCTGCGGGCCCGGGCCATCGAGGACCAGGCGTACGTCGTCGGCTGCAACGCTGCCGGGACCGACCACGGGGTGGCGCTGGCCGGCCGCTCGGCGGTGGTCGACCCCTGGGGCCAGGTGGTGGCCGAGGCGGGGGAGGGACCGTGCCGCCTGGACGTCACCGTCGACCTCGACGCCGTGGCGGCGGTGCGGGCCGAGATGCCGGTCCTGGCCGACCGGCGGCTTCGGGATCCGGGAGCGGGGGCCGGAGCGGGGGCCGGACCGTCGAGCTCCTAGCCTGGCCGCCGGGGGACTCGGAGGCAGGCGATTGCCACCGGTCGCCGGTGGTCCGGTCGCCGATGGTCCGGTCGCCGGTGGTCCGGTCGCCGGTGGTCCGGTCGCCGATGGTCCGGTGGCCGGGGGGCTCGGAGGTGATGGGCACCCGCCTCATCCAAGGCCGCGAACCCGTCCCCCATGCACGGGCCAGGCCGACGGTGGGAAGCTCGGCGACGGCCCATCCCTACTGGCCGCTGTTCGACCTCCGGGTGCGCACGCCACGCCTCGAGATCCGTCTGCCGACCGACGGCGACCTGTTCCGGCTGCTGGCAGTGACCGACGAGGGAGTCCACGATCCGGCCACCATGCCGTTCACCACGCCGTGGACCGACGCGCCGAGCCCGCAGCGCCACCGCGATTCGCTCCGGTGGTGGTGGAGCCGGCGGGCCGGTTGGCGTACCGACCAGTGGTCCTACACCGGGGCGGTCTTCGTCGACGGGGATCCGGTGGGGGTCCAGGACCTCATGGCCACCTCGTTCGCCGAGCTGCGGACGGTCACCACCGGGTCCTGGCTCGGCCGGGTTCACCAGGGAAAGGGGCTCGGTAAGGAGATGCAGGCAGCCATCCTCCACCTCGCCTTCGCCGGCCTCGGGGCGGTGGAGGCCAACAGCAGCAGCTTCCACGACAACGGGGCGTCCCTCGCCGTCTCCCGGTCCCTCGGCTACGGCGACAACGGCACCAGGCTGGGCCGGCGGCGCGGCGTGCCCGATCTCCTGTGCCTCCGGCTGGACCGAGCCACCTGGGCCGCCGCCCGGCGGGACGACATCGAGATCGAGGGCCTCGACGGATGCCGCCAGATGTTCGGCGTGGGACGGTCGTAGCGAGAGCCGCCGCGCCCGAGGCGGACGCCGGAGGCGGCCCGTTCGCCTCGACCCGTCACGCCGCCTCGGGCTCCGATCCGGCTTGCTTGATCCAGGTCTCGTACATCGCGGCGTAGTGCCCCCCGGCCTCGACCAGGGCGCCGTGCGGACCGGACTCGACCATCCGGCCGTCTTCGATCACGACGATGCGGTCCGCTTTCATGGCGGTCGAGAGCCGGTGGGCGATGAGCACGGCGGTCCGACCCTGCAGGAGGGCGTCGAGGGCGGCCTCGACCTTCTTCTCCGACAAGAGGTCGAGGTTGGACGTCGCCTCGTCGAGCACGAGGACGCGGGGGTGGGCGAGGAAGGCGCGCCCGAGGGCGATCAACTGTCGCTCCCCGGACGAGAGTGACTGGCCGCGCTCGTGGACGACGGTGTCGACGCCGTCGGGCAGCCGGGCCAGCAGCTCCGAGAGCCCGACGGTGCGGACCGCCTCGTCGACGTCGGCGCCGGTCGTCCCCGGGCGGGCGAAGGCGAGGTTGTCCCGGATCGTGCCGGCGAAGAGGAACGGCTCTTGGGGTACGACGCCCAGCTGGCGGCGCAGCGAGCCGAACGTCACCTGGCGCAGGTCGTGGCCGTCGATGAGCACTCGCCCGGCAGTCGGGTCGTAGAAGCGGGTGATGAGCTTGGCCAGCGTCGACTTCCCCGCCCCCGTCGGACCGACGAAGGCGACGGTCTCGCCCGGCTCGATCGTGAGGTCGATGTCGTGGATGACAGGTGCCGCCGGGTCGTAGCCGAACGTGACGTGCTCGAAGCGGAGGCGCCCCTCGATCAGCGGGAGATCGTCGGCGGCGTCAGTCTCGTCGACGTTCGGCGGCGTCTCGAGGAGGGTGCGCAGCTTCACTACGGACGCCTGGCCCTGCTGGTACGTATTGTACTGCTGCACGAGTAGCTGGATCGGCTGGAGGAACCGGCTCAGGTAGAGGAAGAAGGCGACGAGGGCGCCGAGCGAGAGCGAGTGGTGCAGCACCATGTCGCCGCCGATGGCGAGGAGCGCCGCCTGGCCGAGGTAGCCGAGCAGTTGGGTTCCCGGCCCGTAGCGGGCATTGATGCGCGCCGTGTAGTCATTCGCCGACTTGTAGTCGCCGACGACGTTGCGGTGGTGGACCACGTTGGCCCGCTGGCGGTTGTGCGAGGCGATGACCCGCACGCCGTGCAGGCTCTCGGACAGGTCGGCCAGGACGTTGGCAATGCCGTCGCGCACCCGCAGGTAGCCGCGCTCGCTCGCCGTCCGGAACCACAGCGAGAGGATCGTAAGGATCGGCACGATGAGCAGGATCGTGATGACGGCGAGGCGCACGTTCAAGACGAAGAGGATGACGGTGATGGTGACCATCGTGAGCGCCTGGATGGCGAACTGGGCGAGGCCGTCCTGCAGGAGCTGCTGGAGGTTCTCGATGTCGCTCGTCATCCGGCTCATGAGCACGCCGGCCTTCTCGTCGGTGAAGAAGTCGAGCGAGAGCCGCTGCAGGTGGGCGAAGACCATCACCCGGAGGTCGTTCATCACCTTTGCCGCCAGCCGCCCGGTCGTGCGGACCTGACCGCGCTGTGCCAGCGCGGTCAGGATGGCAGCGGCGAGGTAGGCGAGCCCGGCACCGACGACGACGGCGAAGTCGCGGTGGGGTGGGATCATGCCGTGGTCGATGGCGTACTCGGTCAGGTACGGTCCTGCTTGGGTCGTGACGGCGACGACGACGACGAGTCCGGCCGCCCTCCACATGAGGCCGGGGTAGACGGTGAGGAGGCGCCAGAGGGTCAGGTGGCGTCGCTCTCCGGCCGTCTTCAGCTGGTGGAAGGCGACCGTCGGCTCGCCGTGCTCCGGCTCGTCGCCCAGCAACCGGTTGACGCCGTCTTGCAGCTCGGGCGGGATGCCGCCGAAGGGGAGCCCGCTCTGGGTCCCCCGGCCGCCGGCGAACATCCCGCCCCCGCCGCCCCCGCCCCAGCCCATCAGTACCGCCCGCCGGCCGCGCCCGGCTCGAGCTCGCCGGCCTTCTCGCCGCCCGTCCCGGCCAGCACTTCGGCGTAGAGCGGCGAGTTGGCGAGCAGCTCGGTGTGCGTACCGTCGGCGACCACGCGGCCGCCATCGAGCAGCACGACGCGGTCGGCGAGGCTGATGGCCGAGGCGCGGTGGGCGATGACGATCGTCGTCCGGTCCTTCATGAGCTCCTTCAGGGCGGTGTGGATCTGCTGCTCGACATGGACGTCGATGGCGCTCGTGGCGTCGTCCAGGATGAGGATCGGTGGGTTGACGAGGAGCGCCCGGGCGAGGGCAAGGCGCTGCCGCTGCCCGCCCGACAGCGTGTAGCCACGCTCGCCGACGACGGTGTCGTAGCCGTCGGGAAGGTTGTCGATGAACTCTGCCGCCGAGGCTGCCCGGGCGGCGGTTCGCACCTCCTGGAGCGAGGCGTCGGGCCGGCCGTACGCGATGTTCTCCCGGATCGAGACGGAGAAGAGGAACGGCTCGTCGAGCACCACGCCAATGCTGGCGCGAAGGCTCGCCACCGTGAGGTTGCGGACGTCGTGACCATCGATCTTCACCATGCCGCCGTCGACGTCGTAGGACCGCGTCATCAGCTTCGCCGCCGTCGACTTGCCGGCGGCCGTCCGGCCGACCAGGGCGACCGTCTCTCCGGGCCGTACATGTAGGTCGAAGTCCTCGAGGACCCGGGGGCGGTCGCCACCGGGGTAGGCGAAGGAGACGTGGTCGAAATGCACGTCGCCGGCGCAGTCGACGAGGTCGAAGGCGCCCGGACGGTCGACGATCCCGGGGTGCTCGTCAAGGATCTCGTAGATGCGCTGGGCGGAGGCGGCGGCCCGCTGGCTCATCATGACGAGCATCCCGAGCATGGTGAAGGGGATCTGCATCATGATCAGGTAGGAATTGAAGGCCAGGATCGCCCCGATCCCGAGGCTGCCCTGGATGACGAGCCAGCCGCCGAAGATCAGCACGAGCACCAGCCCGACCTGGGGGAGGTTCTGCAGCGTCGGGGTGAATGCGGCCCGGATGTCGGCGTCCTTCACGTAGGCCCATTGGACCGTCGTCGCCGCTTTGGCCAGTGCCTTCAGCTGCTGGTCCTCGGCCGCGAACGACTTGACGACGCGGACGCCGTTCACGTTCTCGTCGACGACCGTGGCGACGTCGGCGAGGCGGGCCTGGATCAGCCACGAGACGGGGAACATCGACTTGCGCATACGGATGCCGAGCCAGTACACGAGGGGCATCGTCACCATCGCCACGAGCGCCAGCGGCACATCGATCGAGAGCATGTAGCAGAAGGCGACGACGGCGATCGAGCACTGCACGAGGATGAGAGGCGCGAACGTCATGTACATCTGGACCGAGCGGATGTCGGAGTTGGCCCGGGAGATGAGCTGGCCGGACTGGACCCGGTCGTAGAACGAGGACGACATGCGGGAGAGGTGCTCGTAGATGATGTTCCGTAGGTCGAACTCGATGACGTACGCCGTCTTGTAGATCGACAGGCGGGAGATGTACCCGGTGATGCCGGCGCCGACGCCGAGGCCGAGGATCCACCAGACGTAGAACGCCAGGCTGGCGTGGGGGCCGGCGCCCTTTGGTGCGATGGCGTTGTCGATCGCCTTGTTCAGGAGATCCGGGATCTGCACCTGGAGCACGAGGCCGAGGAAGGACATGCTGAGGGCGGCCAAGAACGTCCACTTGTGTGCCTTCACGACCGGCATGGCACGTCGCAGCCATTTCTTCGTCGTGTCCGGGTCGATCGTCGCCTTCGGCCGCTGGTAGCGCGCCGGCTCGGGAGCCGGGACGAACCGGTCCTGCGGCTCGGTGGGCTCCCGGTGCGAGGCCCCCACCGGCCGATCTCGCGCCCTCACGACGGCACCGCGCCGGCACGGCGCTGCTCGCGCCAGGCGACGAGCGCCGGCCCCCACAGGCGGAGCCCGTCGATGGCGGCCTGGGCACGCTCCGGGTCCCCGGGGGCGTTGGCGACGCCCAAGAGCCGCTCGTCGATCGCACGGTCGGCAGCAGCGAGCAGCCGCCGACCGGCGGGGGTGATCGAGTGCGTGACCCGGCGGCGGTCGCTCGGATCGGGTCGGCGGACGACGAGGCGGCGGGCGACGAGCCCGTCGGCCACCGCCGTGATGCTCGGCCTCTGGACGTAGAGGCGTTCGGCGAGCGAAGAGGGGAGGGCGATGCCCTCGCCCAGGAGGTGGAGGATCCGGTACTGGGGGAGCGAGACGTCGATGTCGGCCAGCGCCAGCTCGGCCTGGCGCGCCAGCCAGGCGGTGATGCGGGCGACGACGCCGGGCGGCACCTCGGTGGCCGCAGACCTCGTGGCCGACCCTCGGGCAGGGCCGAGAGCGACCTGCGGCGTCGCCGATGATTCGAGTACCATATACTTAGACTATCTAATGATCACCGGCCACCCAACCCCTCTCCGAGCTGGTGGCCGAGGCGCCCGGCTCACCCCTCGTCACGTGCGGTTGCCCGGCGGCCCTCAGTCGGGCGGTTTGCGCGGCACGGGCGGCCACGAGGCCGGCGTCCCCGCCGCCCGGGTGGCGACCATCCGGCGGGCCGCCACGGCGGCACCCAGGAGAAGCCCTACGGCCAGCAACCGTCGCACGACCCGAAGGGTAGTGCTTGACGACCGGTCCTCATGCCTGGGACAATTAGTGCCGATATGCGCAGTGTGTACCCGACTCCGGAGCTGCTGCTTACCTGACGGCGGACGCCACATCGCGTTCGCCTGAACCTCCTGCGCCGGAAGGCCGGGGGGTTTTTTCGTTGAAGGGACCAGAACGATGTCCACCATGCCCACGACCGGCAGGACCGGCACGACCGGCACGACCGGCACGACACCCACGACCCCGACCATGCCCTTCGAGCACTACCGGTCGCAGGTGCCCCTGGCGCTGCCCGATCGCACCTGGCCCGACCGCCGGCACACCAGGGCGCCACGATGGGCCAGTGTCGACCTGCGGGACGGCAATCAGGCGCTGGTCGACCCCATGGACTCCGACCGCAAGCTGTCCCTCTTCCGCACGCTGGTCGATGTCGGCTTCAAGGAGATCGAGGTCGGCTTCCCGTCGGCCTCGCAGACCGACTACGACTTCCAGCGCCTCCTCATCGAGGACGGCCTGGTGCCCGAGGACGTCGAGATCCAGGTCCTGGTCCAGTGCCGCGAGGACCTCATCGAGCGCACGTTCGAGTCGCTGCGTGGGGCCCGCCGAGCCGTGGTGCACTTCTACAACTCGACCTCGGCGCTCCAGCGTCGGGTCGTCTTCGGGCTGGACCGGGCCGGGATCGTCGACATCGCCACCGGCGCCGCCCGGTTGTGCCGCAAGTTCGAGGGTTCCCTCCCGGGCACCGAGATCCGCTACGAGTACTCGCCCGAGAGCTTCACGGGCACCGAGCCGGAGTTCGCCGTCGAGATCTGCGAGGCGGTGATGGAGGTGATCGAACCCTCGCCGGAGCGGCCGATGATCGTGAACCTGCCGGCCACCGTCGAGGCGTACGCGCCCAACGTGTTCGCCGACGTCGTCGAGTGGTTCGGTCGCACCGTCTCGGACCGGGACAGCCTGGTCCTCTCCGTCCACCCCCACAACGACCGGGGCACGGCGGTGGCCGCCGCCGAACTGGCCGTCCTGGCCGGCGCCGATCGGGTGGAGGGCACCCTGTTCGGCAACGGGGAGCGGACCGGCAACGTCGACATCGTCTCCCTGGCCATGAACCTCTTCTCGGAGGGTGTGGACCCCGAGCTCGACTTCGGCGACATCGAGAAGGTCCGCCGCTCGGCCGAGCACGCCACCCGGATGCCGGTGCACCCCCGGCACCCCTACGCCGGGGACCTGGTCTACACCGCCTTTTCCGGGTCCCACCAGGACGCCATCAAGAAGGGGATGGCCGCCATCGGCGACGACTACGCGGCCTGGGAGGTGCCGTACCTGCCGATCGACCCCAAGCACACCGGGCGCACCTACGAGGCCATCATCCGGGTCAACAGCCAGTCGGGCAAGGGCGGGGTGGCCTACGTCATGGACACCGAGCACGGCCTGGACCTGCCGCGCCGGCTCCAGGTGGAGTTCTCCAAGAAGGTGCAGGCGGTCACCGAGCGGACCGGCACCGAGATCCGTCCCGCCGAGATCTGGGAGGTCTTCACCGGTACCTATCTCCCGGGGGAGACGGGGCTGCGCCTCCTCTCGAGCGAGGTTTCGACGGGTGGGGGCCGGACCACCGTGGTGGCCCAGCTGCTGGCCGACGGCCGCCACGTCACCGTGCGGGGCGAGGGCAACGGTCCGATCGACGCCCTGGTGGCCGGCTTGGCCGGCGAGCTGGGCGTCGACTTCGAGGTGCGTGACTACCACGAGCACGCCCTCACGTCGGGCAGCGGTGCCTCGGCCGTCGCCTACGTGGAGGCCGGTGGGCCGGAGGGGGCCACCTGGTGGGGGGTCGGGATGGACTCCTCCATCCTCGATGCCTCTCTGGCGGCGGTCGTCAGTGCCGCCAACCGCTGCCCGCCGCGCTGACCCTCCATTCACGTAGCGGCATGGTCGATGGCAAGATCGTCACGGTCGCCCGGCGGCACGGGGCGGCGATCCTCGCCTCCGACGCCGGTATGAGCCGGCTGGCGAGGATGGTCGGGATCGATCTCGACGACGCGTCGCCGACCGCGTGAGGCACGGTCGGTCCCGGCCGTGATGCCCGCCAGCGGCGAACGACCGGCCGGGACCGGCATAGGGTGAGGAGTTCGACGGGTGCGGGAGCCTGGACGCCGGGAGGCCGTGGATGGCAGCAGAGGGACCAGCAGTCAGTGAGATCGCGCCGGTGGGACAGTTCACCCGGGTGGGGGTGGTGGGCTGCGGGCTGATGGGCTCGGGTATCGCCGAGGCTTGCGCCAGGGCCGGGCTCGACGTCGTGGTGGTCGAGCGCGACGGCGCGTCGGTCGGGGCCGGCGTCCGACGGATCGAGACCTCGCTGGCCCGGGCCGTCCGGTCGGCCAAGCTGTCCGAGGCCGACGCCGGTGCCGCCCGCTCCAGGATCCGGCTGTCGGACGAGCTGGACGAGCTGGCCGACCGTGAGCTGGTCGTCGAGGCGGTCGTAGAGAGCGAGCCGGACAAAGTCGAGATCTTCGAGGCGTTGGACAAGATCGTGGCCCAGCCGGACGCCGTACTGGCTTCCAACACGTCGTCGATCCCGATCATGAAGCTGGCCATGGCCACCGGGCGGCCCGCCCAGGTGGTCGGGATCCACTTCTTCAACCCGGTCCCGGTGCTGCCGCTGGTCGAGCTGGTCAGGTCCCTGCTCACCTCCGGCGAGACGGCGGACCGGGCCCGGGAATTCGCCGCCGTCCAGCTGGGCAAGCACGTGATCCTCTCCCAGGACCGAGCCGGCTTCGTGGTCAACGCCCTGCTCATCCCGTACCTGCTCTCGGCGGTGCGGATGATGGAGTCGGGGTTCGCCACCGCCGAGGACATCGACACCGGCATGGTGAAGGGCTGCGCCCATCCGATGGGGCCGCTGGCCCTGGCCGACCTGATCGGCCTGGACACGACGGTGGCCGTGGCCGAGTCGCTGTACGCCGAGTTCAAGGAGCCCCTCTACGCCCCCCCGCCGCTCCTGGCCCGCATGGTGGACGCCGGCCTCCTCGGCCGGAAGAGCGGACGCGGCTTCTACCAGTACTGACGGGCGCCTACGAGCACCGACGGGCGCTGACGAATACCGACGGGCGCTAGCCGGCGCGGGGCAGCCACCCGGGGCGGGTGGCCTCGTAGTCGGCCAGCTCGGCCTCGTGGCGCAGGGAGAGCCCGATGTCGTCCCACCCGTTGAGCAGCCGCTCCCGGGTGAACTCGTCCAGCGGGAACGTCCCGGTCAGCCCGGCCGCCGGCGCCTCGACCGTCCCCCGGCGGACGTCGACGGTGAGCTCGAGCGACGGGTCGGCCGATATCGCGTCCAGGAGGGCCCGGTCGAGGTCGGGGGTCACCAGCACCGGCACGAGCCCCTGCTTGGTGCAGTTGTTGCGGAAGATGTCACCGAAGCGCGAGGACACCACGGCCTCGAAGCCGTAGTCCATCAGCGCCCACACGGCATGCTCGCGCGACGAGCCGGTGCCGAAGTTGGCCCCCGCCACCAAGATGGCGGCCCCGGCGTGCTCGGGGCGGTTCAGGACGAAGTCCCGGTCGTCGCGCCATTCCGAGAAGAGGCCGGCGCCGAAGCCGGTCCGCTCCACCCGCTTCAACCAGTCCGACGGGATGATCTGGTCGGTGTCGACGTCGGTGCGGTCGAGCGGCACCGCCCGCCCGCTGACCACCTCCACCGCCTTCATCGCTCGTCCAGGTCGGCCGGGGCGGCGAAGTGCCCGGCCACCGCCGTCGCCGCCGCCACCGCCGGGGACACCAGGTGGGTCCGTCCGCCCCGGCCCTGACGCCCCTCGAAGTTGCGGTTCGAGGTGGAGGCGCAGCGTTCGCCGGGCGCCAACTTGTCCGGGTTCATGGCCAGGCACATCGAGCACCCCGGCTCCCGCCACTCGAACCCGGCGGCCACCAGCACCCGGTCGATGCCCTCCTCTTCGGCCTGCGCCTTCACCCGGTGAGACCCGGGCACGGCCAATGCACGCAGGCCGGCCCGTACCCGACGCCCGTCGAGGACGGCGGCGGCTGCCCGGAGGTCCTCGATGCGCGAGTTGGTGCACGAGCCCAGGAAGACGGTGTCCACGGGTACCTGGCGCATCGGGGTGCCGGGCGCCAACCCCATGTAGGCGAGGGCCCGGGCGGCGGCGTCCCGGGCGTCGGGGTCGGCGAAGGAGCCCGGGTCGGGGACGGCCCCGTCGATGGGGACCACCTGGCTCGGGTTGGTGCCCCACGAGACGTGCGGGACCAGCCCGGCGGCGTCGACTACCACCTCCTTGTCGAAGGGCGCCCCGTCGTCGGTCGGCAGGGACTGCCAGTAGTCGAGCGCCTCGGCCCACGCCGCCCCGGTCGGGGCGTGTGGCCGGCCTTCGAGGTAGGCGAAGGTGGTGTCGTCGGGGGCTACCATCCCGGCCCGGGCTCCGCCCTCGATGCTCATGTTGCACAGGGTCAGGCGGCCTTCCATCGAGAGCGAGCGGACGGCCGATCCCCGGTACTCGATGACGTGGCCCGACCCGCCGCCGGTGCCGATGCGCCCGATCACCGCCAGTGCCAGATCCTTGGCCGTGACGCCGGCCGGGAGCGTGCCCCCGACGGTGACGGCCATCGTCGAGGGGCGCACCTGGGGGAGAGCCTGGGTGGCCAGCACGTGCTCGACTTCGCTGGTGCCGATGCCGAAGGCCAGGGCGCCGAACGCCCCGTGGGTGGAGGTGTGGCTGTCCCCGCACACGATGGTCATCCCCGGCTGGGTGAGGCCCAGCTCGGGACCGATGACGTGCACGATGCCCTGGTTGCGGTCGCCCATCGGGTAGCAGGCGATGCCTTGCTCGGCGCAGTTGGCCGCCAGCACCTCGAGCTGGCGGGCCGACACCGGGTCGGTCACCGGGCCGCCGGTGGTCGGGACGTTGTGGTCGGCCGTGGCCACCGTCAGCTCGGGGTGGCGCACCTTGCGCCCGGCCAGCCGGAGGCCGTCGAAGGCCTGGGGCGACGTCACCTCGTGGACGAGGTGGAGGTCGATGAAGAGGAGGTCCGGCTCGCCCTCGGTCCGGTGGACGACGTGGGCGTCCCACACCTTGTCGGCCAGGGTCCTGCCCGCCGCGGTCCTGCCCGCCGCGGTCCTCATGCGCCCACCTTCACGATCTCCACCCGCAGGACGCCGCCCGGGGCCTGGTACTCGACGGTGTCACCCGCCCCCCGCCCGATCAGCGCCTGGCCCAGCGGAGCGCTGGGGGAGACGACCGCCATGTCCCCCCGCCGCTCCTCGATTGACCCGACGAAGAATGCCTGCTCCTCGTCGCCCTCGTAGCGGAGCGTCACCACCGAGCCGGTCTCGACCGTGTCGCCGCCGGGATCGGCCTCGACCACCTCGGCGTCCTTCAGGAGGGCCTGGAGCTGGCGGATGCGCGCCTCCATCTTCCCCTGCGAGTCCTTGGCGGCGTGGTAGTCGCCGTTCTCGGAGAGGTCGCCGAGGGCCCGGGCCGCCTCGATGGCCTGGGCGATCTCCACCCGGCCGCGGGTGGTCAGGTCCTCGACCTCCGCCTGCAGCCGGGCGTGGGTCTCCGGGGTGAGCCGGGTCGGGCCGGTCGGTGCATCGCTCACGTGACGAGGCTACCAACCCAGTGGCGCCGCGGTTGCCGATGGCGTCCCCCCGGGCGCCGCCGGTGGTTGACGCCGAGACGGCCGTACGGGAGACTTAGGGCGGTGGCCCGTCCGGCGAAGGTACAGATCATCCAGTAGGCGTGCCCGTGGGCGCGCCTCTTCGACCGTCCACCGCGGTGGACGGTCTTTCATTTTCTCGACCGGGGACCGGACCGGGGACCGGGGACCGGCGGCGGGAGATCGGACCGGGAGCCGGGCGAGGGGCAAGATTCGGGCAGCCGGGTGCGGCAGCCGGCGAGGGCAGCCGGCGAGGGCGGCCGGGTGCGACGGCGGCCGGCGAGGGCAGCCGGCGAGGGTGGCCGGGGTGCGGGGACCCCGCCGAGCGAGGGAACAAACGGAGGCACGAGCGGATGCAGGCACGAGCGACCGGCCAGCCCTACCGGGTGGCCGTCATCGGCGGGGATGGCATCGGGCCCGAGGTGGTGGCCGAGGCCCTGAAGGTGGTGGCGGCGGCCGGGGTGGCCCTGGACACCACCGGGTACGACCTTGGGGCCGACCGGTACCTCCGCACCGGCGACGTGCTCTCCGACGAGGTCCTCGACGAGCTGCGCACCTACGACGCCGTCATGCTGGGCGCCGTGGGGCCACCCATCGGGGACACGGCCGTGCCGTCGGGCATCCTCGAGCGGGGACTGCTGCTCAAGCTGCGGTTCGGGCTCGATCTCTATGTCAACCTCCGCCCGTTCACCGCCGTGCCCGGCTCGATCGCCGAGGGCGCCGACTTCGCCGTCGTCCGCGAGAACACCGAGGGCGCCTACGCCGGCGAGGGCGGCTTCCTGCGCAAGGGGACCGCCCACGAGGTGGCGACCCAGGGCTCGGTCAACACCCGCATGGGGGCGGAGCGGTGCGTGCGCTTCGCCTTCGAGCTGGCCGAGCGCCGCCCGGCCCGCCACCTCACCCTCGTGCACAAGACGAACGTGCTCACCTACTCGGGCGACCTGTGGCGGCGGACCGTCGACGAGGTGGCGGCCGACTTCCCCGACGTCGCCCACGACTACCAGCACGTCGACGCCGCCTGCATCTACATGGTCGAGCGGGCGACCGCCTACGACGTCGTGGTCACCGACAACCTCTTCGGGGACATCCTCACCGACCTGGCCGGCGCGGTGAGCGGCGGCATCGGTTTCGCCGCCTCGGCCAACCTGAACCCGGCCCGCACCGGGCCGTCGCTCTTCGAGCCGGTGCACGGGGCGGCGCACGACATCGTGGGCCGGGGCACGGCCAACCCGCTGGCCGCCATCGCCTCGGCCGCCATGATGCTCGACCACCTGGGCGAGGCCGACGCCGCCGCCCGCATCCACAAGGCGGTCCGGACCTGTGCCGACGAGTCCGCCGGCCAGCCGGTCGCCACGTCGGCCATGGGCGACGCCGTCGCCAGGAGGCTCTGACCGTGCCCATCACCCCGACTGCCAAGATCTGGATGGACGGGCGGCTCGTCGACTGGGACGACGCCCGGGTCCACGTGCTCACCCACACCCTGCACTACGGCTCGGGGGTCTTCGAGGGGATCCGCGCCTACCCGACGCCCCGGGGGGTCGCCATCTTCCGCCTGGCCGACCACGTGCGCCGGCTGCTCGACTCGGCCAAGGTGTTCCTCATCGACGTGCCCTTCGGCGCCGGCGACATCGAGGCCGCCTGCCGCCAGGTCGTCCGTGTGAACGGCCTCACCGACGGGTGCTACGTCCGGCCGATCGTCTACCTCGGCTACGGCGAGATGGGCCTCAACCCGCTGCCGTGCGCCGTCAACGTGGCCGTCGCCGCCTGGCCGTGGGGGACCTACCTCGGCGACGACGGGGTGGCCAACGGCGTGTCGGTGAAGATCAGCTCGTGGCGCCGGCACGACCCCAACTCGGTGCCCACGGCGGCCAAGGGCATCGGCATGTACGTCAATTCGTCGCTGGCCAAGGTGGAGGCGCTCAAGGCCGGGTACGACGAGGCCATCCTGCTCACCACCGACGGGCGGGTGAGCGAGTGCACCGGCGAGAACCTGTTCGTCGTGCGCGGCGGCGTGCTGCGGACCCCGCCCACCTCCGACGCCGGCGCCCTCGACGGCATCACCCAGGACACGGTCGAGGTCATCGCCCGGGATCTCGGGCTGGAGGTCCGCCACGAGGCGCTCATCCGCACCGACCTCTACCTGGCCGACGAGGCGTTCCTCACCGGCACGGCGGCCGAGGTGGTGCCCATCCGCGCCGTCGACGACCGCCCGGTCGGCACCGGCCGGCCGGGGCCGATCACCACCGAGATCCAGCGCACGTACTTCGCCACCGTGCGGGGCCAGGTCGACCGTTACAAGGACTGGCTCGACCATGTCGAGTGACGCCGTCGGGGAGCAGGCGTCGTCGGGCCGCCGCGCCGACCCTGCCCGCACCGGCGCGGCGGCCCCCGTCGGCGGTCACCGCCACGGCCCCGCCTCCCACGACCATCCCCTGCCGGGGTTGCCCGAGGCGGTGGACATCTTCGACACCACCCTGCGCGACGGAAGCCAGCAGGAGGGGCTGTCGCTGACCGTCGACGACAAGCTGCGGGTGGCCGAGCAGCTCGACCACCTGGGCGTGGCCTACATCGAGGGAGGCTGGCCCGGGGCCAACCCGAAGGACGACGAGTTCTTCGCCCGGGCCGCCGGCGAGCTGCACCTCGACACGTCCACCCTGGTGGCGTTTGGCTCGACCCGGCGGGCGGGGGTGGAGGCGGCCGCCGACCCGGTGCTGGCCCACCTGGTGGCGGCCGGCGCCCCGGTGGCCTGCATCGTGGCCAAGAGCTGGGACCGCCACGTGGCCGAGGCGCTGCGCACCACCCTCGACGAGGCGGTGGCCATGGTGGCCGACTCGGTGGCCTTCCTGCGCCGCCAGGGCCTGCGGGTCTTCGTCGACGCCGAGCACTTCTTCGACGGGTACCGCCACGACCGCGACTTCGCCTTCCGGGTGCTGGATGCGGCCGAGGAGGCGGGGGCCGAGGCGCTGGTGCTGTGCGACACCAACGGCGGATCCCTCCCCGACGACGTGGGTCGGGCGGTGGCCGAGGTCCGGGCCCGCACCAGCGCCGCCCTCGGCGTCCACTGCCACAACGACGCCGGGTGCGCGGTGGCCAACTCGCTGGCCGCGGTGCAGGCCGGGGTGACCCAGGTCCAGGGGTGCGTGAACGGCTACGGCGAGCGGGCGGGGAACGCCGACCTGTCGGCCGCCATCGCCAACTTGTCGTTGAAGCTGGACGTGCGGACCCTGCCGGCCGGCCGTCTCGAGCGGCTCACCCCGGTGGCGCACCACATCGCCGAGCTGGTCAACGTGGCCCCCGCCCCCCAGCAGCCCTACGTCGGGGCCTCGGTGTTCGCCCACAAGGGCGGGCTGCACGCCAGCGCCGTGGCCCGCCGCCGGGACCTCTACGAGCACGTCCCGCCCGACCGGGTGGGCAACGGGACCCGGGTCGTGGTCTCGGAGATGGCCGGGCGCTCGACGCTGGCCATGAAGGCGGCCGAGCTGGGCCTCGACCTCGACGGCGAGGTGCTGGGCCGGGTCCTGGACGAGCTCAAGCACTTGGAGCACGAGGGCTACCACTTCGAGGTGGCCGACGGCTCGCTCGAGCTGCTCCTGCGGCGGGCCGCCGGGTGGGAGCAGAGCTACTTCGGGGTCGAGTCGTTCCGGGTGATCACCGACCACGGGGTGGGGACGACCACCGAGGCCACGGTCAAGATCCACGTCGGCGACGAGCGGATCGTGGCCACCGCCGAGGGCAACGGGCCGGTCAACGCCCTCGACGCCGCCCTGCGCCAGGCCATCGGGCGCCGGTACCCGGCGCTGTCGCAGGTGCGGCTGGTGGACTACCGGGTGCGGGTGCTCGACACCGGGCGGGGCACCGGGGCCGTGACCAGGGTGCTGGTCGACACGGCGGACGAGGCGCGCACGTGGACGACCATCGGGGTGTCGGAGAACATCATCGAGGCGAGCTGGCAGGCCCTCCACGACGCCGTCGTCTACGCCCTGCTCCACGCCGGGTAGCCTTCGCCGTCGATGACCCAGCCCAGCTTCGTCCCCATCGCCGAGGTGGACCAGGTCCGCCCCACGCTGGCCCTCGAGGTCCCCGGCGACTGGCGGGCCGACCGGGTGGCCGAGCTGGCGTTCCCGGTCCGGCCGGGGGGGCGGGGCCGGGGGGCGCCCGGCCCCGACCAGGGGTTCGCCCTGCGGCTGGCCCGGCGTTTCTCCCAGCGGCTGCACCTGGTCGAGGGCGAGTCGGTCGAGGACGTGCTGGTCGGCTGCGCCGTGGTGGCGTCCCGGCGCTCGGCGCTGGTCGGCCGGGCGCCGAGCACCCCGGACCTGGAGGCGGCCTTCTCGTTGTGGGGGTTCTGCGACCCCTCGCCCCCGGCCGCCCTGGTGTCGGCGCGCCGGGCGGCGTTCGCCTCGGCCAGCCACGACTACGTCGTCCAGCGAGCTCTGGCCGACAGCGTGCCGGAGGAGATCCTGCGCCTGGCGGCCGGTGACGTGGCGGCCGGTGTGGCGGCGGCGGTGGCGGCAGGGGAGTGGCCGGCAACCGGGTGACCCCCGCTCCGGCCGGGGCCGAGCGGGTGGCCATCGACGCCAACGGGCTCACCTTCTCCGCCCTGGTCGCCGGCCCTTCCGGCGGCCGCCCGGTGCTCCTGCTCCACGGGTTCCCCCAGTCGTCGTCCACCTGGCGGGCCACGCTCGGCGTGCTGGCCGGCGCCGGCTACCACCCGGTGGCGCCCGACCAGCGGGGCTACTGCCCGGGTGCCCGACCGACCGACGTCGCCGCCTACGCCGTCCCGGCGCTGGTCTCCGACGTCCTGGCGGTGGCCGACACCATGGCCATGGAGGTCTTCGACCTCGTCGGCCACGACTGGGGCGGGATGCTGGCCTGGGTGGTGGCCGCCCGCCACCCCGACCGGGTGCGGAGCCTGACCGTGGTCTCCACCCCGCATCCCGAGGCGCTGCGGGAGGTGGTGGAGGACGGTGACGTCGAGCAGGCCGAGCGGCTGGCCGCCACCGACGCCTTCCGCCCGGCCGGCGAGGCCGAGCGGCTCCTCCTGGGCGAGGGGACGAGCACCGGGGAGCCGGGACTGCGCACCCTGCTCGACGACAGCGGCCTCGGGCCCGACCACGCCCGCCAGTACGTGGCGTCGCTGGCGGCGCCCGGGGCGCTGACGGCCGCCCTCAACTGGTACCGGGCCATGGACCCGGCCGACGTCGTCGACCTCCCGCCGGTGGTGGTCCCGACCCTCTTCGTGTGGTCCACCGGCGACCTGTCCCTCGGACGGCGGGCAGCCGAGGCGACGTCGGAGAGGGTCGCCGGGCGTTATCAGTTCGAGGTGCTGACAGGGGTGAGCCACTGGATCCCCGAGGAGGCCCCCGACGACCTCCACCGCCTGCTGCTGGCCCACCTCTCCTCGACCTGAGCCTCGGCCGCCGGGGGCCGGCCTTCTGCGGGGCCGCCCGCCGGTGCCAGCCGCCGGTGCCGGCCGCCCAACTTCTGCGGGGCCGCCCGCCGGTGCCAGACTGGCGGGATGGTGCCCACGGACGCCCAGCGTCAATTCCGCCAGGTCCTCCGCCGCTTCTGCGAGGAGCGGATCGCCCCCCACGCCGCCGCGGCCGACCGCGACGCCTCCTTCCCCCAGAAGTCGTTCGAGGCGTGCCGGGAGATGGAGCTGCCGGCCCTCGGCGTCCCCGAGGCCTACGGCGGGGCCGGGGCCGACCACGTGACCCAGGCGCTCGCCGTCGAGGAGCTGGCCCGGGTGTGCGCCTCGACGTCGGTCACCCTGCTCATCTCCAAGCTGGGGATGCTGCCGGTGATCAACTGGGCGACCGAGGACCAAAAGCGCCGGTACCTGCCCAAGGTGGCGTCGGGCGAGGCCCAGGCCAGCTACTGCCTGTCGGAGGCCGACGCCGGCAGCGACGTGGCGGCGATGCGGTGCCGCGCCACCCGCGACGGCGACGGGTGGGTGCTCGACGGCACCAAGTACTGGATCACCAACGCCGGCATCTCCGACACCTACACCGTCTTCGCCAAGACCGACCCCGAGGCCGGGCACCGCGGCATCACGTGCTTCCTGGTGGAGGCCGGGTGGGGGGTGGAGGTGGCCAAGCTCGAGGACAAGCTCGGGCTGCGGGGGAGCCCCACCGGCGAGATCGTGCTCGACGGCGTGCGGGTGCCCGACGCCAACCGGATCGGCGAGGTCGGCCAGGGCTTCCGGATCGCCATGCACACCCTCGACCGCAGCCGGCCCACCATCGGGGCCCAGGCGGTCGGGATCGCCCAGGGCGCCATCGACCAGGCGGCGGCCTACATGCAGGAGCGCAGGGCGTTCGGGGCGCCGATCGCCGACCTGCAGGGGCTGCGCTTCATGCTGGCCGACATGGCCATCCGGACCGAGGCGGCCCGCACGCTGGTGTACCGGGCGTGCTCCCTGGTGGACGAGGACCCGGCCGGCGAGCTCACCTCGGTGGGGGCGATGGCCAAGTGCTTCGCCTCCGACACCGCCATGGCCGTCACCACCGACGCCGTCCAGCTCTTCGGCGGCTACGGCTACACCAAGGACTTCCCGGTCGAGCGCTTCCTGCGCGACGCCAAGATCACCCAGATCTACGAGGGGACCAACCAGATCCAGAGGGTGGTCGTCGCCAAGCAGCTTCTGGGCTGACTGGCCGAGTAGTCCTTCCAGGGACGTTGTCCCATGCAGTCAGTTGATCCGAAGGCCGGCGTGGGCCAGAAGCCCGATGGTGCCTGCACCAGAAAGCTCTTGGTGCGCGCGACCTCCGGGCCTGCACGGATTGCCTGACGTCAGACCTCAGCTTCCACGCCAATAGGGCCCCACAGCCACAGCCACAGCCACAGCCACAGCCACAGGCGCCACAGCCACAGGCGCCACAGCCGACAGCAGGTGGCATGCCGCGCCGCTCCTCTCGCCGATGAGAGGGGGCTACCTCCGCGCTCATGAGCCGGCTCTGAGCTCCAGACCGTAACAATCGGCTCTCTTCCGGCCATATCTGGTTCGATGGGCGCCGAGGGGGACGACGTGGACGGTACCGACGAAGAGCGCTTCGCACGCCTGTTCAGGGAGCAGTTCGGACCGGTTGCCAGGTATCTGCTCGCTCGCGCAGACAGGGACCTCGCCTACGATGCCCTGGCGCGCACCTTCGAGGTCGCCTGGCGCAGGTTGGCGGACGTCCCCGCCGATCCGCTGGGCTGGCTGGACGGCGTGGCCCGTCGGGTGCTGTCCGAGCTTCGCCGGGCTCAGGGTCGCCGCGAAGCGATCGTTGAGCGCCTCTTGGGGCAGGAAGCCAGGGACGCTCAAGTGGCCGACGTCGCCGAGCTCTCCATCCAACGGATGGCTGCCCTTCGTGCGCTCAAGTCCCTCTCGCCAGGCGACCGGGAGATCCTCCTGCTCGTCGCCTGGGACGGGCTGAGCGAAAAGCAGGCGGCCGCCGTCCTGGATTGCTCACGGGGGGCATTCGCGCTCCGGCTCCACCGAGCCCGTGCTCGGCTGGACGCCCTGCTGCAGACAGGGCCTCAAGACCAACGGCACCGGAGGAATCGGATTCGGGTCCAGGCCGCGCATCCTCTGCTTCGGACCGCCGCGACAACCGAGGAAGCACCGTGACCGACGACACGATGGAGCTGCTTCGCTCCCTTCGACACCCCGACGCCGGGGGCGAGGACGACGTCTTCCCTCCTGCGGTTCGAGAGGAGCTCTTGGGATCGATCGTCGCCGCGGGACGGGGCACCACCACCGCTGCGCCAGCCGCGCCTCGGCGCCACCGGCGTGTCCGCCGTCGAAGGCGAGTCGTCTGGGTATCCGGGGTCCTCGCGACGGCAGTGGCGGCGGCGCTTGCCGTGATCGCCCTGCTGCCGGCGGCAACGCCACCCTCTCCCGTGCGCTCACCGGCGTGGCGCCTTCTGAGCAGCATCGGAACCGCGTTCGCCGCCGACGCGAGCGCGGGCTCCCCCAATGCCATTACGTGCCCCACCACATCGACCTGCTACGTGGTGACCGAGTCCCTGGTCATAACACATCAGCTCGAATCAGGCGGCGCCGGCCCCGACCACAACGAGATCCCGTTTCCCACGGGAGCCGAGGTGACCCAGGACGGTGGGACGAGCTGGCACGCGCTCCCCGTGCCTTCCGGCGTCGACATCAGCACGTCTTTTGCCTGTCCGAGCGCGACAACGTGCCTGGCAGGGGCCCGGCCGTTGTCGAGCCTCCTCACAGGCCCACCGTCGGGGCCGATGGTCATTCGCACGACAGACGGTGGTGCCACGTGGAGTGAGACGGCGGTCTCCATCCCGGCGGACCCCGGCCCCGATCCCGGGCTCATCTCGGGGCACCAGGACCAAGGGCTGACAAGGCTCATCTGCTTCTCTTCCCTCACATGCATCGCCTTCGGGATGACCCCCTACGGGTTGGCAGAAGGGGGATCGACAGGCCACACACACGTCACACAGACCGTGGTCCTTCGCACGGCCGACGGGGGCTCGCACTGGTCCACCTACGACCTGCCCTGGGTGCCGACCCCGTCCGGCACACCGGCCTGGTCCAACGCCGAGCACGCCACGTTCTCGTGCCCCAACGCCTCGACCTGCATCGGGCTCGCCGGCGTCTGGTCTCGTGGTAGCTCCGGTAGCTCCACCGGGGTGCAGCCGGCATCGATCCTCGAGTGGCGGACGGAGAACGGCGGTGCCACCTGGACCCACTCGTGGGTCGCACAGTTTCCTGGCTCCGCCGGAGACGGTGCCCATCTCGCGTGCGCCGACGCCAGCCACTGCCTGGCGTTCACCGGACCCACAACACTTGGGGGGGGCTACGAGATGCTCTCGACGAGCGACGGTGGAGCCTCATGGGCCACGTCGGAGCCCTTGGCCGGCACGGGGATCACGGTCACGTCGGTCTCTTGTCGCAGTGCCACCGAATGCTGGGTTGCCGGCACCCAGAAGGGCGAGACCCCGGGCGGCGTCATCTTGCTCACCACCGATGGCGGCTCAACGTGGACAAGTCAGCCGATTCCTCCGACCCTCTCGGTCGAAAACGTGACATGTCGGTCGAGCACCTGCTACGCGATGGCGTACCAGTCGGGCAGTGGCCAGACTCCATTCACGATGGAGCTACTGGCGAACTGAGCCGGGCGCGCGCCGAACGTACGTGCGGAGAGGAGGTCCCCGTGGAAGACGACGACAAGGAGGGGCAGGAGGAGCTCGAGAAGTTCGTCGCCGTCCTGAAGGGCGATCCCAATGGCCTCTCGGGAGAGCATCGGAAGAGCGGGCGCGACGAGGGGGGCAAGGACACCCGCTGATGACTGCTCACCGAGGGGGCGCACCCTTCCTAGCCGGGCCATCGTGGCCGGGAGTCCTACTGTTGAGACGTGCCCGTCGTCGCGGCAGCACCGTCTAGCGATCCAAGTCAGCCTCGTCTGGCGGTCGTCCGGTCCGTGGGCGACTTCAAGGCGGTTGCCGGCCTCCTTCGGGCGGGCTATCCGGTACTGGTTGTGGTCCCGAGCGCCGTCACTGAACGCCAGAGGGTGCTGGACCTGCTTGCCGGATGGGCGCTCGGTGCCAACGGAGAACTCGACCGCATCAGCCCGAACGCGTTGCTCGCCCGCCCCCCAGGCTCCGGGGCCGTGCGACTCGGTCGAGGCAAGTTCGTGTCTGCAGTCGATGAGATCGTGCGCTACGGCGGTCCCGTGCCGCTCACCAGGCAGGAAGAGGAGCAGCTCCTCACCGAGGCGATCCGCGACTCTTCTGCAGCACGACGACGTCTGGTCGACACCTACAGCGAGCTCGCCACCTTGGTGGCGCTACGGATCAGGCCGGCGTCAGTGCACGAAGCGAACGCCGTTCGAATCGCGCAAGACGAACTCGAGCGACTTGTCAGCCACCCATCGACGGCGCCCCTGCTTGCCAATTTGCTAGAGGGCATCATCCAACGCCTTCGTTCTGACGCGTAGGCGGCGGTAGAGGGCACATGCGGGCTATCGAGCACCGAGCGGTAGGCGACGTGTCCCACCGAAGACACCCGAGCTCGTCA
>JBOGGE010000144.1:0-2176 GCA_050743865.1 Acidimicrobiales bacterium
GTGGACCTCGACCGCCCACCCGGCCAGCAGGTGCGCCCACGTGCCCGGGCGCAGCGGCCGGCCCGCCGCCAGGTCGGCCTCGGGCGGGGCGTCGGCGGCCGCCCAGCCGGCCGGCGACAGCGAGTGGACGACCAGCACGCCCTCGGGGGCCAGCCGGTCGGAGACCAGCGCCAGCAGCTGGTCCCGCTGGCCGCCCGTCATCCCGTCCACCAGCCCGCTCAGCACCGTGCCGCCCAGGCCGCCGGGGGCGACGGCCGCCAGGTGCTCGAACGGATCCTCCTCCCGCAGGTCGGCGCCGGACCTCTCGGCCGCAGCCAGCGCTTCCGGTCGGGGGTCGACGCCGTAGGCGTCCACACCCCTGGCCACCAGGTCGGAGACCAACCAGCCGTCGCCGCAGGCGGCGTGGAGCACCCGGCCGGCCCCCGCCCCCAGGGCGTCGACGGCCACCGGGGCCCACCAGGCGCCCGGACCGCCGCCGTCGAGGACCGGCGCCGGCGGCACCCTCTGGGCCTCCAGCTGGCGCCGGACGTCGGAGAGCCGCTCGTCGACCAGTCGAAGCGACCGGGCCACGGCCGACCCGAACTGGCTCACCTGGTGGGCGACGAAGCCGACGTACCACTGCTGCGCCGAGCGGAGGCTCTTCTTGACCAGCACCCCGGCCGGGCGGTTCGAGGCCACCGGCACCACCGGGTCGATGTAGGCCGCCGACTCCACCAGGCGGAGGGCGTCGGCCAGGTCCCCACCCCGCCCGGCCATGGGCGAGTGCTCGAGGAACATCTGGTCGAGCTCGCGCTCGACCCGGGCCGGGAGCTCGGTCCGGCGGCGGCGGACCTCCTCGTCGATCTCGGCCATCACCGCCGCCAGGTAGTCGGCGTCGGCCGGCTCGACCTCCATCTCGCTCCCCTCGCCGGCGCCCCCGGCGCCCGCCGCCGTCACCGGCCGGGCTCCACCGTCTCGGCCATCTCGGTCGCCACCACCTCGACCCGCACCGGCAGGGCCACCACGCCGGTCGAGCGCCCGGGGTTCATGACCTCGAACCGGCACGCCGGCTCCCGCCAGTCGCTCAACCCCCGCGGGGTGAGCACGGACACCGCGATGTCGTACGCCCCGTCGAAGAGCGGGAGGGACTCGAAGCAGAAATCGACGGCGCCCGGACCGGCCGGGGCGTCGTGGCGCAAGCCCAGGATCTCGGAGTCGGTCAGGAAGAACGAGGTGCCGTCGGACCCTCGGACCTCGACCCGGAAGACGACGCTCTCCACCGGCTCGGTGGCCAGGTAGGCGACCCGGACGGTGAGGTTCTCCCCCAACAACAGGTAGGGGCGGAGCTCCATCTCCGGCCACCTCGGCAACACCGCCGTCAGCCGGACCGGCCGGGAACGGTCGGCCGGCGGCTCGCCACCTCCCCCGGTCCCGGGCGGCTGCCCCCCGGGAGCGGGCGCCGTCCCCGGCCCGTGGGACGCCCCGGGCGCCGGCGGCGGGGCGGGCACTTCCACCGGCTGGGCCTGCTGGGCGAGGACGCCCCCCGCCTCGAGCAGGTGCTCGCGGAAGATCCGGACCGCCTCCCCGGGGACGCCGAGGGCGATCATGTTGCCGTCGGCGAGCACGACCGCCCGGTCGCAGATCGACCGCACCTGGTCCGGCGAGTGGGAGACGAAGATGATGGTGCGCCCCTCCTTCTGGAAGAGCTTGATGCGGTCCATGCACTTGCGCTGGAAGCGCTCGTCGCCGACCGCCAGCACCTCGTCGATCACGAGCACGTCGGGGTCCACGTTGACCGCCACCGCGAAGCCAAGCCGCACGTACATCCCCGACGAGTAGAACTTGACCTGGTTGTCGATGAACTGGCCCAGCTCGGCGAACTCCACGATGTCGTCGAACATCCGGTCGACCTCACGCTTGGCGAGCCCGAGCATGGAGCCGTTGAGGTAGATGTTCTCCCGGCCGCTCAAGTCCGGCTGCATGCCGGCGCCCAGCTCGAGGAGAGCGGCCAACTTCCCGCGCACCACGACCTCGCCCGAGGTCGGCTGGAGCACCCCGCAGACGCACTTCAAGAGCGTCGACTTCCCCGAGCCGTTCCGGCCGAGGATGCCGACCGTCTCCCCCTCCTCCACCGAGAATCCGACGTCCCGCAACGCCCACAGGTCCTCGTAGGGGATCTTGCCGGCGTGGATGATCC
>JBOGGE010000145.1:0-5390 GCA_050743865.1 Acidimicrobiales bacterium
GTGCCGGCCAGCGGCAGCCGGGGCCGGGCAAGGACTTCGACGTGCTCCTGCTCGGCGGTGAGCCGATCCGCGAGCCGGTCGCCGCGTACGGCCCGTTCGTCATGAACACCAGGGACGAGCTGGCCAAGGCGTTCGAGGACTACCAGGCCGGGCGGCTCGGCACCATCCCGGCCGACCACATCGGGGACTGAGATGGGCGACCGCCCGGAGACCGGCGGCTGGGGTGCCGACGACATCGGCGACCTCTCCGGGCGGACGGCGGTGGTCACCGGGGCCAACAGCGGCATCGGCGAGCGCACCGCCCTCGAGCTGGCCGTCCACGGGGCGCACGTGGTCCTGGCCTGCCGGGACCAGGCGAAGGCGCAGCGGGCGGCGGACCGCATCGTGGGGATCGCCCCCGACGCCTCGGTGGAGGTGGTGCGCTGCGACCTCGCCTCGCAGGATTCGGTGCGAGCGGCGGCGGCGGACGTCCGCCGGCGGCACGACCGGCTCGACCTGCTGGTCAACAACGCCGGGGTCATGGCCAGCCCGTTCGCCGTCACCGAGGACGGGTTCGAGGCCCAGTTCGCCACCGACCACCTGGGGCCCTTCGCACTGACCGGCCTCCTGCTCGACCTCTTGGTCACCACCATGGGAGCGCGGGTGGTGACGGTGAGCTCGGCGGCCCACCGGCTCGGCGACCTGGCGCTGTCCGACGCCGAGGCCGTCCAGGGCCTCACCGGCGGCCACCACCGCTGGCTGGCCTACGCCAACGCCAAGCTGGCCAACCTGCTCTTCACCTTCGAGCTCGACCGCCGCCTGCAGGCGGCCGGCCTGGCCACGATCGCCGCCGCCGTCCACCCGGGGTTGGTCCGCACCCAGCTGGTGGCCAACGGCGCCGCCCGGGGGGGACCGGCCCTCAGGACCCGGATGGTCCGCCTCGGCGGGCGGCTGGGACGCTCCCCGGCGGCCGGCGCGCTCCCGACCCTCTACGCCGCCACCGCCCCCGGTGTCTCGGGCGGCAGCTACTTCGACCCGGCCAGCCTCGGCGCCTGGCCCGGCCCGCCGACGCCGGCACGCTCCAGCCGGCGCTCGCGGCGCGGCCAGGACGCGGCGCGCCTGTGGGCGCTGTCGGAGGAGCTCACCGGGGTGGTCTACGCCCTCGGCGGGCCGACCGCCGGCGCCGGCGCCCCCGACGGCTCGGGGCGATGAAGCAGAAAGGTCCCGGTGGCCCGGCTCATCAGGCGGCCGTCGCCGTCGCGCACCGTACCCTCGGCGTAGGCGACCTGGCGGGCCATCCGCACCACCTCGCCCCGCAGGCCGTAGTGCTGCCCGAGCACCACCGGGCGCATGGTCTCGGTCTTGAGCTCGAGGGTGCCCCGCGTCCGGTCCCGGGCCGGGAGGGCGGCGTTGACGGCGAAGTTCATGCAGGCGTCGAGGAGGACGCTGTGCACCCCGGCCTGGACGACCCCGTGGGGGTTGCAGGCCAGCGGCTCGGGGGCGAAGACGCCCTCCACCCAGCCGAGATCCTCGCCGTCGACGCCGTAGCGGTCGAGCGAGCCGCCGACGGCGCCGATGATCGGCATGCCGCCGTCGCCCAACCACCGGGCCATGTCCCGGGCGGCGGCCGGCGGGCCGGCGGGCGGGGCTGCGGTGTCCCGGGCGGGCTGGGCCATGACCGAGCCAGGCTAGCCGGAGCGGCCTCCCGGTAGGCTGGGACCCGTTCACGACCGGCCGGCACCGCGGCCGGGGCGAGGAGGAGCACCATGACCACCGCCGTGATCGTCGACGCCGTCCGCACCGCCGGCGGCAAGCGCAACGGCAAGCTGAAGGGCTGGCACGCCGTCGACCTCGCCTCCGAGCCGCTGAAGGCCCTCCAACAGCGCAACGACCTGGATCCCGCCCTCGTCGAGGACGTCATCTGCGGCTGCGTGATGCAGGTGGCCGAGCAGTCGCTCAACGTCGGGCGCAACGCCGTCCTGGCCGCCGGATGGCCCGAGTCGGTGCCGGCCACCACCGTGGACCGCCAGTGCGGGTCGTCCCAGCAGGCCATCCACTTCGCCGCCCAGGGGGTGATGGCCGGGGCCTACGACGTGGTCGTCGCCGCCGGGGTGGAGAGCATGACGCGCACCCCCATGGGCTCCTCGGTCGTCCGGGACCTGGGCTTCCCCTTCGGGCCCCGGGTCATGGCCCGGTACCAGGAGCAGGGCGGCCTGGTCAGCCAGGGCATCGGGGCCGAGATGATCGCCGAGCGCTGGGGCCTGTCCCGCCAGGACCTGGACGCCTTCTCGGTCGGCAGCCACCGGCGGGCGGCCCGGGCCACCGCCGAGGGGCGGTTCGAGCACGAGCTGGTCCCAGTCCCGGTGCGCGACGACGGGGGCAACGACACCGACGAGATGGTCACCGCCGACGAGGGCATCCGGCCCGACACCTCCGTCGAGGCGATGGCCAACCTGAAGCCGGCGTTCAAGCCCGACGGCATGGTGACGGCCGGCAACTCGTCGCAGATCACCGACGGGGCGTCGGCCGTGCTCATCATGAGCGAGGAGAAGGCGGCCGCCCTCGGGCTCACCCCCCGGGCCCGGTTCCACGCCTTCGCCCTGGCCGGGGTGGACCCGGTCACCATGCTGACCGGCCCCATCCCGGCCACCAGGGCGGTCCTCGAGCGGGCCAAGCTCACCATCGACGACATCGACCTGGTCGAGATCAACGAGGCCTTCGCCTCGGTGGTGCTGGCCTGGGAAAAGGAGCTCCACCCGGACATGGCCAGGGTCAACGTGAACGGCGGCGCCATCGCCCTCGGGCACCCGCTCGGGGCCTCGGGCGCCAAGCTCATGTGCACCCTGGTCAACGAGCTCGAGCGCACCGGCGGCCGCTACGGCCTCCAGACGATGTGCGAGGGCGGCGGGCTGGCCAACGCCACCGTCATCGAGCGGCTGGGCTGAGGCCGCCGGCCGCCGGCCGGTCGTTAGGCTCGTGGCCGTGCGCCAGCGGTGGCTGTCCGGCCGAGCGATCCTGCTCCACTTGTCCCTCGTGCTGTGGGTCCCCGGCTGCCTGGCCGCCTTCTGGTGGCAGGTCAACCGGGCCTTCGCCGGCAACGGCCTGAGCTACCTGTACTCGGTCGAGTGGCCGGCGTTCGCCCTCATCGGGGTGTGGGCATGGTGGGGGCTGGTCCACACCGACCCGTCCAAGGTCGGCCGCCGGGCCCAGGAACGTCTCAAGGCGGCAGCGCCGACGGCGGGCCCCGAACGGCGGCGGGACGAGGAGGACGAGGAGCTGGCCGCCTACAACGACCACCTGGCCGAGCTGGCCACCCGGGGACCCCAGACGTGGCGGAGCCGGTGAGCGGGCTCCGCCGGGCGGCCAGCCGCCTGGCCCCCGGCTACGCCCGGCCGGGCGACCTGGGCGACCCGTCGCGGGGGCTGGACGCCGCCGTGCTGCGGTACCGGGTCATGGCCTACGTCGTCGGCGTGGGCCTGCTGGTCCTCGTCCTGGTCGGCATCCCGCTCCAGTTCGGGGCCACACTCCCCCAGGTGGCGGCCATCGTCGGCCCCATCCACGGCTTCCTCTACATCGTGTACCTGCTGACGGCGGTCGACCTGGCCCGCCGGGCCCGCTTCACCCTGCTCCAGATGGCGGCCATGATCGGCGCCGGCTTCCTGCCCTTCCTGGCGTTCGTCATCGAGCGCCGGGTGGTCCGGCGACTGGCGGCCGAGCCGCTCGGCGAGCCCGGCGGAGGAACGGCACCCGCCGCCGGCGCCTGAGGGGGACGGCGCTCAGATCCCGAGGTCGGCCCGCCCGGCCCGCTCCACCACTGCGGGATCGCCGGCGGTGCCCACCCGGGCCGCGGCCTGGCGGCCGAACAGGTACAGCAGGAGCTCGCCGGGCGGGCCGCTGACGGTGGCGGCCGGCTCGCCCGCCCCGGTCACCACCCGGCCGTGCCCGGGCCACTCGACGGCCAGGACGGCGCCCAGCCTCCGGCCGGCCCGCCGGGCCATGAAGCGGGCCCGGCGCCACAGGGCGACCTCCAGCCCGGCCTCCAGCGCCCGGGGCTCCCAGACCTCGACCGCCCGCCGGACGTCCTCGTGGTGGATGAAGTACTCGGCCGTATTGACGGGCTCGTCGACCGGCCGCAGGACGGCCGGCGGGCCGCGCCGCACCTCGGCCACCAGAGCCGGCCACGACCGCCCGTCGCGCACCGACCGCTGCACGCGGTCGAGGTAGCCGGCCAGGGCCGCCACCAGGACCCCGGCCGCGGCGTCGGGGCGGCGCTCCCGGACCACCAGGTGGGCGGCCAGGTCACTCGCCTGCCAACCGGCGCACAGGGTGGGTGCGTCCGGGCCCACCTCGTCGAAGAGGTCGCACAGCGCCTGGCGCTCCGCCTGGGCGAAATGGCTCACCGGCCCCTCACCGGAGCCGGGTGGCCATGAGGAAGCCAGCGAAGATGACCACCAGCCCCCCCACCAGGTACCACGACGACACCCCGCCGGGCAGCACGGTGAGGTAGTTGAGCAGGATGGCGAGGACCCCGATCACCAGGAAGGCGAGCACCAGCGGCCCGAACCACCGCGGGCTCTTGCGGGCTCCCCGGGGCACCGGCGGGGTGTAGCGACCGCTCTCCTCCGGCGGGGTGTAGCGACCGACCTGCCCGGCCGTCCTCACCGTGGTCCGTCCCCCGGCCGAGGTCCCCTTGCGCTGGGCCCGGCCCGGGCCGCGATTGCCCTTGGCCATGGCGCCAGAGGATAGACGCACCGGGAGCCCGGGACCCTCTCGGGTACCATCCGGTCGTGGCGCCCCGGGTGCTCGTCGTCGACAACTACGACTCCTTCGTGTACAACCTCGTCCAGGCACTGGGGCAGCTCGGCGCCGACCCGACGGTGGTCCGCAACGACGCCGTCGACGTCGCCGGCATCCGGCGGGCCTCCCCCGACGCCGTGCTCCTGTCGCCGGGACCGGGCCGGCCCGAGGCGGCCGGCGTCACCCCGGCGGTGGTACGCGAGCTGGCCGGTGAGATGCCCATCCTCGGGGTGTGCCTCGGGCACCAGGCCGTGGGCCAGGCGTTCGGCGGGAAGGTGGTGCAGGCTCCCACGCTGATGCACGGCAAGACCTCCGAGGTCCACCACTCGGGCCAGGGCCTCTTCGCCGGCCTGCCCGACCCCTTCGTCGCCACCCGCTACCACTCCCTGGTCGTGACACCGGCCAGCGTGCCCGACGAGCTGGAGGTCACGGCCAGGACCGCCGACGGCGTGGTGATGGGGCTGCGCCACCGGGCGCTGGCCGTCGAGGGCGTCCAGTTCCATCCCGAGTCGATCCTCACCCCGTCGGGGACGACCCTGCTCGGCAACTTCCTGGCCGGCCTGGACCGCCTCGTCCGACCCTGAGCCGGCTACGGCTTTGTCTTTGTCGGCGGC
>JBOGGE010000146.1:0-3515 GCA_050743865.1 Acidimicrobiales bacterium
GCCCCCGGCTCCGCCCCCGGCTCCGCCCCCGGCGCCGCCCCCGGCTCCGCCCCCGGCGCCGCCCCCGGCTCCGCCCCCGCTCGCTCCGATCCAGGGCTCGTGCTGGTCCAGACCCGGCTCCCGCGCCACCCGGTGCTGGCGGCGGCGGTGGCCGGCGACCCTGCCCTTCTCACAGAGCTGGCGGTCCGCCGTCAGCTGTCGCTGCCGCCGTTCTCCGCCCTCGCCGCCGTCGTGTCCGACGACCGGCCGCCGCTCGAAGGGGTCGAGACCTCGTGCGTGGGTGACGGGAGGTGGCTGGTGCGGGCTCCCGACCACCGCCGCCTGTGCGACGCCCTGTCGGCTCTGCGCGGTGGGGTGACCGTCGACCCGCGCGATGTCTAGCATGGCCGAGTGCTACCCATCCGCCAGTACGGCGATCCCGTATTGAAGCAGGTGACCCGAGATGTCGACGAGGTCGACGGCCGCGTGGCCAAGCTGGTGGACGACATGTTCGAGACGATGTACGAGGCCCCTGGTGCGGGGCTGGCGGCGAACCAGGTCGGCGTCCAGCGGCGGATCTTCGTCTACGACGTCGGCGAGGGCCCCCGGGTCGTGATCAACCCGCGCATCGTCGAGTCGTCCGGGGAGTGGGAGTACGAGGAGGGGTGCCTCTCGGTACCGGGGCTGAGCTGGACGATCACCCGGCCAAACCTGGTGCATCTCGTCGGGCTGGACCTCGACGGCAACGAGCTGTCGATCGAGGCGGAGGAGCTGGAGGGCCGGGTGTTCCAGCACGAGCTGGACCATCTCGACGGGGTGCTGCTGATCGACCGGCTGGACGACGACCGCCGGCGCGAGGCGATCAAGGTCCTCCGGGCCCGCGCCCTCGCCGGCTGATCCGGGGCGGCAGCCACCGCCACCTTCCCGGCCCCCCGAGGAGCTGCCAGCCTTGGCGGGTCTTCAATCGGTGGTGTGGCGGGCACAATCGGCACAGCGAGCCGAGCTCGCTCAGCCCGCTCCGGGCGAAGTCCACCCGCCAGTGATCGATCTCGAGATGCTCGGTGGCCCCGCACCCTGGCACCACGCAGGCGCCGTCCCGCTCCAGTAGGGCCATGCGGACCTTGCGGGGGATGACCCGAGAGGTCGACGTCACCGTCGTGATGTCGCTCCCGTTGGTGACGAGCAGGGTGAGGAGGCCGTCGCCCAGCATCGAGCGCGCAGTGGTAACCGATACGGGACCCACACCCGGGATCTCGCAGACCTCGTCGCCGGCGAGCTCGCCGCGCACCAGGGCGGCGGCGTCGACCCGGACCAGAAGGTGGGCTCCCGAGGTGGTGGACCGTCCGGTGACGAGCCTCACCAGGGCGTCGGCCGCCAGGCGCTCCCGGGGCTCGATCGCGCCGGCCGCCCGCGACTCGCGGAAGAGGGCGTCGATCTCCTTGCCCAGGCTGGCGAGCACGGCGGCACCTGTGGCCGCCGGGAGCAGGGCGTCGATACGGACGCCGCCCTCCTCGGGCCGGAACACCTTGCAGTACCGCCGCCCGTGGAGGCGACGCTCCCTGGCCGCCTCGAGCTCTTCCCCCCGTGCTCGCTGCAGGGTGCGGTCGGCCTCACGCCGCAGCTCGGCGAATGAACCCTGGCGGGCCGTCTCGACCAGCGCGCCGGCCCGCTCCGGGGCGGCAGCAGCAGCTAGGGCGATGACCGCTGCCTGCTCCGACGACAGCTCGCCGGCGGCCAGCGCCTCCCGAAGTGCCGGGACGGCATCCGTTCGCTCCGCCGTCTCGACCCGGCGCCGTGCCGCGCCCCTCGTCGTGCCCGATGCCCCGGCCAACATCCCGACAGCGTCGGAGGTCACCCGCCGTGAGTAACGCACCATCGTCGCCACCACCAGCTTCTCCAGGGCTCCCAGGGCCTCGGTCAGCCCGGCGGCGTCGTCGGGACCGGAGTCCTCGGGCAGGCAGGTGGCGACGGCGGCGCGCACCAGAGCGGTGGCCTGCCGGACCTGGCCCTTCGCCCTGACGGCTCCGGCGGTCGGTGCGGCACCCATGCGTAAAGGTTGCCAGGGGGGTGTAACAGCGGAGGCCGCGCCCGGAGTGCGGCGACCGGCGAGCGGATCCCCGGACCGCGTCCCCGTGCCCGCACCCGTGCCCGGCCAGTCGGCGGTACGTTGCGGGGCGATGGGCCGCCGCCTCGCCTACCTGGGCACCCCCGAGATGGCCGTCCCCCCGCTCGACGCCCTGGTCGCCGCCGGCCACGAGGTGGTGGTGGTGCTCACCCGGCCTGACCGGCGCCGGGGGCGGGGACCGGCCGCCTCCCCCAGCCCGGTGAAGGCCGAGGCCCTGCGCCTCGGGATCCCGGTCGTCCACGATGTCCAGGCGGTGGTGGGGGCCCGGCCCGAGCTCGGCGTGGTCGCCGCCTACGGCCGGATCGTCCCCGAGCGGGTCCTCGCCGTCGTGCCGATGGTGAACCTGCACTTCTCGCTGCTGCCCCGGTGGCGGGGGGCAGCCCCGGTCGAGCGGGCGATCCTGGCCGGCGACCCGGTCACCGGGGTCTGCATCATGGCGTTGGAGGCCGGGCTCGACACCGGTCCCGTCTACGCCCGGAGGGAGGTCCCGATCGAGCCCGGCGACGACCTGGCCTCGCTCCGTGAGCGGCTGGTGGCGGTGGGCAGCCGGCTGCTGGTCGAGACGCTGGCCGGTCCGCTCCCGCCGCCGGTGCCCCAGGAGGGCGAGCCGACCTACGCGGCGAAGGTCGACCCCGCCGAGCTCGAGCTCGACTGGGACGCCGCCGCCGGCGAGCTGGGGCGCCTGGTGCGGCTCGGGCGAGCCTGGACGACCTGGCGCGGCCGGCGCCTGCGGGTCCTGGAGGCCGAGGTGGTCGCCCGCCCCCCCGGCGCGGCGGCTTGCATCCCCGGCGCCCTCGAGGGCGTCGTCGCCTGCGCCGGTGCCGGCGCCCTCCGCCTGGTGCGGGTCCAGCCGGAGGGGCGGGCGGCCATGGACGCCGACGCCTGGCGGCGCGGCGCCCGCCCGGTGCCCGGCGAGCGGCTCGGCACCCCGTAGGCTCGGCCGGCGTGGCCCGCGACCCCGGTGCTCCCGGAGCCTTGAAGCTGGCGCCGTCCCTCCTCTCGGCCGACTTCGGCGGCCTGGCCGAAGCGGTCGGCGAGGTGGCGAGCGCCGCCGACTGGCTCCACGTCGACGTGATGGACGGCCACTTCGTGCCCAATCTGACGATTGGGCCGGTGGTGGTGCAGTCGCTGCGGCCGCACACCAAGCTGACCTTCGACGTCCACCTGATGATCGCGCCGGTCGATGTCTACCTCGAAGCCTATGCCGAGGCGGGCGCCGACTTCATCACCGCCCATCCCGAAGCGGGTCCGCACATCCACCGCACGCTCCAGGCGATCCGCAAGCTCGGCAAGAAGGCCGGCGCGGCGCTCAATCCCGGCACGCATGAAGACGCGATCGAGTACGTGCTCGAGGATCTCGACCTCATCCTGGTGATGAGCGTCAACCCCGGCTTTGGCGGCCAGAGCTTCA
>JBOGGE010000147.1:0-11496 GCA_050743865.1 Acidimicrobiales bacterium
CCCGGGCCCTGGGCGGGTCGCCGGACCCGGGCCCTGGGCGGGTCAGCTCGACGATGCCGGCGCCGGCCCCGGCGGCGTGGCCGCCGGCGCGAACAGCTCGAGCTGGATGTTGTCGGGATCGCGGAACACGAGGACCGAGCCGTAGGGGGCGTCGGTGATCCCCGAGTGAGTGGCGGGCCGGTCGGCGACCTCGGACCTTGCCACCCCGCAGTCCTCCAGGTGACGCTGCCAGTCCTCGAGCTCTGACCTGGTCGGTACGGCGAAGCTCACGTGGTCCAGCCCGTTCGTCGTCTCGGCGAACGCCGTCCCGTCGTTGACGCCGTGGGCATGGAGGACGATGACCATAGCGAGCTCGTCGTCGGCCAGGAGCCGGCCGAAGCCTCCCCGGTGAGGGATCTCGGCCTGGAACCGGAGCCCGAACACCCGTTCGTACCAGGCCACACTGGCGTCGGGGTCGCTCACCGTGAGGGCGAGGTGGTGAAAATGCGGTCGGGCCAGGTCGGTCATGGCTCGGCTCCTTCCTGTCGGCCTCCCCGACCGTAGCTCCCCGCCCCGGTGCCGGCACCCCGCCGCCCCACCGTCGGCCGTCACCGTTGCCGGCCCGGTCCACGCACGGGCCCGACGCTCGGCAGGAGGCGGCGAACCGGGTCGCAACCGCCCGGTAGCGTCGCCTCGTGACGACCGCCGACATCGCCCGCACCCTGAGCCGGGTCGCCGCCGGGCTGCCCGGTGGCGGGGAGGACCGCCCGGGCCAGCAGGCGATGGCGGCGGCCGTGGCCCGGGCCATCGAGGAAGAGCGCCACCTGATCGTCCAGGCCGGCACGGGCACCGGGAAGTCTCTCGCCTACGCCGTCCCGGCCGCCCTGTCGGGCCGCAAGGTGGTGGTCGCCACCGCCACCAAGGCGCTCCAGGAACAGCTGGCCACGAAGGACCTGCCGGCGGTGATCGCCACCCTCGAGGTGCCGGTGACCTTCGCCGTGTTGAAGGGCCGGAGCAACTACCTGTGCCTGCAACGGGCGTCCGAGGTTGGCGGGCGAGGGTACCAGCAGGCACTCGACGATCCCGAGGAAGCTGCGCTGGAGCCCGAGATGTCGGCCGAGGTGTCGGCCGAGATGTCGGCCGAGGCGTCGGCCGAGGCAGACGCGGCGCCGGATGGACCGCTGGCCGACGACCACGGGCGGCTGGTCGATCAGGTGCGCCACCTGCTCGGTTGGGCCCAGAGCACGGAGACGGGCGACCGTGGCGATCTCTCCTTTGAGCCCCACCCCCGGGCGTGGGCCATGGTCAGCGTCGGTCCCCGAGAGTGCCCGGGAGCGCAGCGCTGCCCCTCGGGCGCTCGCTGCTTCGCCGAGAGGGCCAGGCGGCGGGCGGCGGACGCCGACGTGGTGGTGGTGAACACCCACCTCTACGGCGCCCACGTGGCCAGCGGCGGGACGGTGCTCCCCGAGCACGACGTGGTGGTCTTCGACGAGGCCCATGAGCTCGAGACGGTCATGACCGCCAGTCTCGGGGTGGAGCTGGCCCCTGGTCGGCTGGCCGTCGTCCACGCCGCGGCCCGCCCGGTGCTTCGCCGGGGCGACTCCGGCTCGTCGACCGACCTCGGTGAGGTGGCTGAGCGGATCCGGGCGGCGCTGGTCGGGCGGACCGGCGAACGGGTGCTCCGCCCATGCCCCACCACCTCCTCCCCGAGCGCGGAACAGCCTGCGGGTCGACCGCCGGTCCCACCGGCCCCCGCTCCTCTTCGACCCGACCCGGCGGATGCCGAGCTGGCGGAGGCGCTGGAGCTGGCGGCGGCCCGGGCGGAGCGGGTTCGGGCCGAGCTTCAGCACGCGGCCCACGCGGCCGGCGGCACCGACGCCAGGACGGCGCGGGCGCTCACCGCCGCCGGCCGGCTGACCGACGACCTCCGCCGGATCGCTGGCCGCGGCGACGACGACGTGGCGTGGGTCGGTGGGACGAACCGGGCTCCGGTGCTCAACCTCTCCCCGATCGACGTCGGCCCCCTCCTGGCCAGAGAGCTGTGGGGGAACGTCACCGCCGTGCTGACGAGCGCCACCATCCCTCCCCGGTTGACCGAGCGCCTGGGCTTGGACGGGCTCGCCGTCGACCAGGCCGACGTGGGCAGCCCGTTCGACTACCGGTCCCACTCGCTCCTCTACGTGGCTCGCCACCTCCCCGACCGCCGCCGCCCCGAGGCGGAGCCGGCCCTCCACGTGGAGCTGGAGGCGCTGGTGCGGGCGGCCGGCGGGCGCACCCTCGCCCTGTTCACCAGCCACCGGGCGGCGGCGGCAGCCGTCGAAGCGCTCCGGCCCCGCCTGCCGTACCGGTTGCTCGCCCAGGGGGAGCTGCCGAAGGGTCGGCTGCTCGAGAAGTTCACCGCCGAGGAGACGAGCTGCCTCTTCGCCACCATCGGGTTCTGGCAGGGGGTCGACGTCCCCGGCCGCTCGCTCAGCCTGGTGACGGTAGACCGCCTGCCGTTCGGGCGGCCCGACGATCCCCTGCTCCAAGCCCGGCACGAGCGGGCCGGTGACGCCGCCTTCCGGGAAATCGACCTTCCCCGAGCCGCCACCCTGCTCGCCCAGGGGGTTGGCCGTCTGGTCCGAAGCGCCGGCGACCGCGGCGTGGTGGCGGTGCTCGACCCTCGCCTGGCCACGGCCGGCTACCGCCGGGTGCTGCTCGGCGCCCTTCCCCCCATGCGGCGCACCATCGACCGATCCGAGGTCGAGGAGTTCCTGGCCCAGGTGCTCGGGACGGATGCCCTCACGCCGGCTGCCCCCCTTGAGCGACGAGCACCTGGTGACGAGGCGCCGCTCGGCCCGAGAGCGTCTCGACCTGCCGGGGCGTCTCGGGGTGGTCGGAGGCCGACATCGCCCGGTCGGCGGTGACGAGGGTCAGGTCGTGCTCCAGCGCGGTCGCCACCAGGAGGCGGTCGGCGGGGGCCGGCGGTGTGCCGTGAGCACGCAGGCGGTCGGCGATGGCGCCAGGGACAATCGACCCGTGCGCCAATCGTCACCTCCGGAGGTGATCGACCGGGTCTTGGCGAGCGTCGGAAAGCTTGCCAGAGTGGTGGGAGGCCCCCTGCGCCCGAGAGAGCAGACCGGACAGGTCCCGGCCGTGCGCAGGCGGCGACATGGGGATGCAATGGACCTCGGATCGCCCGAACATCGGGCCCGCATGTGCCGGTTCTTCGTCGACAGCCACCTCGCCTACGACGCCGACGAGATCGCCTGGCCGGAACCGACCGAGGACGAGCGATCGTTCCTCGTCAACCTGCCCATCTGGGACGAGGCGGTCAACACCGAGCACGAGACGGCGCTGCTGGTCCGGGCCATGGCCGACGCCGAGCGCGACCCGGTCCTGGCCGAGGCCATCGGGCTTCAGGCTTTCGAGGAGGAGCGGCACTCGGTGCTCGTCAGCGCCCTGACGGGGCACTACGGCATCGCCGTGTCGCGGCGGCCGGCACCCTCGATCGGCGATCCAGAATGGGCATTCCTGCGTTCGGGCTGGTCCGAGAGCATCGACTCGTTCTTCGCCTTCGGGGTCTACGCCGTGGCCCGGACCGACGCCCTCATCCCCACCGAGCTGCTGGACGTGTTCGACGTGGTGATGCAGGAAGAAGCGAGGCACATCCTCTTCTTCGAGAGCTGGCGGCTGTACCGCCGACGTCACCGAGATCGTCGGTGGCCAGCGCTGCCGGCGCTGGCGGCGGCCGGGGCGAACCTGCCGGCGGCCGGGGCGGACCTGGCGGCCGTCACCGTGAACGTGGTCGATCGCCTGCGGCTGGCGTTCGATGCCGCCCGGAAGCGGTCGCGCCGCGACGAGAACTTCCTGCTCTCCGGCGCCCGGGTGCTGGAGGGGCTCACGCCCCGGAGCTTCCTGGCGACCTGCCTGGCGGAGCACGCCCGGCGGCTGGCCCCCTACGACCCGGCGCTCCCGCGGCCCGGGAGGATCCCAGCGCTCGCCCGAGGCGTCCTCCGGGTCCTCCCCGACCACCGACCCTCCGCGCCCACCCGCCTCGGGCAGGCCCCTCAATAGCCGAGGCGGTCCAGCGCGTCCACCCGCTGCTGCCAGTGCGGCTCGACCCGGACCAGCAGCTCCAGGTACGCACCGGGGGGGAGCTGCCGGCGCACGGCGGTGCCGACCGCCTTCAAGACCTCGCCTCCCTTTCCGATGACGATGGCCTTCTGCGAACCCCGCTCGACCAGGATCTCGCAACGGATGTGTGGCCAGTCCCATTCGACGACCTGGCAGGCGATGGCGTGCGGAAGCTCGTCGCGGACGCGACGGAGGAGCTGCTCGCGGACCAGCTCGGCCACTTGCCGCGCCTCGGGGGCATCGCTGACCATGTCGTCCGGGTAGAAGGCGGGGCCCTCGGGCAGGCGACCGACGAGCGCTTCGACCAGGGCATCGGTGCCCCGGCCGGTGGAGGCCGACACCGGCAGGTACTCGACGTCCAGAGCAGCGGCGGGGTCGCCGGAGCTGGCGCCGCCCGTACCCGGCCCGGATGCCGCCAGCTCGTCGCAGGCGGCGGCGACGGTTGCCAACCGCTCGAGCACCTGATGAGGGCGGGCACGGTCGATCTTGTTGACCACGACCAGTATCGGGCCGCCGGGCGCGACGTCCAGCGCCCGCCCCAGCACGGTCCGGTCGCCGGGCCCGACAGCCGCCGTGGCGTCGACCACGACCACGACCACGTCGACGTCGGCCAGCGACGAGCCCACGGCCTCGTTGAGCCGCTGACCGAGGGCGGTGCGCGGCCGGTGGAGGCCGGGGGTGTCGACCAGCACGACCTGGGCGTCGGGCCGCTGGAGGATGCCCCGCACGCCGTGGCGGGTGGTGTTCGGGCGGGGCGAGGTGATCGACACCTTGGCCCCGACCAGGCGGTTCACCAGGGTCGACTTCCCGACGTTGGGCCGACCAACCACGGCCGCGAACCCCGCCCGCACTGGCGTCAGTCCCTGCCCCAGTCGTCGTCCTCGGCACCGGCCGCCGGGACCGGCGCCGTCCGGAGGATGCGCACGCGGCTGATGCGACGCCCCTGGACCCGCTGGGCCACCAGCCGCAGCCCGTCGACGTCGACGGCTTCCCCTTCGACGGGAACGTGCCCGGACCGGGCCAGCATGAGGCCGCCGACGGTGTCCCAGCCGCCCTCGGGCAGGTCGGTGCCGAGCAGCTCCCCGGCGTCGTCGACGGCCATCCGGCCGGCCACCACCACGCTGCCATCGTCCATCCGCTCGACCACGGGCTCCTCGACGTCGTACTCGTCGACGATCTCGCCGACCAGCTCCTCGATCAGGTCCTCCAACGTGACCAGCCCCACGGTGCTCCCGTACTCGTCGACCACCACCGCCAGGTGGAACTTGGCGTCCTGCATCTCGCGGAGCAGCGCGGTGAGCCGCTTGGTCTCGGGCACGAAGTAGGCCGGCTTGACGTGCGCCCGTACGGGGTCGCCTCCACGGCCGTCGTGCTCGGCGCGCACCAGATCCTTGACGAACGCGATGCCGGCGACATCGTCCACGTCGCCCTCGTGGACCGGGAGCCGGCTGCGTCCGGCCGCCAGGGCCTGCTCGATCGCCTGCGAGACGGTGGCGCCGGCTTCGACGGTCACCATGTCGAGCCGGGGGACCATCACCTCCCGGACCACCGCGTCCCCGAAGTCGATGATCGAGTGGATGAAGGCCCGCTCCTGCAGCTCGATGACGTCCTCGGCGTGGGCCACGTCGGCCATGGCCAGCAGCTCCGCCTCGGTCACCTGCCCCGAGGGCTGGCGCCCGGCGTTGCCGGTTCGCCCGATCAGGATGTTGGCCATGCCGATGAGCACCCGGGAGACGGCGCGTATCAGGGGGAACTTCACCACGGCAGCCACGATCGGAGCCGTGAAGAGGGCAGCTCGCTCCGGGTTGTGCACCGCCCAATTCTTCGGGACGGCTTCGAAGAGCACGAAGATGACGACCACCTCGAACACGGTGCCGACGGCGACCCCGAGCGCACCGAGCCACGCCGACGCCAGCACGCCGACCAGGGAGGCCGACACGAGCTGGCACACCAGCACCAGCAGGAGCACCGGGTTGAGGAACCGCTCGGGGCGCTCGACCAGGCGGACGAGCTGGCGTGCGCCGCGCCGCCGGTCGTCGAGAAGCGCCTTGGCCTTGACCCGGGTGGTGCGCACCAAGCTCGTCTCGGCCAGCGCCAGCACGCCGGAGATGGCCAGCAGGACGACGATGACGGCCAGCAGCACCCAGTCCACCGGGCGGAACCCGGCGGCGGCGATCACCTGGTCCCGCCCCGATCGGCCGTCCCCTCCGGATCGGCCGTCCCCTCCCGGTTGACCGGACGGTGATGGCGAGCCAGGAGGTCGCGCTCGACAGCCTCCATCCGCTCCGCATCGGGATCCGTCTCATGGTCCATCCCGAGCAGGTGCAGCAGCCCGTGCACCACCAGCAGGGCAAGCTCGTCGTCGTCGTCGGCTCGGTGCTCGCCGGCATTGCGCGAGGCCACGGCCGGGCAGATCACGACGTCGCCCAGCAGCGTGAGCGGCACGTCACCGGCGTCGTCCCCGGGGCCGCGGCCGCCCATGTCCGGCGACCGCCCGCCGACGACCGCCTCGTCCTCGATCGGGAAGGCCAGCACGTCGGTCGGACCCTGGCGGCCGAGGAACTGCTCGTTGAGGGCAGCGATCGCCTCCTCGTCCACGAAGAGCAGCGAGACCTCGACGTCGCCGCGTACCCGGCGGTCCCGGAGGACGATCCGGGCCAGTCGGGCCCACCGGGCGAGGTCGATGGTGCGGTCCGCCTGCTCGTCGGCGGCATAGACGTCGATGGCCATTGTTCAGCTGGCGGGGTCGGCGCCGCGAGGAGTGCCGGCAGCGCCGAAGCCGGAACCGACATTTCCGCTGCCGTTACCGCTGCCGTTACCGCTGCCGTCCCCGCTGCCGCCTCCGCCGCCGTTACCGCTGCCGCCTCCGCCGCCGTCCCCGCTGCCGTCCCCGCCGCCGTTACCGCTGCCGTCCCCGCCGCCGCTACCGCTGCCGATTGCGGGAGCGTCGGCCCGCTCGTAGGCATGGATGATGTCGGCCACGATCTTGTGTCGCACGACGTCGCGCCGCGTGAGCTGCACGAAGGCGATCCCCTCGACCGCCCCGAGCACCGGTTCCAACCCGATCAGCCCCGACCGGCCCCCGGCGACGTCGATCTGGGTCACGTCGCCGGTGACGACGCACTTGGACCCGAACCCGATCCGGGTCAGGAACATCTTCATCTGCTCGGGCGTCGTGTTCTGGGCCTCGTCGAGGATGATGAAGGAGTCATTGAGGGTACGGCCGCGCATGAAGGCCAGGGGCGCCACCTCGATCGTCCCCCGGTCCAGCAGCCGCTGCGCGCCCTCGGGCTCCAAGAGGTCGTAGAGGGCGTCGTAGAGCGGGCGGAGGTAGGGGTCGACCTTGGCCATGAGATCACCGGGGAGGAACCCCAGCCGCTCGCCGGCCTCGACCGCCGGGCGGGTGAGGATGATCCGGTTCGCCTGGCGGCTCTGCAACGCCTGGACGGCGAGGGCGACGGCCAGATAGGACTTGCCCGTGCCCGCCGGGCCGATGCCGAAGGTGATGGTGTGGGTGGCGATGGCGTCGGTGTAGCGCTTCTGGCCGGCGGTGTTCGGCCGCACCGGGCGGCCCCGGGCCGCCCGCATCACCTCGGCGTTGAGGACCTCCGAAGGCCGCAGATCCTCGCCGACCATGTCGATGGTCCGGCTCACGGTCGCCGGGTCCAGGACCCGACCCGAACGGAGCACCAGGACCAGCTCGTCGAAGAGACGGGTCAGACGTTCCGGTGAAGGACCGCTGACCGCGATGCGGTTGCCCTGCACCGAGATCCGGTGGTCGGGGAACGCCGCCTCGACCAGGCGCAGCAGCTCGTCGCGCTGGCCCAGCAGGCCAGCCATCAGGTGGCTGTCGGGCACCAGGGTCTCGGCCCGCCGCTCGGCCGGTCGCCCGGTCTCCTTAGGATCCTCGGCTGCTGCGGACCCGGCCGGTGAGGCCGTTCGTGCCGCTTCCACTCGGTCGTCGGGCGGCGCCGCCTGCCTTGCCCCGGGGAGGCCGCTCATCCGGGCGGCCATGTCATCGCCCGGCCGCCGATGACGTGGAGGTGCAGGTGCGGCACCGAGTTGAGCGCGTCGGGCCCGACGTTGAAGACCAGCCGATAGCCCCGCTCCGCGTCGGCGATGCCCTCGGCCTCGGCCACGTGCTGGGCGGCGTCGAGCATGGCCGAGAGGTCCTCGGCGTGCTCGGCCGTGAGGGCTCCGGCGTTCTCGATGTGGCGCCGGGGAACGACCAGGACGTGCACCGGCGCCACCGGCTCGATGTCCCGGAAGGCGACCGTTCGATCGGTGGAGTAGACGACCTCCGCCGGCAGCTCCCCGGCGACGATGCGGCAGAACAAGCAGTCGCTCACTCGCCCGCCCGTGACGCTGCCGACGCGACGGCTCGCCTCGGCGTGACCCGCCCGGCCCCCTGCCGATCGGTGCTCGCCCGGACCGCCGGTGCCCAGCCTCCTTGCCCTGGGACCGACGGCGCGTCGTCCCCCGCCGCCGGGCGGTCGGTGGCGTCCGGAACGGTCCGGCGCGCCGGGAGCAGGTGCTCGAGGTCCCCGGGGGCGATCCGGCACTCCTCGATGTACCGCTCGACGTCCTCCTCCTTCAGCCGGATCACCCGACCGAACTTGTAGGCGGCGAGCTCTCCCCCGTCGATGAAGCGGTAGAGGCTGCGCAACGTCACCCCGAGGCGCGCCGAGGCGTCCTTGGTGCTCAGCCATCGGACCTGCCCGGACATCACCCCGCATCCTCCCATGCCGTTCCGCGCCCTCGCGCTCACCGCTATTGATCCTGTTCGCACACGGTACAAGCGCGCTGTGACGACAGGAGCACCGCCACCGCAACCGCCGCCGTCTCGGCCCGCAGCACGTACGGCCCGGCACCCACGACCGGATGGCCGAGGGCGAGCTCACCCGGCGACCAGCCCCCCTCGGGACCGACCGCCACCGTCGTCGTCCCGGCTTCTGGAGGGGGGCCGCCGAGCTGGGCCAGCGAGAACACCCCCGGCCCGGAGAACACCCCCGGCCCGGAGAGCGCACCGGACCCGGAGAGCGCACCCAGGTCGGCGAGCGACTGGACGTCGGTCACCTCGGGCAGCCAGACCCTCCGGCACTGCGCCGCCGCCTCGGCCGCCACCCGGCGCAGGCGGGCCAGGGCATGGTCCCGGCGCCCGCCGCTCCAGCGCACGACCGACCGGTCGGTGACCAGCGGAACGATGCGGTCGATGCCGATCTCGGTCAGCTTCTGGACGACCCACTCGGGCCGATCGCCCTTGGCCGGGGCGAACGCCACCGTGAGCACCGGCTGGGGTCGGGGCTCGACCCGCACCGGCCCGTCGGGATCGAGAAGCCCGCCCGCCTCCGGATCCTCGCCCTCGCCCGCGCCCCGGTACCGGCACGTCTGCCAGCGGCCCTGGCCGTCGGTCACCACCACCCGCTCGCCCGGACGCAGGCGGAGCACCCGGGCGAGGTGGTGCCGGTCCGCCGGGGCGGGCGCCGGCACCGCCATGTCGTCCACCAGGACCTGGGCCGACGCCTCGGCCCGTTCGGCGATCGAGCCCCCGCTCACCCGGACTCCCCGCTCACCCGAGTCCTCGCCGCCAGCCGAGACGAGCCGCCAGCCGAGACGAGCCGCCAACCGAGACGAGCCGCCAACCGAGACGAGCCGCCAACCGAGACGAGCCGCGCCCCGCCGCCGCCAGCCGGCGCGTGGCCCCGGCCCCCCGCCGGCCCCCCGCCGGCCTCACCCGGCCACGCCGGTCAGCCCAGCGCGGAGCGGATGCGGGAAAGGACGCCGTCGTGGCCGCCCGGGAGCCCGACCTCTTCGCCCCGCTCGGCCGCCAGCTGGGCGAGCAGCTCCTCCTGGCGCGGGCTGAGACCGGTCGGGGTGTCCACCACCACGTGCACGAAGAGGTCGCCCCGGCCCCGGGCCCGCAGGTGGGGGACGCCGGCGCCCTTCAGCCGGACCACGTGGCCGGTCTGGGTGCCGACCCCGACCGTGACCTGGCGCGGCTCCTCCAGCGTCTCCACGTCGACCTGGCCCCCCAGCGCCGCCTGGGCCACGCCGACGTGCACCGTCGTGTGCAGGTCGTCCCCCGCCCGCTGGAAACGTTCGTCGGTCGCCACCGCCAGATGGACGAACAGCGAGCCGTTGGATCCGCCACGCGGTCCGGCCGGGCCCCGGTCGGCCAGGCGCAGCGTCGAGCCCTCCTCCACGCCGGCCGGGACCTCGACGGTCAGGGTCCGGTCCTCCATCCGCCGACCCTCACCCCGGCAGGCGGAGCACGGCTGGGGGATGGTCTCCCCCAGGCCCTGGCACCGGGAGCAGGCCACCGAGGTGACCACCTGGCCGAGCAGGGACTGGCGTATCCGGCGGATCTCCCCCGATCCCTGGCAGTCGGTGCACCGGACCGGCTCGGTGCCGGCCCGGGCCCCGGACCCGCCGCAGGTGGGGCAGGTCACCGGGACGCGCACGGCCAGGTCCTTGCGGGTGCCGAAGGCGGCCTCGCTGAACGTCAGCCGCAACGTCACCTCGGCGTCGGCGCCGACCTGCGGTCCCCGGCGCCGGGCGTGGGCGCCAGCCCCGGCCATCGACCCGAAGAAGGCCTCGAACAGGTCGCCGAGGCCGCCGTCGAAGTCAAAGCCGGTGCCACCGCCCTGCCTGCCCGAGAAGCTGGCCGGGCCGTAGCGGTCGTAGCGGGCCCGGCGCTCGGGGTCGCGGAGCACCTCGTAGGCGAAGGAGACCTGCTTGAACTGGGCCTCCGCCTCGGGGTCGCCGCCGTTGGCGTCGGGGTGGACCTCCCGGGCCTTCTTGCGGTAGGCGCGCTTGATCTCGTCGTCCCCGGCGTCGGGACGCACGCCCAGAAGCTGGTACAGGTCCCCCATCGCCTCAGCGGCTGGCACGGTGGCGCCTCCTCTCCGGCGCCGGACCCGCCGGGCCGGGCGGCCCCTGCGGACCGGGCGGCCCCAGCGGACCGGGCGAACCCTGCGCTCCGCGCTGCGCCCCCAGCCGTTGGCCCAGCCGTTCGCCGACCACCCGGGCCGCCGCCAGGGCCTGGGGGTAGTCCATCCGGGTGGGGCCGAGCAGGCCGACCGCCCCCGCCCCGTGGCCCTCGACCGAGATCGGCGACACCACCACCGCGCACGAGGCGAGGGGCTCGTAGCCGTGCTCGGTGCCGATGGCCACCGACAGCCCCCGCTCGAGCAGGTCACGCAGGAGGGAGACGACGACCAGCTGCTGCTCGAGGATGCCGAGCACGGAGCGGACCGTCTCGACGGCGTCGAAGGCGGCGGCCAACCGGGACGGCCCGCCGACCCACACCCGGTCCTGCTCCTCGCCGGCCAGCTCGCCGAGCGCCGTCGCCGCCAGGTCCACGACGTGGTCGAGCACGGGGTCGCCGGTCGGGGCCGGCGC
>JBOGGE010000148.1:0-10987 GCA_050743865.1 Acidimicrobiales bacterium
CGCCGTTGTTGGCACTGTCGAAGCGGAAGGCGAAGACCGCTCCCGCCAATGGCCGGCCGGTTTGCGCGTCCGTCTTGCCCGCTCCGAGCTGTGCCGGAAGGATCGGTTCTTCGTAACCGCCCGAGAACTCTACGACGGTGTCTTGGTTCGGCCACACGTCAACCACCTGGTCTGGCGCCAGCTTGTACCCGGGGGCGGGGGTCACCTCGTGGACATCGTAGAGAGCACCGGTCGTTAGAGTTGGAATGGGCGCCGACCTGCGCGTTGTACCACTGGCGTCGGTGGTCAGCGTATCGAGGACGGTTCCTGCACCGTTCCTGATCTGAAATACCGCACCGCCAGCGTTGTAGTACGAAGGGTCAGGAACGACCTTCTTGATGGAGATGGTCCCAATCGGCTGCGGCTTGACCTGGACGGTCCCGGCGAACCCGGTCTGCAACCCGGTGACGGCGCCCGAGACCATCATCATCTGGCCGCCCGGCGTGCCGTAGGTGGGAGGGGATATGCCGGGGGAGCCGCCGACGACCCCGATCCCGCCGGCGCTGAAGGCCCCACCCGGGGGGATGCTGCCGATGTTCCACTGGAAGGGGATGGTCCCGGCGGAATCGGTGGTGGGCTGCTGCCACACGAAGTTGCTGATCTGACCGGATGCGGCGCCGCCCGTCGGTGGTGCCGTCAGTTGCAAACCGCCGACGCCGGCTCCGGTGGCGCTTCGCACGGTGACCGTGCCCGAGTAGTTGTTGCCGGTGTCGAAGGTCGAGCCAGAGGCCGGGTTCATGCTCAGGCTGATGGTCCACGGACCGGCGAACGTGATCGCCCACTGGTCGATGTCGAGGCTGAGCCACGCCGGCGCCTGGCTGACCCCGGGAGTCGTCCCGCCAGCCGAGCCGTACACATCCTGGGCGATGGCGGCGACGGTTGTGTTGACCGCATATCCGTCGAATCCCGTTCCCTCGTAGCGCGACGCGAAGTAGGCCAGGGCCGCCATCTGGCCGTTGGTGAAGACCGGGCTGCCCGGGTACGCCACCGGGTACCACTGCGCCCACGGCAGCTCGACCGGGTCGGCGTCGCCAGGTTCGATGCAGTAGCCGTACCCAGGCACCCCCTGAAGGACGTACGCACCGCCCCAGTGGAGTGTCGACCGCTGAGGCCCCTTACCGGGTCCGTAGCCGTTGGCGGCGCCGGCCGGCGCCGCCGTCGCCACTTCGACGCCGCCCATGACCACCGAGACGACGCCGACCAGCAGCAGCAGTGACGACAGTGCTCGGACCACCCGTCGCATCTCGTCCTCCCTGTCCGTACGCACGGTCCACTTGCTGCCAAATGAACGGTCGGCGCCTGAGCTTCGGTGCGTGCCACAAAAAGCTCATCTCGACGGATTTCGTATTGCTAGATTTATCTATCGTGGCGATCGTGCGCGCGTAGGATAGGGATTCAGAGAAGCAATTGCACTAAGTAAGAAAACAGGGTTTGCTTACTTAGTGACGGACTCTTCTTCAAGCAACGTGGATGCTGTCGGTGGACGTCTGCCCGCCGTCACCCTGTGGTCGCCGAGCTATGGCGCCGGCAGCGATCGATGAGGCCCGGGGTGGGCGGACTGCGGGGCGTCGGACGTCGGGAGTGCAGACCGATGATCCCCGGGCCTCTCGTGGTTGGCCAGCCGTCACGAGTGGACCCAACCGGGCAGCTCGGTAGCTCCGGCATGCCAGCACATGGCTTGGTCGGAGCTGTCGAGCGGTGAACGTGGCAATTGGGCCCCCAACGGCCGAGCACCGCGCATTCCGCACAGCCACCCACTCCCTCGGCCTACGACGAGCTCGTCGGATCGCTCGGAAGGGTTTTGGCATTCGACGGGGGCTGGGGCGTTTTCCCTCTGGTGGCGCCGCCTACCGTCACGATGGACGTACCGTTCTCGGGCCCGACCGCCGGGGGCACCTCGGTCACCGTCACTGACACCCGCCTGACCGGAGCCACCGCCGTCGACTTCGGCACCGCCGCTGCCGCGGCCCGCTTCACCGTGACGTCGACAACGACCGCCACCGCGCCAGTCACAAGCGACTGCTCGGCCACGGCACGGTCGTCCTCTACGATGAGCACCGGCGCCCTCCGGAGTGCTCGTGGAAGACCCTCTCGTGGTTCAGCGAGCGAAAGTGAGCGGATCCTCTCTCGAACGGGAGCTCCTCACCCTGTCGTCACCGATCGGACTCGCTCGGTTCGGACAGCTCCCGACCCAGCCGCCGCGCACGTCCCTGACGCCTCCCGGGCGGTCACCGGTGCGCGCGCCGGGTCGCCGCGGGCGGTGTCTTACCCGGTCGATAGTGGCGACAGCCGGTCCGCCGAGCCCTGTTGGCGACTTCCGTCGTCAACCTGTGGCGGAGGCGGTGGGATTTGAACCCACGGTGCCCATGGGGCACAACGGTTTTCGAGACCGTCCGATTCGGCCGCTCTCGCACGCCTCCGGCAGAGAGGCTACCGGGTGGCGCCCTCGCCGGTCGTCAATCGGGACGGCCCCGGGGCCGCACCGTCAGTCCCGGCGCCGGGCGAAGAAGTCGGTGAGAAGGGTGGCGCACTCGGCGGCCAGCACGCCACCCACCGCCGGCAGCTCGTGGTTGAGCCGGGGGTCGGTGCACAGGTTGTAGAGGGAGCCGCAGGCACCGGCCCGAGGGTCGGCGGCGCCGAAGACGAGGCGACCCACCCGGGCGGCGACCAGGGCCCCGGCGCACATGGGGCATGGTTCCAGGGTGACGACCAGGATCACCTCGGTCAGCCGCCAGGTCCCCAGGGCCTCCGCCGCTGCCCTCAGGGCCAGCAGCTCAGCGTGGGCCGTCGGATCCCTCCGTAGCTCCCGCTCGTTGTGGCGGGAGGCGACGACTGCCCCTGCCACCAGTGCAACGGCGCCCACCGGCACGTCGTCGTGGTCCACCGCCCGTACCGCCTCGGACAGGGCGAGGCGCATGGCGGCGACGTCGTCGATCGGTGCCGGCACCTCCGCCGGCAGGATCCCGCTCGCCACTGGCCCGTCGCCCCTCCTGATGGTCTGCCGCCCCAAGCGGCTCTCGTCGTCGAGCAGCCGTGGCGGAGGGAGTGGGATTTGAACCCACGGGGACCGGAGTCCCACGGCTTTTCAAGAGCCGCGCATTCGTCCGCTCTGCCATCCCTCCGCGGCGCGGGCCAGGCCCGGGTGCCGTGGGCCGAGGCTACTGCCGCGCTGCGGCGGCCCTCGGACAGCCGGTCCGGCCGAGTTGACATCCCGAGCCGGTTCGACGCAGCATGGTTCTGCAAACGATTGCCAACGGCAGTCGGCATCGCCTGGCTGGCACCTGCTTCGGGCCCGGTGAGCAGCCTCTAAGTTCTGGGTGCCGGTCACGACGGATCCCGGCGCATGCCCGGCTGGCGGCGGGGAGAGCGAGGGTCTGATGGAGCATCGTCGATGAAGGCGTACGGCGTCGGCACCCCGCCGGCCCCCGGGTCGATGGGCGTCGACCACGAGGAGCGGGTCGACTTCCGCCGCCTCCACCACTACCGGCTGGCCCGGGCCCGGGCGGCGCTCGAAGCGTCCGAGCTGGGCGCCCTCATCTGCTTCGACGTGAACAACGTCCGCTACCTGACCTCGACGGCCATCGGCGAGTGGACCCGGGACAAGCTGTCGCGCTACGTCGTGCTGGCCCGGGGGGCAGAGCCCGTCTTGTGGGACTTCGGCTCGGCCGCCGTCTACCACCGCCTGCACTCGCCGTGGCTCGATCCGGACAACTCCCGCCCGGCCTTGACCACCATGCGGGGGGCGGTCGGCCCCGAGGCCGGCCTGAGCGGGCGGGCGGTGGCCGAGATCGCCGACGTCCTTCGCCAGGCCGGGGTGGCCGGCATGCCGGTCGGGATCGACCTCGCCGACGCCCCCACCTTCTTGGCCCTCCAGGCGGCCGGTCTCGACGTCCGAGACGGCCAGCAGGTCATGCTCATGGCCCGCCAGATCAAGTCCGGCGACGAGGTCATGCTCTTGTCCCAGGCGGCGGCCATGGTCGACGGCGCCTACCAGCTGGTGGCCGAGGCCCTCAAGCCCGGGGTGCGCGAGAACGAGATCGTGGCCCTCGTGAACAAGACCCTCTACGACATGGGCTCGGACGACGTGGAGTCGGTCAACGCCGTGTCGGGCGAGCGCTGCGTCCCCCACCCCCACAACTTCTCGGACCGCATGATCCGCCCCGGCGAGCAGGCCTTCTTCGACATCATGCACGCCTTCAACGGCTACCGGACCTGCTACTACCGGTGCTTCTCGGTCGGGTACTCGACCCCGGCCCAGCGCGACGCCTACACCCGGGCCAGGGAGTGGATGGACCAGGCCATCGACCTCGTCAAGCCGGGTGTCACCACCGACCAGATCGCCCGGGGCTGGCCCACGGCCGAGGACATCGGCCTGGCCGGCGAGCGTGAGGCCTTCGGGCTCGAGTTCGGCCACGGGCTGGGCCTCGCCCTCCACGAGCGGCCCCTCATCAGCCGGCTCAACTCCTTAGAGCACCCCATGGAGATCGAGGCCGGAATGGTGTTCGCCCTGGAGACCTACTGCCCGGCCACCGACGGTCACTCCGCCGCCCGCATCGAGGAGGAGGTCGTGGTCACCGAGGACGGCCCCCAGGTGCTCACCCTCTTCCCGGCCCAGGAGCTGTTCGTGACCAACCGGTACTGATGGTGGGCATACGCTGCCAATCGCACCACCGAAGGCATCAGCGAAGGAGGGACATGCGGCACCAGGCCCGTCGCCGGCAGGGTCGGCACCACGTCGAGGAGGTTGGCCGGCCGTGACCGGCGTCTCGTCCCCCCCTTCGGTGTCGACGGCGGCGCCCCCGCCGCCCCCGTCCCCCGAGGTGCGCCTGCGCCTCTACCGCTCGATGGCCGAGATGCGGGCCTTCGAAAAGCGCGCCTACGACCTGTTCCTCCAGGGCCTGGTGAAGGGCACCAGCCACCTGGGGCTGGGCCAGGAGGCGGTGGCGGCCGGCTTCGGGGTCGCCATGGCCGAGGGCGACTACACCTTCGCCACCTACCGCGGCCACAACCACACCCTGGCCCGGGGGGTGCCCATGGCCCCGATCATGGCCGAGCTCATGGGGCGGTCGGGGGGGCTCATGGCCGGCAAGGGCGGCTCCATGCACCTGACCAGCGTGGCCCACCACATGATGGGCTCCTACGCCATCGTGGGGGCCCACCTCACCATCGCCAACGGGGCGGCGTGGTCGTCCAAGCTGCGGGGGACCGGGGAGGTCACCGTCTGCTTCTTCGGGGACGGGACGACCAACATCGGGGCCTTCCACGAGGCCCTCAACCTGGCCTGCGTGTGGCAGCTCCCCATCGTCTTTTGCTGCGAGAACAACCGCTGGATGGAGTACACCCCCATCGAGTCGGTGACCGCCGTCGCCCACCCCGCCGCCGACCGGGCCCCGGCCTACGGCCTCGAGTCCGTCGTCATCGACGGCAACGACGCCGACGCCACCTACTTCGTCGCCGCCTCGGCCATCTCCCGGGCCCGGGACGGCGGTGGCCCCAGCCTGATCGAGGCCGAGACCTACCGCCATGGGGGCCACTCCCGGGCCGACCCGGGCAAGTACCGCCCGAGCGCCGAGGTCGAGTCCTGGCTGGCCCGAGACCCCCTCCCCACCTACCGCCGGCGCCTCCTCGACGCCGGGGTGGACGAGGCCGTCTTGGCCGGCATCGACGCCGAGGTGGCGGTGGCGGTCGATGCGGCCACCGAGGCGGCGACGGCGAGCCCGCCCCCCGACCTCGCCCTCGTGGGGCGTGACGTCTATGCCGACGGAGGTGCCCGATGGCGGAGATGACCTACCGCGACGCCGTGGCCCACGGCATCGCCCAGGAGATGGCGCGGGACCCCGCCGTCGTCTTCTTGGGCGAGGACATCGGCTCGGCCGGCGGGGTGTTCAAGGCCACCGTCGGGCTCAAGGACCGCTTCGGCCCGGCCCGGGTGGCCGACACCCCCATCTCCGAGCAGGCCATCTTGGGGGCGGCCATGGGGGCGGCCATGACCGGGCTGCGCCCCATCGCCGAGATCATGTTCGCCGACTTCTTTGCCGTGTGCTGGGACCTCGTGGCCAACGAGATCGCCAAGGCCCGTTACATGACCAACGGCCAGGTGGCCCTCCCCCTCGTCATCCGCTCGGGCAACGGCGGGGGGGCGCGCTTTGGGGCCCAGCACTCCCAGAGCGTGGAGAGCTGGGCCATGGCCATCCCCGGCCTCAAGGTCGTGGCCCCCTCCAACCCGGCCGACGTGGTGGGCCTTCTGGCTGCCGCCGTGCGGGACCCCGACCCGGTGCTCTTCTTCGAGCAGAAGTCCCTCTACGCCACCAAGGGCATCGTTCCCGAGGGTGAGGTGGTGGGCGAGCTGGGCCAGGCGGCCGTCGTGCGGGAGGGGGACGCGGCCACCGTGGTCGCCCTGGCGGCCATGGTCCCCCGGGCCCTTGCGGCCGCCGAGGAGCTCTCGGACGAGGGCATCGAGACCACGGTCATCGACCTGCGGTCCCTCGTGCCCTTGGACATGACCACCATCGCCCGCTCGGTGGCGGCCACCGGGCACCTCGTGACCGTCGAAGAGAACCCCCGACTGTGCGGGTGGGGGGCCGAGGTAGCCTCGCTGGTGGCCGAGGAGAACCTCTTCGACCTCGACGGCCCCATCGTGCGGGTGACCACGCCCCACGTGCCGCTGCCCGCAGCCGACATCCTGGAGGACGCCGCCATGCCCAACGTCGCCCGCATCAAGGAGGGCGTGAGGAGGTCACTGGCGTGACGACTGCAACCCGACGGCACGACACGGCCCGGGTGGCCGAGGAGCTTCTGTCCTGGGTGCCCCGGGGCTGCCTCATCGGCGGTACCTCCCGGGATGCCGGGGACGGCTCGGTCATCAAGGTCCTCGACCCCGCCACCGAAGAGGTGATCGCCACGGTCGCCGACGGCACCGTCGGCGACGCCGGGGCAGCCGTCGACGCCGCTGCCGATGCGCTCGGCCCGTGGGCCGCCACCTCCCCTCGGAAGCGGGCCGAGATCCTGCGCTCGGCCTTCGCCCTCATGGAGGAGCGGGCCGAGGTGCTTGCCCAGCTGATCACCCTGGAGAACGGGAAGGCCCTCGCCGACGCCCGCGGCGAGGTGGCGTACGCCGCCGAGTTCTTCCGCTGGTACGCCGAGGAGGCGGTCCGGACCCAGGGGGAGATCGTGACGGCGCCGTCGGGCTCGAACCGGATCGTGGTCACCTCCCGTCCGATCGGCGTGTCGTTGCTCATCACCCCGTGGAACTTCCCCGCCGCCATGCTCACCCGCAAGATCGGCCCGGCGCTCGCCGCCGGCTGCACCGTCGTGTGCAAGCCGGCCTCCGAGACGCCGCTCAGCGCGCTGGCCATCGGGGAGATCCTCTCGCTGGCCGGGGTGCCGGACGGTGTCGTCAACATCCTCCCGTCGACGCGCTCCTCGGCCGTGGGCAAGGCCATCCTGGCCGACGACCGGGTCCGCAAGCTGTCGTTCACCGGGTCGACCGAGGTGGGGCGCAGCCTGCTCTCAGTGGCCGCCGACCAGGTCATCAGCTGCTCGATGGAGCTGGGCGGGAACGCGCCGTTCGTGGTCTTCGAGGACTCCGACCTCGACGCCGCCATCGACGGTGCGATGGTGGCCAAGATGCGCAACGGTGGCGAGGCCTGCACGGCGGCCAACCGCTTCTACGTCCAGGCCCGGGTGGCCGAGCGTTTCTCGGACATGCTGTGCGCCAGGATGGGCGCTCTGCGCATGGGGCGGGGCCTCGACGAGGGCGTGGACCTCGGCCCGCTGGTCAACCGGTCGAGCCGGGACAAGGTGGACGAGCTCGTCCACCAGGCGCTGGACCAGGGGGCCAAGCCCCGGCTGGGGGCCGAGCGGCCCGAAGGCAAGGGGTACTTCTACCCCGCCACCGTCCTCGACGGCGTCCCTCCCGACGCCGAGGTGCTCGCCACCGAGATCTTCGGTCCGGTCGCCCCGATCGTCTCGTTCGCCACCGAGGCCGAGGCGCTGGCGCTGGCCAACGACTCGGCCTACGGCTTGGCCGCCTACGTCTACACCGGCGACCTGGCCCGCGGTCTCCGGGTGGCCGAGGCGCTGGAGACCGGGATGGTCGGCCTCAACCGGGGGCTCGTGTCCGATCCGGCCGCGCCCTTCGGCGGGGTCAAGCAGAGCGGGCTCGGGCGCGAGGGCGGCCACGAGGGGATGCTCGAGTACCTCGAGCCCAAGTACATCGCCTGCAGCTGGTGAGGCGGGCCCGTCCCTGAGGGAGCGTGCCCGTCAGGCCCCGGCGCCCAGCCGGTCGGCCAGCCAGTCGGCGGCGGCCGAGCGGGACTCGAAGGCGTGGTTGGTCACGCCGTGGTTCCCGTCGGGGTACATGAGCAGCTCGGCGCCAGGTGCCTCGGCGGCCAGGCGCTCGGCGTGCGACGCCGGCACGATCCGGTCGAGCCCGCCGTGGACTACCAGGAGCGGGTGGGTGATCCGTCCAGCCGCCTCCTCCAGGGTGAGGGTCCCGGCCCGGCGCTGCGCCGTCTCGTCGTCCTCCGAGCGGGACCGGCCCCGGAAGGCCGCCCTCGTCAGCGAGGGCAGGGAGCTCCAGCCCAGGTCGAAGCGGTACGGCCCGGCCAGTGCCACCCCGGCCACCAGCCGGGGCTCGTAGGCCATCGACCGGGCGGCGTAGTAGCCCCCCAGGCTCACGCCGAACATCCCGACCCGCGCCGCCGTCACATCCGGCCGGTCGGCCAGGAAGTCGACCGTTGCCGCCGCCACCTTCTCGTAGGCGGGCTCGATCGCCAGCTCGTACTCGCTCTCGCCCTGCCCCGGTCCGTCGACGGCCAGCACCGCCATGCCGCGGGCGACGAGATACTCGGCCGTGGCCTGCAATTCCTCCTTGACGGAGTCCAGGCCGGGGACCATGACCACCACCGGCGGTCGTGCCCCGGGCGCGCCGGGGACTCGCAGGTAGGCCGCCAGCGCGGTCCCCTGGTAGGGGACCGCCACCCGCTCGGCCGGTGGCGTCAGCCCTGGGGCGCCCCGGGAGTAGGCGGCGACCGCCCGGTCGTGAGCGGCCCGCTGCTGGTCGAGGTCGTCCATGAAGACGAATTTGGCCCAGTGCCAGCAGAGGCCGGCCCGGCGCCACGCCTCCATGGCCGTGGTGCGGTGTCCGGCCTGCTCCGCCCGTTCGGCGACAGCCTCGTACCCCTCGGCCAACCGGCCCCACTCCCGGCACCAGTCGGCCCAGCGTGAGATCCGGCCCAGTGCCCGCTCGAAGTCGAGCTGGTCGGTGCCGTTGTTGACGAAGCGCGGCCCCCAGTGGGCGGCGGCGGAGGCGACCCGCTCGTCGGTCCGGCCCCCGCCCGGCTCGCCGGTCGTCGCTGCCATGTCCACCGCCTCTCCTTTGCAACCGATTGCATATCACCGTCGCTTCGAGCCGTCAACGAGCTCGTCACCGGCCCCGTCGCCCCCAGGACCGCTCCCCGGCGTCGGGCGGTCCCCGGTCAACCGCTGCGGCCCGGCTTCGCGCTAGGGTCCCGACCGGGTGGCGAACGTGGAGGCAACATGTCGCCGGACGTCGTGACGCTGCGGGAGGTCGCTCGAGCGGCGGGTGTCCATCCGGGCACCGCGTCGAGGGCGCTGAACGTCGCCACCCGGTCGCTCGTGAGCCCCGACACCGTCGAACGGGTCACGGTAGCCGCCAATGCCCTGGGCTACCGGCCCAACTACCTCGCCCGCAGCTTCAAGACCAACCGCACCCTGTCGGTCGGCGTTGTCATCCCCGACATGAACAACCCGCTGTTCCCGCCGATGCTGCGGGGGATCGAGGACCGCCTGTCCGGCGACGGCTACGTGGCCCTCCTGGCCAACACCGAGAGTGACCTCGATCGCCAGGAGCGCATCTTCGAGGGCATGCTCGAGCGCAAGGTCGACGGCCTCATCTGCGCCACGGCCCATCTGGAGGATCCGAGCCTCGAAGCGCTGGGGGACCAGGGACTGCCGGTGGTCCTCTTCAATCGGGTGGCCGAGAACCACGCCTTCTCGTCGGTGTCCGTCGACGACGCAGCCGGCATCCGGCTGGCCGTCGAGCACCTGGCCGCGCTCGGTCATCGCCGAATCGCCCACATCGCCGGCCCGCAGGGCTACTCCACCGGTCTGGCCCGCTATCGGGGGTTCCTGGCGAGCATGCGGGCCGGTGGCCTGGCAGTCGACGAGCGACTGATCCCCTTCGCCGCCGGCTTCACCATCGCCGAGGGCGAGCGGTGCACGGCCCGGATCCTGGGTTCGGGAGCACCGCCCACGGCGATCGTTGCCGGCAACGACATGCAGGCCCTCGGGAGCTACACGGCGATCGAGCAGGCCGGCCTGCGGTGCCCGGACGACATCTCGGTCGTCGGGTTCAACGACATGCCCTTCATCGACCGACTGAGCCCGCCCCTCACGACCGTGCGGATCCCGCACCACGACGTCGGCACCAGAGCGGCCGAGCTGCTGCTTGAACGCCTCGAGTCTCCCGCCATGCCGCTCCGGGAGGTGCTCCTGGCCCCGGGCCTGGTCGTGCGGGGCTCGACTGGCCCCGCCGCCGAGCTGGTCCCCGGGAGGGTCCCCGAGCCAGCCGCCCCGCTCTCCTGAGCCGGGGTCTCCGGTCCGATGACCTAGTTTCTCCGTCTATCCTGCAAACGAGTGCAGGTACCTTGGGCACGGGTTCGGCGCCGCCGGCGCCGGACTTCCTGCGTGTGGCGGGCCGGCCGGCCCGGGCGGAAGGCGTGAGCGTAAGGAGGGGCAGATGCCAGGTGACGTGACGGCCGGGGGCGACTATCCCCACTTCAGCGAGGCCGAGATGGCGCGCCGGCGGGCGGCGATGGCGGACCAGATGGCGGCGGCGGGGGTCGACGACCTCGTCGCCTACGGCGCCGACCGGAGCGGGGGCGCCGTGCAGTGGCTCACCCAGTGGCCCGTGACCCGGGAGGCG
>JBOGGE010000149.1:0-3698 GCA_050743865.1 Acidimicrobiales bacterium
GCCGGGGGCGCGGCGGGTGCCGGGGGCGCGGCGGGTGCCGGGCCGGTCGCCCCCGGGGTGACCAGCGCCGTCACCGGTCCCTCGCCGTCACGTACCTGGCGATCGCCACCAGCTCGCCGGCGGCGGCCGGCTCCAGGGTGGCGGCGTCCAGGGCGTCGATCGCCTGGTGGAGGCGGTGATCGGCCAGGGCGACGACCTCGGCCCGCCCGCCGCACCGCTCGACGAGGGCGGTCGCCCGAGCCACGTCGGGCGCGTCCATCTCGCCCCACAAGAGCTCCTCCAGCTCGCCCGCCGCCGGTCCGCCGGACGCCATCGCCACGGCAACGGGCAGCGTCTTCTTGCGCCCCAGCAGGTCGCTGCCGACGGGCTTGCCGGTCACCGACGGTTCGCCCCAGATCCCGAGCAGGTCGTCGACGGCCTGGAAGGCGACGCCGAGGTGCCGGCCGAAGAGGTCGAGCGCCTCCACTGTCTCGTCCGGCGCGCCGGCCAGCAGGCCACCCAGCGCCGCCGCGCAGGCGACCAGCGCACCGGTCTTCCCCTCCTCCATGGCCAGGCACTCGGCCACCGACACCGACGGCCGCTTCTCGAACGCCATGTCGGACGCCTGCCCGGCGATCATCGCCTGGTTGGCCTCGGCCAGCCGGCCGGCGGCCCGCACCCGCTCCGGGGTGGGGTCGTCCAGGAGGACCTGGAGGGCCAGACCGGCCAGCGCGTCGCCGGCCACGATCGCCGGGCCGACGCCGTACTCCACCCAGACGGTGGCCCGGTGCCGGCGCTGGCGGTCACCGTCGATGATGTCGTCGTGGAGCAGGGAGTAGTTGTGCACCAGCTCCACTGCCACCGCTCCGGGAACCCCGGCGCGCTCGGGGGCGCCGGCCGCCGCCGCCGCCGCCAGCACCAGCGCCGCCCGGACCCGTTTGCCCCCGCCGTCGAGGTGGTGGCGGACCGGCGCCCGCAGCGACGCATCCAGCCGGTCCACCGACGCACCGAGGGCGGGGCCGGTGAGGTCGGTCGCCCGGGCCAGCGCCGGCGGGGCCGGCACGCGCTCGGGGGCGCCACCCGGCTCCCCGGCTGGCGCCGGGCCGGCGGTAGGGACGGCGAACGTGGTCACGCTGGTGCCTCCTCGAGCTCGGGCGTAGACGGGGGGAGACGGGCGGGGTCCCGGGCGGGGTTCCGGGCGGGGCCGGTGGGAGCGCGGGAGCCGGTCGGGTGGTGCCGGACGGCCCCGAGGGAGGTCGGAGCGGCGCCGAGCGAGGTCAGGGCGGCCCGGGCGGCGGCGGTCCCGCTCCGGACGGCACCCTCCATCGTCGCCGGCCACCCGGTGTCGCACCAGGCGCCGGCCAGGAACACCCCAGGGACCGGGGTCGGCGCGCCGGGCCGGAGGGCGGCGGTGCCCGGGATGCCCCGGAAGGTCGCCGAGCGCTCCCGGGTGACCACCCCGTCGACCAGGCGAGCGGTGCCCACCTGGGGCAGCAGCGCGCCCAGCGCCTGGTGGAAGGTGCGCACCAGCTCCTCCGGGCGTCGCCCCACCAGCCCGTCGGCTGCCGACTGGGACACCACGAGGCACTGGCCGCCCCGGCGTGGCGCCATCCCGGACGCCGCCGTGTGGTCGAACACGAACTGGACCGGGGAGCCGACGGCCGCCGCCAGCGGCAGGTCGGTCACCCGCCGGTCGAAGACGAGGTGGACGTTGACGATGGGGGAGGTACCCAGCCCGGTGACGTCGGCCAGGGCGCCCGGCGGCAGCACCGCCGACGCCACCGTCGGAGGGACGGCGGCCACCACGGCGTCGGCCCGGAGGACCCGGTCGCCGGCAGTCACCCTGAGACCACCGGCGGGCTCGACCGACGAGACGGCGGGCTCGACCGACGAGACGGCAGCGCCCAGGACCACCTCGACCCCGGCCCGATCGAGCGCCCGGGCGCCGTTCTCCCCGTGGAGCACCGACAGCGGCACGGCCGACCATCCGAGATCCCCGCCATCCGTCGAGTCGAGCAGGCCGGTCCGGAAGACCTTGGCCGCCAAGGCCAGGGACGCCTCGCCGGCAGGGACGTTGACGGTGGGGAGGGTGACGAGGTCCCACAGGCGCTCGACAGCCACCGGCCGCTGCCCGTGTCGGGCCAGCCAGCTCCCGAAGGTCTGTCGATCGAGGGCAGGGTCGTCGAGGCGGAGCGCCCGCAGCCCGAGGACGGCCCGGCCCAGGCGGAGCCGGTCGGCGGGCGACAGGTGGCGGTAGCCCAGGAGCGAACGGGCCAGGTGGAGGGGGGCCGGGAGCCCGGAGCGGGCGATGCGGGAGCGGGTGCCGTCGGGCGACAGGACCGGGACGTCCAGCCGCCGTTGCAGGTTCACCTGCCCGTCGCCGCCGAGCCGGCGGAGGAAGTCGAGGTAGGCGGTGCAGCACCGCAGGAAGACGTGCTGGCCGTTGTCGAACGACAGCCCGTGACGCTCGAACGACCACGTCAGCCCGCCGAGGTGCGCCCGGCGCTCCACCAGGACCACCTCGGCGCCCCGGTCGGCCGCCTCCAGCGCGGCGGCCATCCCGGCCAGGCCGCCGCCCACGACCACCACCCTCTCCGGGCTCATCGTGCCGCCGCCGGTCGTCTGCTGGCCGGGCCGGACCGGAGGCCGGCGGCCAGGCTCGATCCGGCGACGGCCAGCTTCTCCCAGGTGGGGACCGACACCCGGCCCCGGGCCACCGCCTCCGGCTCCCGGGCGATCCGCCGCAGGAGCCGGTGGTAGATGCCGGCCATGGCACCGACGCACGCCCGGCTCCGGCCGTCGAGCAGGGGGAGCAGGCCGAGGCCGCGGGCGAACCACTGCTGGGCCCGCCGGCACTCGAAGGCCACCAGCCGGGACAGCGCGGCGGCGTCGCCGGACAGGTCGGTCGGGCAACCGACCGCCCGTGCGTCCGCCGCCGGGAGGTAGATCCGGCCGCGCCGGCCGTCCTCGACCACGTCGCGCAGGATGTTGGTGAGCTGGAGGGCGACGCCGAGGTCGTCGGCCAGCGCGGTGGCCTCGTCGCCGGCGGCGCCGAAGACAGCCAGGGAGAGCCGGCCGATGGAGCCGGCCACCAGCCGGCAGTAGGCGACGAGGTCGTCGACGGTCTCGTAGGTGGCGCCGACCACGTCCCTCTCGCACCCGTCGACCAGCTCGCCGAACGCGGCCATCGGCAAGCCGTAGCGTCGCTCGGCGTCGGCGATCGCCCGGAGGACCGGATCTTCCGAGCCGGGACCGGCGCCGTCGAGCTCCTCGCGCACCGCAGCCAGGCCGCTGAGCCGCTCCGCCGCCGGCCCGTTGCCGTCACCGATGTCGTCGATCCGCCGGGCCAGGGCGTAGACGGCCGAAAGGGCCCGGCGCTCGGGCGGGCGCAGCAGGCGGATGCCGTAGGCGAAGTTCTTGGCTTCCCGGCGGGTGATCGCCTCGCATTCGAGGTAGTCGAGCTCGGCTTGCGACACGTCCGTGGTGGACCGGTGTACCAGGTGCGGCCGCGCCGTCACGGGCGGTCGCCCACAGCCAGCGGCGACCCGCCATGGAGCTCGCCAGCTCCGCCGCCGGCCGGGACGGCGGCGGGCGGTCGGCGGGCGGGTCGCCACGAACCGGCGGCGGCGGCCAGGAACCGGATCCCGAACCGGGCCGGGCGCGGCCGGCACCGCACCGCCAACACGTCGTGGCCGGCTCGCTCTATGGCGTCGAGCGCC
>JBOGGE010000150.1:0-6323 GCA_050743865.1 Acidimicrobiales bacterium
CCCCAGGGCACCGCCGGGCCGCGGGGGGCCGTCGGGCCCAAGGGCGCGCCCGGTCCCCGGGGTCCGGCCGGCACGATCGTCGGTTCGAAGGTGCTGCGCCCGGCGTCGAAGTCGACGGCTCCCGGCGCGGCGGCCGGGACGGTGCTGGTGCAGAAGATGACCTGTCCCCCCGGCAAGGTCCTCCTGGGCGGCGGGGCCCAGGTCTCGGCCAACGGCGTGCTGGCCGACCGCAAGGTCGAGCTGCGTTCGTCGTTCCCGCTCACGACCCGGACCTGGCAGGTGGTGGCCGAGGTGACGCACGACCTCGGTCCCGGCAAGTCGATGACCCTGGCTCCCTACCTCCTCTGCGGCACCCGCTGACCTCGCGGCCGAGCGTCAGCGGAGCCCGGAAGCCAGTTCGCCCGGGCCGTCACCGACGTTCCGGTGCTCCCCGAACACCTCGATGGCCACCAGGCTGGCGACGAACACCGCCACCATCCCGATGTAGAGGCCGAGCGTCGCCACGTCGAGCTTCTGCTGGCTCCCGAGGGCGAAGAGGATCTTGCGGATCACGGCCACCAGGCCCACCACGATGAACGGCTGGGCGGCCAGGGCGTGGGCCCGCAGCGAGAGGACCACCGTGTGGACGATCTCGACGATGATGAGGACGAGCAGCACCTTGTCGAGGAAGTCGGTGCCGGCAATGGTCAGGCCTCGCGGGCGGAGCTCGGTGAAGAAGTCGACCACGCTGGCGACGAGGATGGCCGCCGCCATGGCGATGAGGGTCATGCCGACGACTGCCGACACCAAGTCCTGAGCCCGCTCGGTCCACACGGTCGAGTACCGGCTCCACCACGGCTCGGACGGCCGGTGGCCAGGATCGCCGGGGCCCGGGCCGGGCGCAGCGCTCCCGGCCGGGCGCTCGTCACCAGCAGGAACGTCCACCTGCGACCCCTTCCGCCAAAGCGCCAGCGTACCGACGGCGGGAGGAAGGTTGAGGGATCCGCCCCCGGTGCGCCGGACCGTGCTCAGGCCCTGCAGGCGGCGTAGCGTCGCAGTGTGACCCCAGCGCCGTGGGAGGGCCCGCCGGCGAGGAAGGGTGTCCCAGTGCCCGTGCCGGCCATGTTCGTCGACGCCCCCGGCTTCGAGATCCGCCTCCGGCGGGTCACCGCCTTCCCGTCCGGCGTCGAGCTCCACTTCCGCGGGCGCGATCTCGACGCCGGGGGCCCGACGCCGGGCGCCCCGCGCCTGCGCCCCGCCGCAGCGGACCTGCTCGACGGCCTGGAGATCCGAGCGGTGTTCGCCGACGGCCGCCGGGCGGGCCTCCGCGACTCGCACGGGATGAAATCGGGCCAGGGGCCGATGTTGGCGCTGCGGAGCGAGCTGGAGTGGCACGGGACCGGAGGACCGGCCGGCGAGCTCCGCGTCAAGCTCTGGCTCTGGGTGTGGCCGCTTCCCCCGCCTGGCCCGCTGACCGTCACCTGCAGGTGGCCCGATCTGGGCCTGGAGGGCGCGCCGTTCGAGCTCGACGGAAGTGCGTTGCGGGCCGCGGTCGGTGAGGCCGGAGCGGGGGCCGGCGGTGACGCCGGAGCGGGGGCCGGGGCCGGGTCCACCCCCACTGGCCCGGATGCGGAGGCGGCCGAGGGCGCGGGCCAGGCCGAGGGCGCGGGCCAGGGCGAGGGCGCGGGCCAGGGCGAGACCGTGGTCCCGGATTTCGTCGGCATGGACGTGCTGGCGGCGCGTGCCGTCGCTGCTTCGGCCCGCCTCTTCCTCGAGCATGCCGACCCGGACGGGCGGCCGCTGGCCTCGGGCATCGTGGTTGGTCAGGAACCGGGGGCCGGATCCATCGCCGCCGCCTACAGCAGCGTCGTCGCCCGGGTTGTCGACGAGGGTGACGAGCCCCCCGGGCTCGGGGGTGATCCCGGCGGCGGCCCTGACGACCCGGGAGGGGGCTGGCCTCCGGCCGGAGACCGGGAGCCGAGGGACCCCACGCCGCTGTCCGGTCTCGGCCGGGCTGCCCGGAGCGAGCTCGAGGGGGCCGGTGCCGGGGGCGACCCCAGCCCCGGCTAGCCGCTAGCGCCGGGGCGAGCTCCCGGCAGGCGGCGCGTACGCCGGGACCCCGAGTGCGTGCTCCTGGAGGTCGATGGCCGCCTGCACCAGCCGGCGCTCCTCCCCTCGGGGCGCCGCCAGCGAGATGCCCACGTCCCAGGTGACGGGCAGGCACGCCACCGGCATGCCGGTCATGTCCCACGGGGCGGTCAGCACGATCAGCGGGTCGCCGGCGCCGCCGTTGTGGCCACGCTCGTACCCCGGGCCGCGGGGGAGCGGGAGCAGCGGCAGCGTGGGCTCGATCACGAGGTCGACCCCGTTGGCGCCGAACCACGCCTCCCAGGCGGCGGTGCCCTCGGCCCGTCGCCGCTGGGCGGCCAGGTAGGCCTGGGCGTCGGTGAAGGTGCGGGCCGCCTCCACCGTCTCGGCCACCGCCGGCCGGTAACTTTCGAGCAGCGCCTCGTGGCGGCGGTGGTAGTCCCACATCTCGGTGAGGAGCACGGTCTGGAGGTCGCCGTCGCCGAAGACCCACGGCGCCGGCAGCTCGACCACCCGGGCGCCGAGCCGCTCGGCGGCGCGCCGGGCCTCGTCGAAACCCGCCCCCACCCGGTCCTCCCACCCCGCCCCGAGGGCGTGGTCGGTGACCGCCAGCACCAGGCCGGCGAGCGGCCGGGAGCCGCTGCTCGCCTCGGTGGGCAGCGAGCCGAGGGGGGACGCCGGCGGCATCAGCGGCGTCACCGCCACCGCCGTGGCCATGGCCGACAGCAAGGCGGCGCAGTCGGCGACGGTGCGTGCCATCGGGCCCGGGTGGTCCATCGAGGCGGCCAGGGGGATGATCCCCTCGATCGGGAGCCGGCCGTGGGTCGGCTTGACGGCGCTGGTCCCGCAGAACGAGGAGGGGATGCGCAGCGACCCGCAGGTGTCGGTGCCCACCGCAGCCGGGACCATCCGGGCCGCCAGGGCGGCGGCGCTCCCGCCGCTCGACCCGCCGGCCACCCGGGTCGGGTCCCACGGGTTGCCGACCTGGTCGGTGGTCCCGCCGGCGGCGAACTCGTGGGTGTGGGTGTGCCCGAGGACGACCATGCCCTGGGCCAGGAGCGGAGCCAGGGCGGCGGCGTCGTCGGTGCTGACGTTCCCGGCCAGGACCCGGCTGGACGCCGTGAGCGGCAGGCCGGCCACCCCGTAGATGTCCTTCACGGCCAGCGGGATGCCGCACAGGAGCGGGGTGCCGGGGCCCTCCTCGTGCCGGCGCCGGTCGGCGGCTCGGGCCCCGGCCCGAGCGCGCTCGGGGTAGAGCCGGACCCAGGCGTTGATGGCGCCGGGTGCGCCCTCGGCCGACGGCGGGCCGCCGTTGCGCTCGTCGATCCGGCGCAAACAGGCCTCGGTGAGCTCCACCGACGACAGGCCGCCCGTGGCCAGCAGCGCCGCCGCCTCGAGCACGCCGAGATCGGCCGGGTCGGTGCCGGGGGATCCCTCCATGGCGGCCAGCCTGGCACAGGGCCGGCGCTCACCGCCCTGGCTTCGGGCGGCTCCGCTCAGCGCCGGACGGTGAACTGCGTGGTGATCTGCTGGCCCGACGGCGCGATCACGTACCAGTAGCCCCCGGCGTTGAGCAGGGCCTGGCCGGTGATCATCCCGGGCTTGCCGTCGCCCTTCCAGGTGTAGAGAGGGTGGCCGCCGTAGCTGGCCTGCAGGGCGCCGCCGGGCCGGCGGACCGTCCCGGCCAGCGCCGGCTGGAGGCCCTTGCCCACCGTCGGGTGGCCGGTGACGATGAGCGGCGGCCAGACCGTGACGCACACGGACGTCACGCAGGCGCTGTGCCCCGGGGTGTCCGGGGAGTAGTCGTAGAGGGTGTGCCCGGTCCCGGTGGCGAGGACCGGACCGGCGGGCGAGGACACGGTGGCCAGGGTGACGCCGGGGGTGGTGGTCGGGGGGCCGGTCTGGACGGTGGCGTTGGTGCCGCCGTCGCAGGCGGCCAGGAGGACGCCGGCCATCGCCACGATCGTCCCGGAGACCAGGAGACGGCGGGCGAGGCGCACTGTTCCATGCCTACCCGACCGGCGGGCTCGCCGACCAGTCGCCCCCTCCCCCCCGGCCTCTGCCGGCGCCGCCCGGCCTCGACCGTTGCCGCCCGGCCTCGACCGTTGCCGTTCAGTCCCCGTCGGGAGGGTCGGGCGGCAGGAAGGCCAGGGGCAGGTCGGCCAGCCGGACCAGGGTGGAGGAGACCCAGCGGGTGAGCTCGTCGACCACCGGGGCGATGCGGGCCGCGTCCTCCAGCTGGCCCTCGTCGAGGCGGATCGAGCCCTCGTAGGTGGCCTCGACCGCCCACCGCACGGCCGGGGCCGTCCCGCCGCCGGGTTCGGCCCCCGCACGACCGGCACCGGATATCCCGTCGGGGTCGCCCCGCACCTCTTCGATGGTGGTGGCCGACCGCTCCAGCGGTTCGCCGCTGAGCTCGGGACTGGCGGCCGGCAGCACGGCCAGGACCCGGTCGGCTGTCGGCCGCTCGGCCAGCCGCTGGATCCGCATGGCCACCTCGACCACCACCTCGGGCATCTCGTCGGGGGTCTCGCCGATCGACCAGCTCCGGTAGGCGGTCTGGCTCCAGGTGGGCCAGTCGAGCGACAGGTCGGCCCGCACCCGGGGCGGCTGGCCCTCGCCGGGCAGGCTGTAGCTGGTCTCCCACGACAGGTCGCCCAGGAAGACGTCCACCTGGAAACGCTCCTCCACCGCCTGGCGCTCGAGCAGGGCACGCTCGAACGACTGGCGAACGGCGCTGACGAGGTCGACGATCGGGTGGTCCAGCACGGCGGAGAAGGCTACTTCCCTTGCATCGCCCCCCGGTCGGTACGATGCCGCAATGCCGCCCGACAACCCCTGGCTCGACCGGCGGGTGATCGCCTACGCCCACCAGGGGGGCGCCTGGGAGGCGCCGTCGTCGACGCTGTTCGCCGTCCGGCGGGCCGTCGCCGCCGGGGCGACGGCCATCGAGCTGGACGTGCACGCCACGGCCGACGGCGAGCTGGTGGTGGGCCACGACGCCACCGTCGACCGGACCACCGACGGGACCGGCGCCATCGCCGACATGACCCTGGCCGAGCTGGTGGAGCTGGACAACGCGTACTGGTTCGTCCCCGGTGCCGACGTCACCTACGGCCGGGATCCCGGCGACTACCCCTATCGGGGCCGGGCCGCCTCGGACCCGGACTTCCGGATCCCCACCCTGGCCGAGGTGCTCGAGGCCTTCCCCGGGGTCGTGCTCAACCTCGACGTCAAGCAGACGGCGCCGGCCGTCGTCCCCTACGAGGCGACGCTGGCCCGCCTGCTGGCCGAGCACGACCGGGTCGACGACGTCATCGTGGCGTCGTTCCTCGACGAGGCCACCGAAGCCTTCTCGGCGCTGGCGCCGGCCGTGGCGGTGTCGGCCGGGACCGCCGCCACCGCCGCCTTCTGGCATGCCGTGCAGGCCGGCGACGACCCGCCGCCACCGGGGAGGGCAGTCGCTCTCCAGGTGCCCGAGCGCTACGGCGACGTCGTGGTGGTGGACCGCCGGTTCGTGGAGGCGGCGCACCGGGCCGGCGTCGCCGTCCACGTGTGGACGGTCGACGACGAGCCGGCGATGGAGCGCCTGGTCGACGTGGGGGCCGACGGCATCATCACCGACCTGCCGACCACCCTGGCCGAGGTGCTCTCCCGGCGGGGCGCCGCCTGGAAGGGGATGTCATGACACGGGTGCCGCCGGCCCGGCGGCAGGGCTCAGCCCCGGCCGCAGTTCGGCTTCTTGCCGTGGTTGGCCTTCTTCTTGGCCCGGAGCTTGCGCTTGACCGTCCGCTTCGACATCGGCGGAGAGGCTAGCCGACGGCGGGGCGACCGGGCGACGTGAGGACCGTGTGGCTGCTCCGTGACGGCGACGTCCTGGCCTCGGCCGAGGTGGCCGAGGGGTTCGTGGACCGTGCCCGGGGGCTCGTCGGCCGGAGCCGGCTCGACGGCGCCCTGCTGCTGCGCCGGACGCGCTCGGTGCACACCGCCGGCGTCCGGTTCCGGCTCGACGTCGCCTTCTTGGATCGCGACCTGGTGGTGGTCGGCACCTGCCGGCTACGGCCGTGGTCGGTGGCCCGGCCCCGGCGGGGGGCGTGCCACGTGCTGGAGGCGGAAGCGGGCTCGTTCGAGCGCTGGCGGCTCGGCCCGGGGGACCGGATCGAGGTCCGGGAGACGAGGTGAGCCCGGCCCCGCCGCCGGCCCCGGCCCCGCCGCCGACCCCGCCGCCGGCCCCGAGCAACGCTCCCGCCCCCGCC
>JBOGGE010000151.1:0-6647 GCA_050743865.1 Acidimicrobiales bacterium
GGCGGGCACCGACCAGCCGCGAAATGTGGCCGGCCTCGTATACTGGGGGTACTCCAGCAAGCCCTCGGCAAAGCTCTCCTCGGCCACCGACGCCTCGTTCCCGAGCACCCCGGGGACCAGGCGCGCCACCGCCTCCACCACCACCAGGGCAGCCAGCTCTCCACCGGCCAGGATCACATCGCCCACCGACAGTTCACCATCGACGAGGTGGTCGGCCACCCGCCGGTCGACACCCTCGTACCGCCCGCACAACAGTGAGAAACCACCCGGCGCCGCCGCCAGCTCGGCCGCCATCGCCTGGTCGAAGCGACGCCCGCCCGGGTCGAGCAGGAGGAGCGGGCGGGGCAGTCCCTCGGAGGATTCCACGGCCTCCACGGCGGCGAAGATCGGGCCGGGCATCAGCACCATCCCGGCCCCACCACCGAACGGCTCGTCGTCGACCGAGCGGCGCCGGTCGTCGGCCCCGGCTCGCAGGTCGTGTACCCGCAGATCGAGCTGCCTCTGGCGTCGGGCCCGGCCGAGCACGCTGCCCGAGCAGTACGCCTCGACCAGGTCGGGAAAGATGGTGAAGACGTCGATGCGCACCCGTCGCCCCGGCCCTAGTCGACCAGGCCCTCGGGAACGTCGACGGTCACCCTGGCCCCCGGCTGCAGATCGGTCACGAACCGGAGGGGCACCAGCCCGCCGCCGTCGAGGACCAGGAGGTCGCTCGCCGGATTGGCCTCCACCGCCACCACCGTGCCGAGGGCCTGGCCCGCCGCCGTCACCGCTGCCGCTCCGACCAGCTGGTGGATCCAGAGCACCCCGGGGTCCTCGAGTGGCGCCGCCCGCAGCGCCAGGCCGTGCAGCCGCTCGGCGCCGGCACGGTCGGTCACCCCGGCGAACCGGACCAGGTGGCGCCGCTGGTGGGGCCGGGCCGAGAGCACCCGGAGCGGCCCGGCGTCGGTGTCCATCGAGGCGCCAGGGACCAGGCGCACCGCCGGGTCGCTCCACAGCTCGACCACGACCTCGCCGCCGAGGCCGTGCGGCTTCACCACCCGGCCGACGTCGAGCGTTCGGGCGCCGGCGCTGGCGGCGGGCACGCCGCGGTCAGTCGTCGTCGACGATGTCGACGACGGTGCGCACGTCGTCGCGGGCGCCGGCCACCCCGACCAGCGTCCGGATGGCCTGGGCGGTCCGCCCCCGCCGGCCGATGACCCGGCCCATGTCGTCGGGGGCCACGTGGACGCGGAGCACCATGGAGCCCCGCCGGTCCTCGGTACGGATCTCGACGGCGTCGGGCTCGTCGGCCAGCGACCGGGCGAGGTAGGTGAGCACTGCCGACGCCGTCCCGCCCGGGGCCCGGTTGCCGGCGTCGGTCGTGGCTCCGTCACCCGATCCGGCCCTGGACGCCAGCGTGTTGACGTCGCCGGCCTCGTACCCGTCGTCGTCCACCGACCCGGTGGGATCGGCGACGTTGACGTCGCCCGGCTCGTAGGCGCCCCGGTCCAGGCGCTCGCCGTCGGTGGTCACTTGCCCGGCTCCGTCGCCACCGGCTCCTCGAGGGCGCCCGACGAACGAAGCAGCCGCTCCACCCGATCCGTGGGCTGCGCCCCCTGGCGGAGCCAGCGGCGCGCCTTCTCGCCGTCGATCGAGACGACGGCATCCGGCTCGGCGGTCGAACGACCCCGGGGGGCGTAGGTCCCCACCACCTCGAGGAAGCGTCCGTCGCGGGGCGAACGGCTGTCGGCCGCCACCACCCGGTAGGTCGGCTGCTTCTTCTTCCCCATCCGCACCAGGCGGAGCTTCACTGCCACGACCCTGTCACCTCCATCGTCACCACACCGTCTCGCCCTGCTGCGATCGGCCGGCCCGCCTCCGGCGGGTGCCGCCGGCGGTCCCGGCGCCGGTTGCCCGCCATTCTCGCAGGTCCGCGCGCCGCCGCCCACCCGGCCCGCACCCGGCCGGGGCCGGGCGTCACCGACCCTTGGGCGGGGTGACCCGCCCGCCCTTCTTCTTCTTGCCCTTCGCACCCCGAGCGCCCTTCGACCCGCCGCCCGGCACTGCGGCGCGAGAGCCCCGGTCCCCGGGGGCGGGGAGGTCGACCGACCTCGGGCCCCCGGGCCCGGAGCCGGCCCCGCCGAACAGCGACGCCAACCCCGGATCGAGCCCGCGCTCGCCTTCGTCGAGAGCGCCGAGAGCGGCCAGCTGCTGGCGAGCCGCCCGTACGCCGCCCACTCGGCCGCCACCCGGCCCCCCCATGCCGGCCATGCCGGCCATGCCGGCCATACCGCCGCCCTTCATCATCTTCTGCATCTCGCGGAACTGCTTGAGCAGGTGGTTGACGTCCTGGGTGGAGGTCCCGCTTCCCCCGGCGATGCGCGCCTTGCGGGAGCCGTCGACCATGACCGGGTCGGCCCGCTCCTTCGGCGTCATCGACTGGACGATCGCCTCCACCCGGGAGATCTCCCGGTCGTCGATCTGGTCGGCCGCCTTGCGCAACTCCTTGGACATGCCGGGCAGCAGCTTCATGATGCCGCCCAACGAGCCGAGCTTGCGGACCTGCTGGAGCTGTTCCAAGAAGTCGTCGAGGGTGAACCTCCCCTCCATCAACCGGCCGGCCGACCTCGCCACCGTGTCCCGGTCCATGGTCCGCTCGGCCTGCTCGATCAGGCTGAGCACGTCGCCCATCCCGAGAATCCGGTCGGCCATCCGATCGGGATGGAACAGGTCGAAGTCGGCCAGCTTCTCCCCCGTCGAGGCGAAAACGATCGGGCGTCCCACCACCCCCTTGACCGAGAGGGCGGCCCCGCCCCGGGCGTCGCCGTCCAGCTTGGTCACGATGACGCCGTCGAGGGCCAGGGCGTCGTGGAACGCGCTCGCCGTGGCCACCGCGTCCTGGCCCGTCATGGCGTCGACCACCAGGAAGGTGTAGTGGGGCTGGGTCACCTCGGAGATCCGCCGGACCTCGTCCATCAGCTCCCGGTCGATCGCCAGCCGACCGGCCGTGTCCACGATGCACATGTCGCGACCGAGCCGCCGAGCCTCCTCGACCCCGGCGGCGGCCACGTCGACCGGGTCGGTGAGCCGGCTGAAGACGCCGACGCCGATCTGGCCTCCGAGGATCCGGAGCTGCTCGACGGCCGCCGGCCGCTGCAGGTCGGCACCGACGAGGAGGGGATGGCGACCCTGCTGCTTCCACCAGCGGGCCAGCTTGGCCGCGGTGGTCGTCTTCCCCGATCCCTGGAGCCCGGCGAGGAGGACCACCGTGGGTGGCCGCGAGGCGTAGGTGAGCCGGAGCGACTCGCCGCCGAGGACGCCGACGAGCTCCTCGTGGACCGCCTTCACCACCTGCTGGCCCGGCGTCAGGCTCTTGGAGAGCGCCTCCCCGGCGCACCGGGACCGCACGCCGGCCACGAAGGCGCGTGCCACCCCCACCTCGACGTCGGCCTCGAGCAGCGCCGTCCGGATCTCCCCGAGGGCCTCGTCGAGGTCGTCGTCGGACAGCCGACCACGGCTGCGCAGGCGGGCACCGATCCGCTCGAGGCGGTCCGAAAGTGCGTCGAACATGCGGGCGCCAGGCTACCGGAGACGGTTGGCCGTCCGACCCGCCGGCCGGCGCCGCCTACTTGATGACCAACCGCCCCGCATCAGCCGACCAGCGCCGCCACGAACTCCTCGGGATCGAAGGCGACGAGGTCGTCGGGCCCCTCGCCCAGGCCGACCAGCTTCACCGGAAGCCCGAGGTCTCGCTGGATGGCCAGGACGATGCCGCCCTTGGCCGTCCCGTCGAGCTTGGTGAGTGCAACCCCGGTCACCTCCACCGCCTCGGTGAACTGGCGGGCCTGGGCCAGGCCGTTCTGGCCGGTGGTGGCGTCGAGGACGAGGATCACCTCGGTGACCCTTCCCGGTGGGCGGTCGGCCACCCGCCGGATCTTCTTCAGCTCCTCCACCAGGTTGACCTTGGTGTGGAGGCGGCCGGCGGTGTCGGCCAGCACGAGGTCGTTGCCGCGCGCCGCCGCCCGCTGGACGGCGTCGAAGACGACGGCACTGGGATCACCGCCCTCGGCCCCACGCACCAGCTCGGTGCCGGTGCGTTCGGCCCACCGGGCCAGCTGCTCGCCGGCGGCGGCCCGGAAGGTGTCGCCGGCAGCCAGCAGGACCGAGCGGCCGCCGATGGCCTGCTGGCGCGCCAGCTTCCCGACCGTGGTGGTCTTGCCGACCCCGTTGACGCCGACGAACAGCCAGACGTCGACGATCCCGGGCGCCCCGTCGAAGCGGAGCCCCCGGCCGCCCGGACCGGTCACGTCGCCGGCGAGCGGCGGACCGGCGCCGTCCAGGCGCCCACCGACCCGGAGGAGACCGAGCAGGTCGGAGCGAAGGGCGGCGACCAGGTCGTCGCCGGCGGCGATCTCCCGGGCGTCGACCCGGCGCCGGAGATCGCCGAGCAACGCATCGGTGGTGCTCACCCCGACGTCGGCGCGCAGGAGCATCTCCTCGAGATCCGCCCAGTCGGCCGGATCGATGCCACGGCCGCGGAGGCCCCGGAGCCCGGCGAACACGGACCGGGCCTTTCCCAGGCGGTCACGGAACGTCGCCGCCTCGACCGGCAGGACATCCTCCGAGTCGGTGCCGGGGGGCGCCGCCGGTGCCCCGGCGCCAGCCGACCCCCGGCGATCGGTCGGGGCCGGCGCCTCGGGCGGAGCCGCAGCGCGGGCCGTTGGCCGATCCGGCGCGGCCTCCCGTCGGGAACGCCGCCCCGTGACCAGGGTGGCACCGCCGACCACGATCGCCACCACGACGACGGCGACGACGACCCACACCCAGTCGGGGACCATGAAGCCGCGAGCCTACCGGTGGCCGAGCGCCGCCCGGCAGCTCAGGGCGCCGCCGCCGCCTCCTCCGGCCGGGCCACCTTCTGGCTGACCACCTGCGACGAGCCGCCCGGAGCCATGGTGACGCCGTACAGGGCATCGGCCGCATCCATCGTGCGCTTCTGGTGGCTCACGACGATGAGCTGTGCCTCCTGGCGGAACTCCCGGACCAGGCCCAAGAACCGGTGGAGGTTGACGTCGTCGAGCGCCGCCTCGACCTCGTCCATCAGGTAGAAGGGCGACGGCCGGCTCCGGAAGACGGCGAACAGGAAGGCGAGCGCGGCCAGGGACCGCTCCCCGCCGGAGAGCAGCGAGACACGACGCACGTTGCGACCGGCCGGGCGGACCTCCACCTCCACGCCGGTGTGGAGGAGGTCTTCGGGGTCGGTGAGCGTCAGCCGACCGGTGCCGCCCGGGAACAGGGTCGAGACGAGATCGGAGAAGTGCTCGTTCACGTCGGCGGAAGCGGCGGCGAACGTCTCTACGATCTCGCGGTCCAATGCCCGGGCCACCTCCAAGAGCTCCCGCCTGGCCGCCCGGACGTCCTCCATCTGGGCGTCCAGCTCCTGGTGGCGCTCCTCCAGCGCCGAGAGCTCGTCGAGGGCCAGCGGGTTGACGGGCCCCAGCGACGCCAGCCGGCCGGCCAGAGCGGCGGCGTGCTCCGACGCCCCGACGCCGTCGGGCAGATCGGGCGCCGGACCGCCGACGACCTCCTCGGGGTCGGCCCCCAGCTCGGTGCGGACCATCGCCTGGAGCGCCTCGCGGCGCAGCGACACCTCGGCCACCTCGCGGTCCAGACGGCGGGAACGCTCGCCCAGCTCGGCCTGGCGGCCCTCGGCGACGGACCGGTGACGACGGATCGCCTCGAGCCGCTCTCCCCCGGCCCGGATCCGCTCCACCTGCTGGCGGTAGTCGGTACGCAGGGCGTCGAGCACCGCCTCGAGGCGCGCCCGCTCCCGGCCGACCACGGCACCCAGCCGGTCGACAGCCACCCCGTCGGCCTCCAGCCGGACCCGCCGGGCGGCGGCCGCCTCGCGCTCTTCGGCGTGCCCCGCCAGGCGCCGCTCGACCTCGGCGTGCCGGCGCTCGAGCACCCGCTGCCGCTCGGCCACACCTGCCGCCCCGACCTCGAGCCGGCGGCGCTGGCCGTCCACCTCGGCCCGCCGTCCGTCGAGCTCGGCCCGGTCGCGGGCTGCGGCCTCGGCGCGCTCGACGGCGGCGCCGGCCTTCGCCTCCAGGTCGGGGACGGCCCGTTCGAGCTCCTCCAGCGCAGTGGCGTCGGCGTCGACGCCGGCCGCCGACTCGGCGCGCCCCCGACCGCACTCGTCGATCTCGGCTGCCACCCTGGCCCGGTCTTCTCCCGTGCGGGCTCGCTCGGCCGCTGCCGTCACCCGGTCCGCCTCGTGCCGGTCGAGGGCCCGCGTGGCCACGACATCTGCCGCCGACGCTTCCTCCAGCTCCCGGCGGGCCCGGTCCAGGCGCTCGGCGGCGGCGTCGGCGGCGGTGGCCGCCGCCGCCGCCCGGTCCGCCGCCTCCTCGACCGTGGCTGCCGTCACCACGCCCCGGGTAGAGCGGACGCGCCAGCCCGAGTCGGCGAACCGATCGCCCTCGGCCGTCACCACCACCAGCTCCGGTCGGTCGAGGGCCAGGTCGACGGCACGCTCCCAACCGGCGACCCGGACGGCCCGGCCGACGAGGGCGTCGAGCACGCCCGAGAGCCCGGGGGCGCCGGGGCCGGGGCCGGGGCCGGGGCCGGGTGATCCGGGGAGCCCGGCTGCGGCCCGGAGGTGGACG
>JBOGGE010000152.1:0-2012 GCA_050743865.1 Acidimicrobiales bacterium
ATCCCGTTGATCCCGTCACCGGGGAACCCGTAGACGGTGGTCGTCCCCCACTCGATCAGTCGATCACACAGGTTGTCTGCTGCCGTCTTGCCCATGTCCTCGTCTCCTGGTCCGTGTCGCTCGTTGATCGTTCCCGGGTCGCCCGACGCGCCCGGCGTTCAGTGGGGCCGGGCAGCAGCTCGGGAGCCACCACCACCACCGGCCGTACGGATGACCCCGGCCTCAGGCGGAGAACCGCTCGGCATCGGCCCGCTTGAAGGTGAGCCCGTGGCCCGGTCGAGACCGATCCGGGCGCAGGACGCCGCCCGCCTCGGGCTCCAGAACCCCGTCGAAGAGGAGGCGCTCGACGCGGACGTGGTCGTGGAAGTACTCGAGGTGGCGCAGGTGCCAGGCGGCGGCGCAGGCGGGAGCGGCCAGCTGGGGGGCGCAGTGGGCCGACACGTCCAGACCCTGGGCGTCGCACAGGGCGGCGGCCTGGAGGAAACCGGTGAAGCCCCCGGCCCGGGACACGTCGACCTGGAGGCAGTCGACGGCTTCGGCTTCGAGCATGCGCCGGAAGTAGGGCAGGTCGTAGCCGTACTCGCCGGCGGCGACGTCCATGCCGGCCGGGGCCCGGTCGCGGAGCAGGTGCAGCCCGATCAGGTCGTCGGAGCTGACCGGTTCCTCGAACCAGGTCACCCCGGCCTCGCCGTAGTGCTCGGCCCAGGCCAGGGCCTGCTTGCGGGTGAGCGCCCCATTGGCGTCGACGAACAGCTCGACCCCGGGCCCGATGGCGTCGAGCGCGGCCCGGAGGCGCTCACCGTCGTCTTCCGGATGGCGTCCCACCTTCATCTTCACCCGGGGGATGCCGGCGTCGACCCAGCCCCGGAGCTGGCCGGCCAGCGTCTCGAGCGAGTAGGAGGTGAACCCGCCGCTGCCGTAGACGGGGACGGTGTCGTGGTGGGCGTCCAGGGCCACGACCAGGGGGACCTCCAGGATGCGGGCCTTGAGGTCCCACAGCGCGGTGTCCACGGCCGAGATCGCCATGCTGGCGATGCCCGGGCGGCCCAGGTTGCGGATGGCCCGGACCATGGCATCCCAGCAGGCGGCGACGGCCAGGGCGTCCCGGCCCTCGGCGATGGGGGCCAACCGGTCCCGGACCAGGGTGGCGGTGGCCGTGTCAGCGTAGGTGTAGCCCAGACCGGTGACCCCGCCCGAGCGTGCCTCGACCACCACGATGGTCGTCGAGTCCCAGGCCATGGTCCCGTCGGACTCGGGCTGGTCGGTGGGGACGGTGTAGGCCGAGACGCCGACGGCGTCGACCGTCGCCGCCTGGGCCTGCGGGGTCACGGCCCGGCGGGCGAGACGCGGCCCCGGACCCGCTCGCCGGCCGCCCTGCCCTCCCACCCCGGTGTCTCTCCGACCATGGCGCCTTTCTTCCGCTTCCCCGGACCCCGCTCGGGCGATACCCGATCGTCGGTAACGGTTCCCGTCCCAACTGGGACTGAAACGGGTGCGGCACTCCCGGAACGACCGTGCGAGGAGCGGGCTACCGCCTGGTCCTGGGGCGACCCAGGCCGGCGCCGGCGGTCATGGCCGAGCTGGGATCGCCACGATAACTACCGGGATGTCATTTCCTGGGCTAGCATGAGCCGGTCGGACACGCGCAGTGGAGGAGCTTCCATGGCCGAGCAACTGGTTGAGCCGGAGTCGCGGGACGGGGTCGGCGGGTACCGCGGTCCTCAGGTGTGCAAGCTGGTGGGCATCACCTACCGGCAGCTCGACTACTGGGCCCGGACCGGGCTGCTGCGCCCGTCGCTGGCCGAGGCCAGGGGCAGCGGGAGCAAGCGGCTCTACTCGTACCGTGACCTGCTCGAGCTGAAGGTCATCAAGCAGCTGCTCGATGCCGGCGTCTCCCTGCACTCGGCCCGCCGAGCGGTGGACTGCCTTCGCCAGGATCTCGGGGCAGACCTGGCGTCGGCCAACATGGTCCTGACCGGGACCCGGTCGGTGCTGGCCCGGTCCAACGGCGA
>JBOGGE010000153.1:0-16266 GCA_050743865.1 Acidimicrobiales bacterium
GGTGGAGACGATGGGACTCGAACCCACGACCTCCTGCGTGCAAAGCAGGCGCTCTAGCCAACTGAGCTACGTCCCCAGAACCGACGGGACAGGTGCATCCCCAGCCCTCGTCACGTCCGCGTGACACCCATGGTAGGCGGCCGGAACCTCTGGGATGGCCCATCCCAGCTGTGAAAGAATCGCCGTTCGTGCCGGCCCGGGACCGTAGCCGGCAGGCGCCGACCGGATCAGTCCATGACCACGCCCTCCGCGCCCAGCACTGCTCGCAAGCTGCTCACCCGCCGCCGGCGTACGGCAGCAGTGGCCACCGGGACCCTCGTCATCGCCCTGGTCGCGGCGGCTTGCACCTCCTCGCCGGGCACAGCACGGGCGGCGCACCCACGAAGCGGTCCAGCGACCACCGTCAGCACGTCGACGACCATCGACGTCGCTCCTCCGACCACGACCACCCAACCGGCACCGGCGGCAATCACCGAGGGACCTGTCACCGCGCCCCCACTACCAGTCCCGGGCCCCGGCTTCGTCGCCGGCCACGTCACCGCCGTGGGCGACTCGGTGATGATCGACTACCAAGATCCTCTGCAGCAGGACGTTCCCGGCATCGACGTCGAAGCGGCGGTCAGCCGTCAGTGGACAGACGGCGAGACGGTCCTGCGCCAGCTCCAGACCGCCGGGCAGCTGGGCGCCGTCGTGGTGGTCGGCCTCGGCACCAACGGCCCGGTCACCACGACACAGTTCAATTCGATGATGACCCTCCTGTCGGGCGCCTCGCGGGTGGTCTTCGTCAACATCCGGGTCGACCGGACATGGCAGACATCGAACAATGCTGTGCTGGCCGCTGGCGTGGCCCGCTACCGGCGGGCGGCCCTGGCCGACTGGCACTCGTTGGCCACCGTCCACCCGACATGGCTCTACTCGACACAGACCCACCTGCCGATCGGCGGCGCCGGAGCCCAGGCGCTGGCCGCCATGGTCGCCGGCCAGGTCTGACGTGCGGCCGGCGGCGGGGCCACCGGCGGCGGCACCGGCGGCGGCACCGCCTGGACCGCGAACCGCGCCGCAGCCAGCGGTAGCCTGCCGGCGATGGATGCCCGGAGCTTTCTCGGCATGGAGCCGGTGAGCGGCCCGCTGCACTGGCGCATGGTGGTCCTGCCCGAACTGGCAACGCCGGGCAACTTCCTCTTCGGCGGATGCGGGCTGGCGGCCGGCGTGGTGGCGCTGGAGGCGGCGGCCGGACGGCCGACCGTCTGGGCCTCGGCGCAGTATCTCTCGTACGCCCCGACCGGTGCCGTCGTCGAAGTGGAGGTCACCCTCCCGGCGGTAGGCGGTTCGATCACCCAGGGGCGGGCGATTGCCCGGTGCGACGGCCGGGAGGTGCTCACGGTCAACGCCTCGCTCGGTGCGCCGCGGATGGAGGTGCGCGAGGTATGGGCCGCCCCGCCGGTCGTGCCGCCCCCCGACGAGTGCCCACCGCGGCGCCTGCCGATACCTGACGCCGAGCGGTCCATCATGAGCAGCGTCGACGTGCGGGTCGCCAGCGGCGAGAGCTTTGACGACCTTCATCACGGTGACGCTCCCGACTCAGCGCTGTGGGCCCGGGTTCCCGGCCACGTCGATCCGTCAGCCGCGCTGTTGGCCGTCTTCGGTGACTACGTGTCAGGCAGCGCGTCAAAGCCCCTCGGCCGGATGGCCTGGGGCCGGAGCCTGGACAACACGCTGCGGATGGTCCAGCTCGTTCCGACGGAGTGGGTGTTGTGCGACATTCGGATGCACGCCGTCGTCGGCGGGTATGGCCAGGGCGTGGCCTTCCTTTGGTCGGAGTCCGGCAGGCTGCTCGCCACCGCCAGTCAGTCCATCAGCATCCGGTTCTGGGACGAAACTCCGGCCGGCATCCCGTCGACGGAGGGCCCGGATCCCCGGACCGTGATGTAGCCTCGGCAGGTTCAGCGGGGCTATAGCTCAGTTGGTTAGAGCGCAGCACTGATAATGCTGAGGTCGATGGTTCAAGTCCATCTAGCCCCACCCGACCATTCAAATCGCGGGTCTGGGAAGCCGCTGCGGCGGCCTGCTGGTGGCTGAGGTGCACCGGCCGGTTGCTCCCGGCCGTCGGCTGACACGACAGGGATGACGAGGTCGTCTTCGGGTTGAGGCGCCCCTCGGGGATGCTGGCCGTTGCACGGCGGTTGCCGACATGGGCGCCGGACGCCAGACTGATGTGATGCGGCGAGCGCTCCCGTGGCTGGCGACGGGCCTCGTGGCCGTGGGCGCGGCGGCTGCAGGGGTGGTGGGCGTTCTCGGCCTCCCGCGCCCGCCCGTAGCCGCTTGAGTGACGCGACTACCGTCACGCTCCCCGAGCACCTGGGTTGCCCGCGTGCTCGCCGCCACCCGGGCGGCCGGCACGGTCCAGCTGTCCGGTGTCACGGCGGAACGCTTGTCTGCTTCGCCCATGTCGTCCTCTGCTTCGACATCGTCCACGCTGCGCCGACTGCTGTTCGAGGTCCGGTTCTCTGGCTCCGTCGACTTCACGACCCACCGCCTCGAGGAGGACTCGGAGGTCGCAGGCCACCCTTCCAAGCACGTGGTGCAGATCGGCCACACGGACTTTGTCACCGCGTTCCACAACATCCCGCCTTCGCACCACCACCGACTCCTCCCTTCGCATCTGACGGTCCACGCCCCCGTCGGGCTCCTGGGAGGGTTCGCCTACTTGGAGCCGTACACGCCGTACGACCCTCTTGCCACACCGTCAGCCACGGCTCAGGTGAAGGCGGGACCGGCACCGTAGGCGGCATTGACGTGTGGGCTTATCAGCTCATCGGTCGGAGCTGCGGGCCGGCCATACCCCTGCCGGTCGTCGACGTCTGGGTCGACCGTCGGGGTCGTCTGGTGCAGGTCCGCACCGCCCTGCGAGCCACTCTCCCGCCGCCCAAGGAGCCCTCGAGCGACCCACCGGGACCGGTCCGGCACCTGTCGCTCGTCGAGACGACCACGTTTCACGACTTCGGCAACCCGACGACGATTCGCCAGACGGTGCCGCCGGCGCAATTCACTGCCTACCAGGGGAACCCCCCGAGCACACCAAGCCCAAACTGCCACGGCTGAGCCGGTGCCCTACCCCGCCGCGGCTCTCGCCATCTCTTCCAAGCGCTGCGGTCCATGGTCACCTGCCGAGCCTGGTCCAACAGGCGCCCGAATCGATCCAAGTCGAACGCCAAGGAGATGTGGCCGGTGCAACATCTCCTATTTTCCAGAGCCCGACCGGCGTCACAGGGAACTGGGGACCGGCCCTCAGTGCTTCGGCTAAAGACGAGCTCTGCGGTGACCATTTCTGACCAAATGAAGACCTCTCGCAATACGCAACCTGGTCCGATAATGCTGAGGTCGATGGTTCAAGCCCATCTGGCCCCACCGTCATGCGGTACTTGCCCGGCCCGACCATGTCGCGCGACGAGGGCCAAGATCACTCTGAGACGGTCATCCTGCCCGGCTGCGCCCCCGAGCTCCCACGCATCAACTCCGCCGGGAGAGCGAGGGCAAGCAGGACCGAGCCCAAGCTGACCGCGGCGACCAGGAGGAAGACGGTGCTGACATTCCCATTGCTGACCGAAAGTCCGATCAAGAACACGAGGAGGGCACCCACGCCGTTGGAGAAGCCGAGGGCGATACCCGAGCCCATAGAGCGGTTCTCGGGAAAGATGTCCTGGCCGATCAGGACCGTCGGAGACGCTGAGAGGAACAACGCGATCCCCAGGAGCGCGGCGGACACCCAGAGCCACGCACCGTCAAGGTAGGTGACCGGCAGGATCAGAGCAGCGATCGCCACTGCCGAGACGACCAGGATGGGGCGGCGCCCGAGCCGGTCCGCCATGTGCCCGCCCCCGAGGTTGCCCACCACCCCAACGGTGATCATCGTGGTGATGACCGAGGCACCTTCGACGAGCGTTCCTCCCCGCTGGTGCCACATGATGGGGATGTACGTCACCAGTGCGTACGTGACCACGGCCCGTGCCGAGCTGTACCCGACAAGCAGGGCCAGAGGTCGCCGGTGCAGCTTCCAGTGGATCCGGCTCTCACGACGAGACCCGACGGCCAGCCTCGGGGCCATGTGCCGCAGGAGCGGCACGGTTGCCAGGCCGGGCAAGCCGATGATCCACAGGCTCTCGAGGCCGAAGTTCGAGACGATCAAGCTGGCGATGGTGGGCCACAAGCCTCGCCCGAGCTCTCCACCGACCAGGAACATCGAGGTCACCAAGCCTTGCCTCTCCTCGGTGGTGCTCCGCACGCCGGCGAGCGCCTGAGGGTGGAACAACGCGCCACCCGCTCCGATCAAGAGAAGGAGAGCGACGACAACCCCGGTGGAGTGGGCCACGCCGAGCAAGCTCCCTCCCAGCGAGGTCAGGAACAGCCCGCATACCACCAGGCTGCGGCCCCCCATTCGGTCGGCGAGCCAGCCTGCTGCTGGTTGGATCGTCTGGCCGGCGATCAGTGCAGCCATGAGCCCACCCGCCAGGCGGACAGGGTCGTGCAGCGAGACAAGGACCGCGGGCAGGACGCCCGGGAGGTAGTTCGAAGCCCCGTCGTTCAGGAGGTGCGACCACGTCAGCGTCAACAGGCGACCACTGGCGACACCCGTGCTGCCGCCCCGGCCATCCTCATGCTGGGCTGTCCGGGACCGCGGTGAGCTCGCCGGCCCGCCGTCACCCGTGCTCACCAGCCGAGACTACGGCGCCGGTCCTCGGTGCTGGCAACCGGGGTAATCCTCGTCGGCGCTGTGGGAGCGTCACTGTTGCCATCGGCGTCACCGTCACCGTCACCGTTGTGATCGCCCGCCCTGCGCCGTGAGCGGGTCCACGGGGGACATCGAGCGCGGCACGGGCCGGCACGGCGTGCCCAACGCCTCCTACGTCTACCGGCACGACCCCGACGGGCAGCCCGTGAAGGTGTGCACCTCCGGCTACTCCACCGGCGACCCCGACCACGAGGTCCTGCGCTGGGATGTCCGGGACCCGAGGCGTCAGGTCTTCTGGGGCAACGCAGTGGTCGAGCCGTGGTACCGGGACGCGAGCCCGGGAGTCGATCTCGATCGCATGGTGCGGCCGGTGATACCGTTCAACGTCTACGAGGTGAGCGCCTATGCCGGTGCCGACGGGTCAGGCACGTCCGGGCCCGTCGGGGACATCGAGGAGGGGACGTGAAGTTCCGTTCGGATCCGTCGGCCCTCCGGGGCGCCATGACGGCGATCCTCACCCCGTTTACCGCAGAGCGGGCGCTCGACGCCGACAGCCTGCGTCGGCTCGTCCGGTGGCAGCTGGCGGCCGGCTCCCACGGCACCTCGATCGTCGGCTCCCCCGGGGAGCCGACGGCCCAGAGCTCCGAGGAGCGGATCGCCGCCATGGGGCTGGACGCCGAGGAGACGGCCGACCGGTGCCCGTTCCTGGCCGGGAGGAGACGACGAAGGACTTCGAGCACCTCTCGGCGGTGCTCAACGCCTGCGGCCGGGGCTTCCTCGTCGGGCCGGGCATCGAGAAGCTCTGCCTCCCGCCCCTGGCCCTGGGTGGGGTCGGCTTCGTGAGCGCGCTGGCCGACCCGCTGACGGACCCGGCGCCGGCCAAGCGGACGCCGGCCCGCCGCCGGATCGCCGGCGAGGGCCGGCAGGTCCTGGTGGCCTAGCCTCAGGTGCCGTGACAGCCCCCGAGCTCCGCTCCTGCGCCGAGGAGCTGCTGTACCTGCTCGGCGCCAACGGCGTCGATGTCCTCTTCCTGAACCCGGGGACCGACTCCGCCCCGGTGCAGGAGGCGGCGGCGGGGCTGTCGGCGAGGGGGGTGCCCTTCCCCCGGCTGGTGCCGTCCTCGTTCGAGAGCGTGGCCCTGGCCGCCGCCCACGGCTACTGGCAGGTGACCCGGCGGCCCCAGGCGGTGTGGGTGCACGTCGACGCCGGCACCCAGAACCTCGGCGCCATGGTCCACAACGTGCTGCGGGACCGGGCCGGCGTCGTCGTCCTGGCCGGCAAGACCCCCTACGGCGAGGATCCGCTCGAAGGCGGCCGGGACAACCCGATCCACTGGCAGCAGGACGTGCCCGACCAGGCCGGCATCGTCCGCCCCTACGCCAAGTGGACCTACGAGCTCGTCCGCCCGGCCGACACGGCCCGGGTCGTCGGCCGGGCGGTCCAGGTGGCCGGCGGCGGGATCCCCGGCCTCGCCTACCTCACCATCTCCCGGGACGTCCTGATGGAGCCGGCCGGCCCGCCCTCGTTGCGCCGCACCGGCGGCTGGGCCCGCCCGAGCCCTCCAGCGGCGGCGCCGAAGGTCCTGGCCCGGGTGGTCGAGCTGTTGGCCGGGGCCGAGCGCCCGCTCATCGTCACCACCCGGCTCGGCCGCACCCCCGGCGCCTCGGAGGCGCTGGCCCGGCTGGCCGAGCTGGCGGCCATCCCCGTCGTCGGCCGGCCCGATGCTGTCAACCTCCCCAGCGGCCACCCGATGGCCTGCCGCGACCCCGGCCAGGCGGCCGAGCTGCTCTCCTCGGCCGACGTCGTCCTGGTGGTCGAGGCGGACGTTCCCTGGCTCCCGAGCGGGGCCCGCCCGCCGGACAGCGCCACCGTCGTCGTCATCGACCCCGACCCCCTGCGGGCCAACATGCCGCTGTGGACCTTTGCGTCCGACATCGCCGTCACCGCCGACGGCGGCACGGCCCTCCGCCAGCTGGCCGACGCGCTGGAGGCCGGCGGCCCCGGTCCGGACCGGGGCCCGGCCCCGGTCCTGCGCCCGCCCCGGGCCGGCGGCCAGGTCGACGAGGTCCTGCTGGCACTCAACGACGTGCTCTCACCCGACGACCTGGTGCTCGACGAGACCGTGACCAACATGGACGCCGTGGCCCGCCTCCTGGACCGGCGCCAGCCCGGGACGCTGCTCTCCAGCGGCGCCCCGGGGCTGGGTTGGTCGCTCGGCGCCTCCGTCGGCGTGAAGCTGGCGGCTCCGCAGCGGCGAGTCGTCACCGTCGTCGGCGACGGCTCGTTCATGTTTGGCGTACCGACCTCGGCGTTCTGCCTCGCCGCCGAGGCCGAGGCACCCTTCATGGCGGTGGTGCTCAACAACAACGGCTACCGGGCCAGCCGCATGCCGGTGCTCGAGCTGTTCCCCGGCGGGGTGTCGGACCGGGCCGGGCAGGTGGTGGGCACCCGGTTCCGTCGGCCACCGAGCCCGGCCGACGTGGCTCGGGCCTGCGGCGGATGGGGCGAGGCGGTCGACGACCTCGCCGGCCTGCGCGACGTGCTGGCCGCCGGGCTGAAGGCCGTCGACGCCGGATCGGTGGCGGTGGTCGACGTGAAGATCGACCAGGACTGACGGGCTGGGCCGCCACCTCCCGGCCGACCGACAGCGGCCACGACCGGGAGCCCGCACTGGCCGCTGCGGGCCCGCCGGTGGGTAGGTTGCACACCATGAGCGCCGCCGACCCGGCCCCGGCGCCCCCGGCGCCGGCCCCGCTGACCTGGGGCGAGGAGGATGCGACGTCCGGCGGCGTGCGGCGGCGGCGGTTCGACGTCGGCGGGTCGGTGCCGGGCCTCCTTTGGACGCCGGCCGACGGTGCCCCGTCCCCGCTCGTGCTGATCGGGCACGGTGGATCGGGCTCAAAGAGCGAGCACTACGTCGCCGGCCTCGCCCGCCGCCTGGTCCTGCGCCACCGGACGGCCGCCGCCGCCATCGACGGGCCGGTCCACGGCGACCGGCGCCCGGATCCCGACGCCCCGCCCGGCCTGGTGCTGCTCGAGTGGGCCCAGCGCTGGGCGAACGACGGCGAGGCCATGACCGACGGCATGGTGGCCGACTGGCGCGCCACCATCGACGCCCTGGCGCCGCTGCCCGAGATCGGCGACGGCCCGGTGGGATGGTGGGGGCTCTCGCTCGGCACCATCCTCGGCCTACCGCTGGTGGCGGCCGACGAACGGATCGGGGCGGCCGTCCTCGGCCTGATGGGCCTCACCGGACCGACCCGGGAGCGGATCGGCCGCGACGCCGCCCGGGTGCGGTGCCCGGTCCTGTTCTTCGTGCAGTGGGACGACACCCTGTTCCCCCGCCGGGACGCGCTGGCGCTCTTCGAGGCGTTGGCCACCACCGACAAGCGGCTCCATGCCCATCCGGGTACCCACGGCGACGTGCCGGACGAGGCGTTCATGGCGAGCGCCGCCTTCCTGGCCCGCCACTTGGGCGGCCGGGCGTAAGACCGCCGATGCAAGCCTCCGGCGCCGACCAGGGGCCCGCCGACGGAGCTACCATGTTCGGCCGGTGGGACAACCGAGGCGGCTGCTGGACTTCCCGAACCCGGTGGACGACGTGGCGGCCAGGGTGGTGGCCGGCGGGGTGGTGGCCATGGCGGGGGCAGCCATCGTCCTCGACGAGCCGGTCCTCATGGTCCCCCTCACCTACGGCTTCGCGGCCCGGGTGGCGTGCGGGCCGCGCTTCAGTCCCCTCGGCCTCCTGGCCACCAGGATCGTCGCCCCCCGGATCCCGGGCGACCACCGCCTCGTCCCCGGCCCGCCCAAACGGCTGGCGCAGGGCGCCGGCCTCGGCCTGTCGGCGACGGCGCTGGTGCTGCGCTGGACGTTCGGTCGGCGGCGGGCGGCCAACCTGGTGCTCGGGGCGCTGGTCGCTGCCGCCTCGCTGGAGGCCGCGTTCGGTCTGTGCCTCGCCTGCAAGGCATTCCCCCTGCTGATGCGGCTCGGGATCGTGCCCGAGTCGACGTGCCGGGAGTGCGCCGACATCTGGGCCGGCCAGCGGGGCGCCGGCCAGCGGGGCGCCGGCCAGCGGGGCGAGGAGGCCGTCGCATAACCTGAACGATGGCCACCGGCCGCCTGGACCGGGCACCGGTCGACCGACCGACGGGACGGCTCGGCGACCCCCGGGCCCGGCTGGTCCTCTCCAGCCTGCTCCTCCTCTTCCTCGAGCTGGCGCTCATCCGCTGGACCGCCGCCAACGACGTCTACCTGGCCACCGTCACCAACTTCGTCCTGCTGGCCACCTTCCTCGGCATCGGCGTGGGGTTCCTCATGGCCGGCTCCCGGGTCGACCTGCTCCGGCTGGCACCGGTGTCGCTGGCCCTGCTGGTGGCCTTCGCCCTGCTCTGCCCGGTCCGGATGGTGGCGCTGCACGGGCCCCACCAGCTCTCCGGCCTGGCCGGCCACCGACCGATCCCCGAATGGCTCGCCCTGCTGGCGACGTTCGTGCTGTCGGCGGCGGTGATGGCCGGCGTCGGCCAGGGCATGGCCCGGGCGTTCACCCGCTACCGCCCCTTGGAGGCGTACCGCCTGGACATCGCCGGCAGCATCGGCGGGATCGTGCTGTTCTCCGCCCTGTCGCTCGTCGGCCTGCCCCCGATCGCCTGGGGCGCCGTCGCCGCCGTCGTCTTCGCCGCCCTGATCGGCCGCACGGGGCGCTGGTGGCAGTGGCTGGCCGTCGCCGCCATGCTGGCGATGCTGCTCGGCCAGTCGCTGTCGGCCTTCGACACGTGGTCGCCGTACTACAAGATCACCGCCGTCCCCCACCCCCACGGCGTCCTCAGCGTCTCGGGCAACAACATCCCGTACCAGACGCTCTACCCGGTCGCCACCCTGCGCCGGATCGAGTCCTTCTACTTCTTCCCGTACCGGCACGTCTCCCGGCGATCGCTGCGCAACGTGCTGGTGATCGGGGCCGGGACGGGGAACGACGTCGGCGTGGCCCTGTCGGAGGGCGCCCGCCACGTCGACGCCGTGGAGATCGACCCGGACCTCGTGGCGCTGGGGCGCCGGTACGGCCGCGCCTACCACAGCCCGAGGGTGAGCTTGCACGTGGACGATGGCCGCGCCTTCCTGCAGGACTCGGCGCGGCGGTACTCGTTGATCCTCTACGCCCTGCCCGACTCGCTGACCGCGCTCAGCGGGCAGTCGGCCCCCGTCGGGCTGGAGAACTACCTCCTCACCACCCAGGCCGTCCAGGTCGCGCAGGACCACCTGGCCCCAGGCGGGATCTTCGCCATGTACAACTACTACCAGCCGTTCCTCCTCGACCGGTACGCCACCATGCTCGACCAGGTGTTCGGGTCGCGCCCGTGCGTCGAGCTGGGCAACACGCTGGCCGGCCGCCGCCAGGCCGTCCTCACCGTTCCTCGCTCCGGCCCCGTCGCCCGCTGCACCACCCCGTGGGGAGGCCACCGCACGGACCCGGTGTCCGACGACCGGCCGTTCCCCTACCTCCCGACGCCGTCCATCCCGATCCTCTACCTCTGGGTCATGGCGGCGGTGGTGGGCGGCTCGCTGGCCGTGGTGCGCCTGGCCGGCGGACCGCTCCGGCGCATGTCGGGCTTCGTGGACCTGTTCTTCATGGGCGCCGCCTTCATGCTCTTGGAGGCCAAGAACATCGTGCAGTTCGCCCTTCTCTTCGGCACCACCTGGTATGTCAACTCCCTGGTCTTCGCCGGCGTGCTGGTGAGCATCTACCTGGCGGTCGAGGCCGCCCGCCACCTGCGCCTGCCACCGCCGGCCCTCCTCTACGGCGCCCTGGTGGTGGCGCTGGCCCTCTCTTGGGTGGTGCCCCAGGCGTCCCTCTTGGGGCTGCCGGTGGTGGCCCGCTTCGTCGCCGCCGCCGCGCTGGCCTTCGGCCCCATCTTCCTGGCCAACCTGGTCTTCGCCCAGCGTTTCGCCGTTGCCGAGTCGCTGACCGTGGCCTTCGGGGCCAACCTGCTGGGGGCCATGGTCGGCGGGGTGCTCGAGTACCTGTCGCTCCTGACCGGTTTCCGGTTTCTCCTGGTGGTAACGGCCGCCCTCTACGGGCTGGCCTTCATCTTCGGTCGGCGGGCGCTGGCCGGGCCAGCCGGGGCCGGGCCAGCCGGGGCCGGCCCGTGAGCGGGGGCCCGCTCAGCCGGCCGCCACGAACAGCTCGAACCGCTCCTCCAGGAAGTCGGCATCGGGACGATCCGGTCGGCGGCGGGGGACGGCCGCCAACGGGCGGCCGTGGCACTCCTGAAGTCCATGCCGGAGCATCGGTCCGTCCTTTTCCTCGAGGATCGACGGCCGCACCTGCACGACCAGGTCGGGCCGGACGCCGATGAGCTGCCGATCGAAGGCGGCGTGGTGGATCTTGCAGAGCGCCAACCCGTTGCGGACCACCGGCTCGCCTCGGGGATGGCCGTCCGGGAGGATGTGAGCGGCGTCGAGCAGCTCGCCGTGGCGCAGATTGCAGATGGCGCACGTCGACCGGTAGGCGGTGAGCACGTCCTGGCGGAAACGCGCCTGATGGAGCCGGCGCCGCACCTCCGTGACGGCGTAGAGACGCTGCGGGTCGTCGAGCCCTCCCGACTGCTCCCTACCGAGCACGGTCCCGGCCACGTCCACCGTGACGACACCGGCGCCCCGGTCGTCGTCGACCACCTGCACGGGCCACACCGGGTGATAGAGACCGACCGCCAATCCGAGGAACCAGATGAGCGGGAGGCCGCCGGCCATGGCACGCCGGAGGCCGTCGTTGACCCGAAGTGTCGGACTGCCCCGCTGGTAGTGGTACCTGAGCAGCCCGTCGGTGCCGACCGCGTCGTCGTAGGGGCGAACGACCCCGGCCCGCGCCGCCGTCGTCATGATGGACAGGGGCGCGCTCATCGACGACGGGTACACGATGCCTTGCTGCCCGATCAGCTGCACCCGCCGGCCGCGGAAGGGAACGCCTGCCTTCAGCTCGCGCCAGGGCACCGGGTCGCCGTACCGCTGCACGAGATCGCCGACGTGAGTGAACGCCGCCAGGCGGACCAACCCGTCGGTGCCGTCGGTACCGGCCGTCATCGAGCCGAAGAGTAGACCGGCGTCGGGCGGGACCTCGGGTGGCGGCCGGCCGCCTCAGTCCCCGTCGAACGGGAAGCCGAGGTCGGGCGCCGTCAGCACCGCCCGGAACGCCAGCCCTTCCCGCGCCGCCATCGCCGTCACCGTGCCGCCCCGGTCGACCAGGGCCACCAGCAGCACCGGCTCGGCCCCGGCGTCGCGGACCACCCGGGCCGCCTCCAGCAGCGACGTGCCCCGGGTCACCGCGTCCTCGGTCACCACCACCCGGTCTCCCTTGTCGAGGGCCCCGGCGATCCGGCCTCCCCCGCCGTGGTCCTTCGCCTCCTTGCGGACGCTGAACGCCTTGAGCGGCCGTCCCCGGGCCGCCGCCACGCCGGCGGTGACGAAGGCCAGCGGATCGGCGCCCATGGTGAGCCCGCCGATGGCGGTGGCGTCCTCGGGGACCAGCGACAGCACGGCCTCGGCCACCGCCAGCATGGCCTCGGGCCGGCACGCCGTCTGCTTGGCGTCGAGGAACCAGGTGCTCCGGCGACCCGACTTGAGGACGAACTCCCCCCGCCGCACGGCATGCGCCATCAGGTGGTCGCGCAGGGCCTCCAGCGTGGCCGAGGAAGGTCCACCGTCGGCGGCCGCCGTCACCACCGCACCTGGCCCGACCCCGGGGTCACCTCGCCGACCACCGTCACCCGCTGCCCGGCCCCGTCGAGCGCCCGGGTGGCGGCGACGACGGCGTCGGGGGCGGCGACCAGCACCATGCCCAGCCCCATATTGAAGACGCGGGCCATCTCCTCGTCGCTCACGTCCCCGCGCCGGGCGATCTCGGCGAACACCGGCGGCTCCTCCCACGACCCGCGGTCGAGCCGGGCGTCCAGCCCGGGCGGGAGCGACCGGGCCAGGTTGCCCGGGAGGCCGCCCCCGGTGATGTGGGCGCAGGCGTGCACGCCGGCCCCGGTCGCCTCGATGGCCGCCAGCACCGCCGGCGCGTAGATGACCGACGGCGCCAGCAGCTCGTCGGCGAGCGTGTGCGCCGCCCCCTCCCAGGCCGGGCCGTCCAGGGCCAGCTCGCCCCGCTCGAGCAGCACGTGGCGGGCCAGCGAGTACCCATTGGACCGGAGCCCGGGCGACGCCAGCCCCAGCAGCACGTCGCCGGCCTCCACCCGGTGCGACCCCAGCTCGTCTCCCTGCTCGACGACCCCGACGGCGAACCCGGCCAGGTCGAGGTCGTCGGGGGCCATCACCCCGGGGTGCTCGGCCGTCTCCCCACCCAAGAGCGCGCAGCCCGCCTGCCGGCAGCCGTCCGCCACTCCGGCCACGACCTCCGCCACCCGCTCGGGGACGAGGCGGCCCACGGCCAGGTAGTCGAGGAGGAACAGCGGCTCGGCCCCGGTACAGACCAGGTCGTCGACGCACATCGCCACCAGGTCCACGCCGACGGTCCGGTACCGGTCGGCGGCCTTGGCCACCGCCAGCTTGGTCCCGACCCCGTCGGTCGAGGAGACGAGCACCGGTCGCCGGTACCGCCCGACGTCGAGGGCGAACATGCCGGCGAACCCGCCGATGCCGCCGAGGACCCCGGGCCGACCGGTGGTGGCCGCCACCTTCCGGATTCGCTCCACCGCGTCCTGCCCCGCCGAGATGTCGACCCCGGCGCCGGCGTAGGTCGCCTCAGACACCCGGCAGGGCCGCCTGCCAGGCCGCCGGGGCCCGGTCCGCTCCGGGGCCGGGGTCTGCCGGAGCCCGCAACCCGTCCGGGACCCGGTCTGGCGGGGCCCGCAGCTCCACCGGCACCGCCGTCGGGTACCGCCCGGTCAGGCAGGCCTCGCAGAACCCGCCGCCGCCGATGGCCGCCTCCAGATTGGCCAGGCTGATGTAGGCCAGCGAGTCGACCCCGAGGAACCGCTCGATCTCCTCCAGGCTCCGGTCCGCCGCCAGCAGCTCCTCCCGTGTCGGCGTGTCGATGCCGTAGAAGCAGGGCCAACGAAACGGAGGCGAGGAGATCCGCAGGTGCACCTCGACGGCCCCGGCGTCGCGCAACATGCCCACGATGGCGCGGGAATTGGTGCCCCGGACGATGGAGTCGTCCACCACCACCAGCCGCTTGGCGGCGATGTTCTCCCGTAGCGGGTTGAGCTTGCGCCGCACGGCGTCCTGCCGGGCCCGGCTGTCGGGCTCGATGAACGTCCGGCCGATGTAGCGGTTCTTCACCAGCCCCTGGCCGTAGGGGATGCCGCTGCGGCGGGCGTAGCCTTCGGCCGCCGGCACCCCGGAGTCGGGCACGCCCATCACCAGGTCGGCGTCGACCGGCGCCTGCTCGGCCAGGAGCTCTCCCATCCGCCGGCGGGCGCCGTGCACCTCCCGGCCGAGTAGCCGGCTGTCCGGTCGGGCGAAGTAGACGAACTCGAAGATGCACAGCCGGGGCTCGACCTCGTCGGCCACCTGCTCGGAGCGCACGCCGTCCTGGTCGACGACCACCATCTCACCCGGGTCGAGCTCTCGCACGAACGTCGCCCCGACGACGTCGAGGGCCGGCGACTCCGACGCCAGCACCCAGCCTTCCGGCGCGTCGCCGACCGGCTCGAGGTGCCCGAGGCACAGCGGCCGGAACCCGTGGGGGTCCCGCACCCCGTACAGCCGTCCGGCGTCCATCAGGACGAGCGAGTAGGCCCCCTCCAGCAGTGGCAGCACGGCCCGAAGCCCCTCGACCAGCTCCCCCGGGACCGGGGTGCCGGCGTGGGCCGGGGCCGGGGTGCCGGCCGGGCTTCCGTGGTGCAGGGCAAGGAGCTCGGCCACCACGTCGCTGTCGGTGACTGCCATGCCCGGCAGCATCCCGGCCTTGTCGGCGAGGGCGGCAGTGTTGGTGAGATTGCCGTTGTGGCCCAGGGCGAAGCCGGCGGCGCCCACCGGACGGTACACCGGCTGCGCTGCCGCCCAGTCGGACGAGCCGTGGGTCGAATAGCGGGTGTGGCCGACGGCCAGGTGCCCCGAGAGCCCGGACAGCGTCCGCTCGTCGAACACCCGGGTGACCAGCCCCATGTCCTTGACCACGGTGATGTTCTCGCCGTCGCTGACGGCCATCCCGGCCGACTCCTGCCCCCGGTGTTGCAGGGCGTACAGGCCGTCGAAGGTGAGATGGGAAGCGGCCCGGCCGGGCGCGTGCACACCGAAGACCCCGCAGGCTTCCTTCACCGTCTGGTTCGCCGCCCCAGTGCTCCCAGGCCCGGAGCGGCGGCGCACGCCGAGCTTCCGGACCATCCGTGTCCGGATCCAGTCTCGCACACACAGGAGACCGGTAACGTTCGGCCCGGATGATCGACCTGCACACCCACTCCACCTGCTCCGACGGCACGGATCCCCCGGCCCGGGTGGTGCAGCTGGCTGCCGCCGCCGGCTGCTCGGCGGTGGCCCTCACCGACCACGACACGCTGGCCGGGTTGGAGGAAGCCGGGCGCGGCGCGGTCGGGACGGGGATCCGGCTGGTGCCGGGATGCGAGGTGTCCTGCGCCTTCCGCGGCAGGAGCGCCCACGTGCTGGTGTACTTCGTGGCCGGCGATGGCGGGCCGCTCGGCGACGAGCTGGCCCGGCTCCGGCTCGACCGCGTGGAGCGCAACAGGCTGCTGGTCGACCGGCTGGTCGGTCTCGGAGCGCCCGTCACCTACGACGAGATCGTGGCCGAGGCGGCCGGGGAGGAGAGCGTCGGTCGCCCCCACGTCGCCGCCGTGCTCGTGCGGCACGGGCTCGCCGACTCCGTGCCCGACGCCTTCGACCGGTGGCTGGCCGAGGGCCGCCCGGCCCACGTGCCCAAGGCCCGGGTCCCGCCGGCCGAGATCGCAGCCCTGGCCCGGGCATCGGGCGGGGTGGCGGTACTGGCCCACCCCTACACCCTGGACCTCGCGCCGGAGGGGCTGGCCGGCGCTGTGGCGGAGCTGGCCGGGGCCGGGTTCGCCGGGATCGAGTCCTACTACGCCCGGTACGCGCCCGACGAGCGGGCGGCCCTAGCCGGGCTGGCGCAGCGGAACGGCCTGGTCGCCACCGGTGGCTCCGACTACCACGGACTGGTGAAGGCCGGTCTGTCGGTGGGCACCGGCGAGGGGGACCTCGAGGTGCCGGACCACGTGCTGGAAGAGCTGGAGGCCCGCCGGCCCTAGCGTCGGGCGGGGTGGCCATCGTTCGCACGGCTGCCGGGCCGGAGTCGAGCCAGGCGTTACACCCCTCTGACAACCTGGCCCCATGGCGATCGCAGCGGCGACCACCCCCCGAGCGGCGACGAACCCCCGGGCGGCGACGAACCCCCGAACGACGCCCACCCCCCGAGTCAACCCGCCGACCGGCGGAGCCCGGCTTCTGTCCGAGGCGGTGACCGCCCTCCGGGCCGCAGCGGCCCGGGTGGCGGTCGACGAGATGCCGCTCCCAGTGGCCGCCCGGCTCGTGGATGACCTGGCCCGCTGCGAGCGGGTGGTCGGTTC